>JBEKOV010000024.1:0-35815 GCA_049521415.1 Chthoniobacteraceae bacterium
TCCGCAGTCGTGTGCCCCTTTTCTCTCGCCGCTATGATCCGCTCCCGCAGATCAAGACTGTAGGTTCGCATCCACCTACCATACCACTCTTTGCCTCAGATTAAATAGAAAATGCTCTAGCAGCGGATGATTTCGGCCTCCGTCAGGACCATATCCATGTTGCGATCGTGGTCTTCCAGCGGGAGCGAGGGGACGAGTTGCGGATGAAAGCAAACGCCGATCTTTGCGGCGCGGGCATCGGCGCGCTTGAGGAAGCGGTCATAAAAGCCGCTGCCGCGTCCTAGCCGCCCGCCGGAGCGGGTGAACGCGAGACCGGGAATGAGGAAGAGGTTGATCCCGGTATCCGGGACGATGGGGCACCGTTCGGGTTCCGGCTCGAGGAGCCTCCAGCGACCGGGCCGCAGGAGGCCGGGCGAGTGGCATTCGTGGAAGTCGAGTTCATCATCGCCGCGAACGCGGGGGAAGCAGCAGCGCTTCCCATCGGCGCCGAGCAATGCCATCAGATCGGGCTCCGTCGGTTGCGGCACGTAGAGGGCCACGGTTTGCGCGGCGGCCCATTCCGGGAGCGCCATGATTTGGCGGCAAATCCCGGTGGATGCGGTCGCGCGCGCCTCGAAGGAGAGATCGGCGAGGAGTTTGCGCGCGTTGAGGCGCAGCGATTGTTTTGTGGGCTCTTCCATTGTCGATCAATGTTGTCCGTGACCGGAATATGCCGGGCAAGCGAATCATTCATTGCGCCGGAATCGGGGCGAGCTAGAATTTGCGGCCTGTGGAAAAACGGAAAGAAATTTCCCGCAATACAGGGACGAGTCGCGGCTCGAAACCTGCGGCAAGCAAGGCGCGGAAGGTGGGCCTGCGACCGGAGAAGGGGTGGCACAAGCGCAACTTTTTGACGCAAGTGCTCATCCCGTCGCTGTTTACCAAGCGGCTGGGGACGCACCTTGAGGCGCTGTTCCCCGATCTGACGGATGGGCAGGTCGGGATTACCTGGATCGGGCACGCGTCATTTCTGCTCCAGACGCTGGGGATCAATATTCTCATCGATCCGAACTGGGCGAAATGGCTGAAGGTCATCAAGCGGATCAAGCATCCTGGAATTCAATTGCACGACCTGCCGGAGATCGACCTTGTGCTGGTCACGCACGCGCATTTCGACCACCTGGACCGCAAGACGCTGCGACGGATCGCCGAGGATCAGCCGATTGTCGTGCCGTTCGAGGTTGGAAACCTGGTGCATGACCTCGGATTTCGCAGCGTACACGAATTGCACTACTGGGAGAGCTTCGAGCACGGGCCGGTGAAGATCACGCTGACGCCCTGCCATCATTGGGGCGCACGGATGCTGCACGATTCGCATCGTGGGTTCGGGGGTTTCATCATTGAGGCGGGAGGGCGGACGATTTTTCATTGCGGCGACACGGCGTACTTCGACGGGTTCAAGGAAATCGGGGAGCGATTCGCGATCGACGTGGCGCTGCTGCCGATCGGGGCGTACGACCCCCCGAGCGGACGCGAGGTACACATGAATCCGGAGGAGGCGCTGCAAGCGTTTTTGGATTTGAAGGCGCGCCAGATGGTGCCGATGCATTACGGGACATTCCGGCTGAGCTATGAGCCGATGGACGAGCCGCCGCAGCGATTGCGGCGGCACGCAGAGACGCACGGGATGGCGGAGAAGATTGCGTTTCTGACGGAGGGGCAGGCGGCGGTTTTCTGAGGAAAACGGAGAAAATTCGAAACGGCGGTTTTTCCGGGTTGGATGCCAAAAGGCTCGCTTTGCCGACAGTTTTCGCTATCATTTTGCCGTGCCCGTGACATTGCAATTGAGCGACCTGACCGTTTCAGAGAAGCTTCAGCTTATGGAAGCGCTTTGGGAGGACTTGAGCCGCAACGCTGATGCTCTCGAATCCCCAGAGTGGCATCGCGAGGTGCTGGAAGACCGCGAGCAGCGTATCGCCTCCGGTGAAGCACACTTTTCGGATTGGGAGAAAGCCAAGGCCAACATCCACAAGCGGGTGTCATGAGGGTCGAGATCCTTGACGCCGCCAAGGACGACCTCATCGCAGGTTTTCATTTTTATGAGGAGCAGTCGGCAGGACTCGGCTCCTACTTTTTGGATTCGATATTCGCCGAAATTGATTCGCTGCTTCTCCATGCCGGCATTCAGAAGGTCGTTTATGGCTCGCATTGATGCATCGCGCGTCGATTTCCATTCGCGATTTACTACAGGATAGAGGCGGACGTTATCCGTGTTCGTGCTGTCATCGATTGCCGCCGCAATCCCACCTGGATTCGCCGGCGCCTCAAGCATACGTAGACACGGATTCGAATTTCGGATTTGGATTTTCCGCCGGGTCAAGTTTTTCGTTCCATTGCGGCGAAAAAAAGCCGGGCGGAAAATCTTGGCAGTGGAGCGAATGTTCGTGAAGATTTCGGGACTTTATGAGAACCCTCCTGCTGTCCTGCGTGGCGATGTTCGGCGCGCTCGTGACGGCGGCCACCGCTGCCGATACCACCACCACCACCCCTATGAATAACGACGTTGCAGTCATCCACACCACCGAAGGCGACATGGTCATCCAATTCTGGACTGACGTTGCGCCGAATACCGTTGCGAATTTCGAGAAGCTCGCGAAGCAGGGCTTTTACAATGGAACCTGTTTCCACCGGATCATCAAGGGTTTCATGATCCAGGGGGGCGATCCGCTGACCAAGGACCCGACAAAGGAGGCGATGTGGGGCACGGGCGGACCGGGCTACCAGATCAATGCCGAATTCAATTCGCGCCCGCACGTGCGGGGCGTCATCTCGATGGCGCGCTCACAAGACCCGAATTCAGCGGGCAGCCAGTTCTTCATCTGCCTGGGCGATGCGAGTTTCCTGAACGGAAAATACACGGACTTTGGCAACGTGCTCAAAGGGGACGACGTGCTCGGGAAGATCGGCGATACGCCGGTGACGATGAGCGCGAGCGGTGAGCCGAGCAAGCCGCTCAAGCGAATCGAAATCAAGGGCATCGACATCGTCCCCGCCGATTCCGTGAAGTAAATATCCGCGGTCAACAGTTCCGTCCGTCCGATTTCTCGTCGCCCTCCCCGCCCTCGAATCAGATGAGTACCGTCCTCGGCATCGTTCAAATGCGCTGCGGACCGGACCCGGATGCAAACCTGGCTCGCGCCTGCGATATGGCGCGCGAAGCGGCGGGCCGGGGGGCGAATGTGATCTGCCTGCCGGAACTGTTCCGGTCGCAATACTTCTGCCAGTCGGAGGATCACAAGAATTTCGAACTCGCCGAGGGAATCCCCGGGCCATCCACCGAAGCGCTTGGGAAAGTGGCGCGGGAATGCGGGGCGGTCGTCATCGCGTCGCTCTTTGAACGGCGCGCGCCGGGGCTTTATCATAATACGGCGGCCATCATCGACGCGGACGGTGCGCTGATGGGGAAATACCGCAAGATGCACATCCCGGACGACCCGCTCTTTTACGAGAAATTCTATTTCGCGCCGGGCGATCTGGGATTCCTTGCGTGGAAGACGAGGCACGGGCCGATCGGCGTGTGCATCTGCTGGGATCAATGGTATCCGGAGGCGGCGCGGCTGATGGCGCTGCGGGGGGCGGAGGTTCTTTTTTATCCGACGGCGATCGGCTGGCATCCGGGCGAGCGCGCACAATTCGGGGCGCAGCAGCATGACGCGTGGGAGACCATCCAGCGGGGACATGCGATTGCCAACGGATGCTACGTGGCGGTGGCCAACCGCGTGGGACACGAGGCGCCCGCGGGTGGCGAGGGGCTGGATTTTTGGGGACAAAGTTTCATTGTTGGGCCGGACGGGGCGGTGCTCGAGCGGGCCGGTGTGGAGGAGGAGACGATCCTCGTGCGTGAGATCGACCTCGGCCTGTTGAATGTCCAGCGGACGCATTGGCCGTTCCTGCGGGACCGGCGGGTGGAAGCGTACGGAGGCATTGCGCAACGAATGATTGATTAAAGGACGGGACATGCAACCGACTCAAATCGTCACACCCGCGCGACTCGGCTACCATATGCCCGCGGAGTGGGAGCCGCACGAGGCGACGTGGCTCTCGTGGCCGCGCCGGGAGGGGATTTCATTTCCCGACGCGTATCAATCGGTGCTGCCGGTGCTGGCGAAAATGGTGGACGCGCTGGGCGAATCGGAGCCGGTACACATCAACGTGCGCGATGCGGGCGACGAAGCCGAGGTGCGGGAGCTGTTGAGCAAGCACAGGGCGCGGACGGAGCACGTGACCTTTCACCAAATCCCGACCAACGAACCGTGGTGCCGGGATCACGGGCCGATGTTCCTGACGCGGAACGAGGAGCCGCGGCTGGCGGTGGTCGATTGGGATTACAATGCGTGGGGATGGAAATACCCGCCGTTTGACGACGACGACGAGGTGCCGACCCGCGTGGCGGAATTGCTGAACCTGCCGGTGTACAAGCCGGGGATGGTGCTGGAGGGAGGTTCGATCGATGTGAACGGCAGCGGCACGCTGCTGACAACGACGTCGTGCCTGTTGAATCCGAATCGGAATCCGGACCTGACGAAGGCGGAGATCGAGGAGCAACTGAAGGAATACATCGGCGTGACAAATATCCTGTGGCTGGGCGACGGGATCGAGGGGGACGACACGGACGGGCATATCGACGACCTGACGCGATTCGTCAGCCGCGATACCGTGGTGAGTGTCATCGAGGAGGACGAGTCGGATGCGAACTTCGAGCCGCTGCGGATGAATCTGGCGCGGCTGCGGGAGATGACCATCGAGGATGGCTCGCCGCTGAAAGTGCTGACGATGCCGATGCCGGGCAAGATCGTGAAGCAAGGCCAGCGGCTACCGGCGAGCTACGCAAATTTTTACATCGCGAACAAGGTGGTGCTGATGCCGGTGTTCCAGGATACGGGCGATGCGTGGGCCTCGAGCGTGCTGCAGCGGGCGTTCCCGCGGCGCAAGGTGGTGACGATCGATTGCCGGGAGTTGATCTGGGGGCTGGGAGCGTTCCATTGCCTGACGCAGCAGCAGCCGGCGGTGGGGTGAAACGCGGCCCTCTTTGCGAGGATGGGATAATGGCTTGCGCGGGCGGCGTACCGACGAAAGATTATCACGATGAGTTTTTTCAGGCGCTGCGTTCGATGGGCGGTCCTTTGCCTGGCCGTGCAGGCGCGGGGACAGGCGCTGGATTCGTTTATCGCTTCGCCGCAGCTCTGGCAGACGCCGCGGGCGGCCTTTGTGGAGCAGAACAAGGGGCTCGGGTTCTATTGGCTGTCGAGTTCGCGGGATCGGGCGGAGACGCACATGCGAGGGCTGACGCTTTTCTCGCAGCCGGTGTGGGAGGTGGATGCGGGGTTCGCGGGAGAGAAGCTGTCGAGCCTGACGATATCGATTTATAATCGCGGGGACGCGGGGGATATTTCGTTCGAGAAATGGAGTGGAGCGGTGTTGAATTCGGTGAATGGATTGAACGCGATGACCAAGGCGCAGGGGAATGTGCTGGGCCAGGAGGCTTCGAATGCGGTGAAGGCGTATGGAGTGACGTGGCAGACGCCAGCCACGCAATACCTGCTCGAATACTCGCGCACCAAGGAGGTGAAAAGCCTCGGCATCCCGTTCCGCGCCGAGTTTATCCGACTGCAAATCACGCCGGCGGAGAAGCCGAAGAGTTTCATGGAGGAAGCGCTCGCATCGGTGGAAGATACGCCGTCCGAAACGTGGGACGGCCCATCGCACGTGAAGCATGGGGCGAACGGTGACGTGCTGATTGATTCCGTGCCGATGGTGGACCAGGGGCAGAAGGGCTATTGCGTGGTGGCGGCCGCGGAGCGGGTGTTGCGTTATTACGGAATGCGGGTCGATGAGAATGAATTGGCGGAACTCGCAAATAGTTCCGCCACCGAGGGGACGAGCTACACCGCGATGTTCGACTCGCTGCAAAATCTGGCGCAACGCCTTCGCGTGAGGGTCCGTCCGGTGATGAATATGAATGTGGCGCAATTTCTGAGTCTGCTCAGTGCATATAACGAACTGGCGCAGGCGGGGAGCGGCGCGCAAAAGATCCCGATCCCGGTTGGGGAGATCGACCTACAGGCGTATTACGCGGCGATGAAGCCGGACATTCTCAAGGAAGCGCGGACGCGCAATGAATCGGACATGGACCTCTTCCGGCAGAAGGTACACGACTTGATCGACCAGGGGACACCGGGCCTTTGGTCCGTGATCCTGGGAATCGTGCCGGAAAAAATGATGGTCAAGGGGATCGGCGGCCACATGCGGCTGATCATCGGGTACAACGATCAGACGAATGAGATTCTCTATACCGACTCGTGGGGTCCGGGAAACGAACTGAAGCGGATGCCGCTGGATAACGCGTGGACGATCACGACGGGGCTGAATGCGATTGAGCCGCTGTAGAGGCTCAATCCATCAGGGAGCGAAGGAGGGCCATGTTGACGATGTCCTCTTTCATTTCCTTGCCCTTGGGGGTTTCGAGGACTTTTGGGATGTTCCAGAAGCGGGGCTGGCGCATGATGTAACGGAATGGCTCGAGGCCGATGCGGCCTTTGCCGATGTGCTCGTGGCGATCGACGCGCGAGCCGAGCGGGGTCTTCGAGTCGTTGAGGTGCAGCGCGGCGAGGCGCTCGCGCCCGATGATCTTGTCGAATTGGGCGAAGGTTTGCTTGACGCCCGCGGGTGTGGAGATGTCGTGGCCGCCGGCGAAGAGATGCGCGGTGTCGAGGCAGACGCAGAGGCGCTCGGTCCGTTTGACGTGTTTGAGGAGCCAGGCGAGTTCCTCGAATGTGCGGCCGAGGGTCGAGCCCTGGCCGGCGGTGATCTCCAGCGCGATGCGGACGGGGTTGCGGGCGGAATCGGCAAAGAGCCGATCTAGGCTGGAGGCGACTTTTTCGAGCCCCGCCTCGACTCCGGCGCCCATGTGCGCGCCGGGATGGAGGACGAGGAAGGGAAGGCCGAGCTGCTCCGCGCGCAGCAGTTCCCCGGCGAGGCTGCGCATCGAGCGGGCGTGAAAGTCGGGATTGGTGGCGGCGAGATTGATCAGGTAGCCGGTGTGGCCGAAGACGCTGCGCAAATCGCCACGATGCGCGTGATGCCGGAAGGCGCCGGCCTCGGCGGCGGGCAGGGGCGCAGCGAACCATTGCATATTGTTTTTGACGAAAATCTGCATGGCGGTGCAGCCGATGGAGACCGCGCGGTCGATGGCCATGGCGCAGCCGCCCGAAGTGGAGACGTGCGCGCCGAGAAGAGGAGGGGAGTTGGAAGGCATCGAAAAACAGTTTTGCCCGTTGATAAACCGAAAATCGAAGCCAAATCTCGGGCGACGAACGTTTAAAACGTCAAAATCGGCGGGGAATCAACCGAAACGGGTGAAAACGCCTTTATTTCTCTTGCTCTGGCGGGGCAGGCGTTTTTTTATCAGCAAACCATGATCCCATCCAGCGCTCCGGAAGGGGCGACCGGCAGCCCGCCCGACGAGTCAAGACCCGGTGCGCAGCGGGCGCACGACACCCACAAGTCCATCACCATGGCGGATATCGCCAAGGCGGCAGGAGTGTCGCAGGGGGCGATCTCCTCGCTCCTGAACGACCGCGACTACGGCATCCGGGTAAGCGAAAAGACGCGTGACCGCGTCTTCCGCGTGTGCCGGGAGATGGGCTACATCCCCAACGACCTGCGGGCGGTGGTGCGGATGTATCCGGAGTTGGGCAATTTCTGCGTGCTGCTATCGAGCGAGCTGGAGGACCTGCCGTCCGACCCATTCCAGATCCGCGTCATCAGCAGCGCCATGGGGGCGATCGGCGACCAGGTCATCATTGCGCGGTATAAGGCGGATGTGGATTACGCGACCGATGCCGAGGCGCTGCCGCAGACCGTCCGCGCGGGGACCACGTCGAAGTATCTTTTGCTTGGGAAACCGAATGCCTCGCTTTGCCAGGCGCTGGTCGCGCGCGGATATGGGGTCGCGCTGGCCAGCCACGATGTGGCGCTGGCTGGAGTGACGAGCATCCTGCCGGATTTTGCGGGGGCATCGCAAACGGCCATCGATTACCTTTTTGGGCTGGGCCACAAGCGAGTTGCGATCCTCTCCGGGCCATTTGGGGCGACGGATTACCACATCATCGAGTTCAACCACGGTGTGCGGGCCAGCTTTGACAAGGCCGGCATCCCGGTCGAGGCGCAGAACATTATCTACGGCGACCTGACCATGGATAACGGCTACAAGGCCGTGGACCTGCTCATCGACCGCCCGACGCCGCCGACCGCGGTGTTTTGCTTTGGCGATGCGGCGGCAGCCGGGGTGATCGCGCGGGCGCAGGCGCGCGGGCTGAAGGTGCCCGAGGACCTGAGCGTGATAGGCACCTCCGACGATGCCCTGTCGGCCCACATCCAGCCGGCGCTTACCACCGTGCATCTGCCCGCGGAGGCGATCGGCGTGACGGCAGTCGAGGAGACGGACCGGCGCGTGCGGGAGCGCGAAGCCTTCCCGACCGAGGCGAGGAAGGTGCTGCTGCCGGTGAAGCTGGTCAAGCGCGCCTCCTCCGGGCCGCCGTCGAAAGCGCGCAAGTAGCGCCAAACAGTGCTTGACGCACGAGCGCTCCGAAGGAGAGTAGCAGACCCGCCCGACCCCATCTTTTGAGAACGCTATGAAGCCCCCCCAATTCATCACGTCAGTCATCCTGGCGCTGATCCCACTGATCCTGACGATCATTTTGATTTTCATGGGACAGAAAAACCAGAGCCTCCAGGCCGAGCTGCAATCGCAGCAGGTTGAGATCAACCGGGGCCAGATGAGCCATGACGTCGGCGTCAACATCCTGAAGGAGGTCGGCCAGGCCTCCATCAAGGACTCGAAGCTGAAGGACATGCTCAACAGGCTCGGTTACTCTGTCTCCGTCGCACCTCCCAGTCCGGCTGCCGCGGCAGCTCCTTCCACACCCGAGGCAAGCCCGAGCGCAACCCCCTGAAGTATGAGCACCGAAGAATATCCAGAAGAACACGAGCCGCGCGGCGGCTCCGCGACGGGTGCGTTCATCCCACTGGCGCTGCTTTCCATTACGCTGATCGTCCTTCTGGGCTGGCAGGTGATCAAGGCGTCGAGCGACCGCAACTCGCTGGAGGGCACCATCTCGCGGCAGGAGCCCACAGTGACGCAGGCGCAGCAACTGGAGAGCAGCCTGAAGGCTCTCGCGCAGGAATTGCTGACGACCGCGCAGACGGATGACACGGCGAAGGCGATCGCCGCGAAGTACATCCACCCTAACTCCGCGCCGGCGCCCTCGCCGTAGACGGGCCAGCGAGGGTTAGCCCCCCAACGCCTGGTACATGCGCCGGATCATCAGCAGGGACTTTGGGTTCGGCAGGACGCCGGGCTCCATCTGGTTCATGACGTAGGCGAATCCGATGCCGTGGCCGGGATCGGCGAAAGTCACGCTTCCCCCGGCGCCGACCTGGCCGAATGCCCGGGGCGATGGGCCGAACGAAGAACGCAATTTCCGGCCCGAGGCGTCAACCGGGTCCTGGAGGAAGCCGGCCGAGAATGCGGTCTCGACCTGCAAGACGCGGTCGAAGCCGTTTGAGAGTGTGGCTGACATCGCAGCCACCGCGCCCGGGGCAATGACGCCATCGCCGCCGCGCGCCAACGCGCCATAGAAGCGCCCCAGCGCCGCGGCCGAGCCGATGCCGCCAAATGCGGGAAATGAGGCCGTGGCGGCCTTGGGCGTATTCATTGACGAGACGCTGAAAAGGCCCTGGGGCGACCCGAAAGCGCGATTGGTCAGCGAGCCCGGGTCCCCGTAGGCGCGCAAGAATGCGTCCTCGGGCGGGGCGGAACGGGCGGGAAAGAGGGGAGCGAGGTCGCGCAGCCGCTCCGGCGGCAGGCCGATCCAGAAATCCACCCCAAGCGGCGCCGCGATTTGCCGGCGCCAATAGCGGCCCAGGGGCTGGCCCGCCACGCGCCGGACAATTTCATCCCACAGGTAGCCCGAAGTGCGCGGGTGATATCCATGCCCATCCCCGGGCGTCCAGAGCGGCGGCTGCTCCTCGATGGCGCGAATGACCGCCGGGTAATCGAAGACGTCCGGCGGATCGTCCAGGGCGGCAAGCCCGGCGCGGTGCGAGAGGACGTCGGCAAAGGTGATGGCCGCCTTGCCCGCGAGGCTGAATCGCGGCCAGACGGAGGCGACTGGCGTATCCAGCCGGATGCCATTGTCCCAGAGGCACTTAAGAACACAGGCGGCAGCAGGTCCCTTGGTGGCGGAATAGACCAGCACCAGCGTACCGGCATCCCATGGCTGCGTCCGCTCCCGATCACGAAAGCCAGAGGCAAGGCTCACAACCTCCCGCCCATCGCACCAGACGGAGACCGAGGCGCCCAACTCGCCCCGGAGGGAGAAGTTTTCCTGAAAGACGGGAGTGAGGGCGGATTGGAGGGACAAGGGCGGAGGAGGAAAAAGCTTTTGAGAGGAATATGTAACCTTTGGCTATCTGGCGCGGTCATAACCTCTTACAGCCCTGTAAATCAACTCAGCTGAACTCAAAAAAACAAAACCTATGAAACGAAATATCATCCTCTCAATAATCGCCTGCGGCGCCTTCGTGGCGCTTTGTCCGGCCTTGCAAGCACAGGACAATTCCGGTGGCGGCGGCGGCGGCGGCGGACACCGTGGCGGTTTCCTGACGCTCGAGCGTCTCACGACGGCCTTGACCCTGACTACAGACGAGCAGACGCAGATCAAGCCGATCCTGGACACGCTCCACACCACCATGACGAACATGAGGGCGGACACGACGCTCAGCCAGGACGACAGAATGTCCCAGATGAAGACCGCGCGCGATACCGCGGTCACGCAGATCAAGGCCATTTTGACGCCCGACCAGCAGACGCAGTTTGACGCGTTGCTAAAGCAAATGGCCAATCGCCGGCGTGGCGGCGGAGGCAGTTGGGGGTCCCCGTCTCCGGCGACCTCGGGCAGCTAGCCTGCCGGATACCAGCTGGAGCGTTAATCGCGCGCGGGCCACCGGCCCACGGTTTACAAAGCGCTGCCGCATTGAATGCGGCAGCACTTTTTTTTGCGGCAAATGAAGGGAGAATCTGGAATGATGGCGGGCGATGAAGCGGATTCTCCCCCCGATCATTGCGGCGCTATTTCTGTGCGGATGCGCGACTGAAACCCGGATCGGGGTGTACGGCACTCCGGGACTGGCCTTTACGGGCGCCTGCACCGGCACGGACGCGGATGGCAAGGCATTCACAAAAGACCTGGATGGCACTGTGCCGGGGCGATATTTCATCAAGGCGCGGGGCTTTGTTTTCACCGTGAAGAAAGTGGACACCGGGAATCTGACCTTGAATGTCAGCACAGATGATGCGGCCACTGCTTCGGCTGAATGCGGGGCGAGCAGCGCCAGGCAAGGCGTCCAGGGCAAGGTGACCTGGTGGGGGGTATCGCTGAATACCTTTTGATGCCGGGCTTCGCGGCGCTTACGCGCCGGCCATCCGCAGGCAGTCGTTGAACTTCCTGTAGAATTCCTCATGGCGCACCAGGGCGCGGCGGAGGACGGGCTGGAAGTTGGCAAGGTCCGAAACGCTGAAGACCAGATCGACTGAGTATTGAAACGCCTGCAGCTCGTCATGGGTGACCATGTTGGGTCCGATCAGGACGACGAATTGACTGCGCCGCTGCGAGCCCGGAGTGCGGACGGTCTCGAGGAGCACGGGATTGCCCTCGGCGACGCTGCCGGCAAAGGTCTCGTAAATGACGACGAGATTGTAGGTGTGAGCGCGGAGTTTCAGGGAGATGTCTTCCGCGAAGAGGCCGGTGTGGATGCGGTAATTCAAGTCACCGAGTTGCTCGACCACGGCGCGCTGGACCTCGGCCTCATCGACGCAGACCAGGGCGGTGAGGTCGTCGGGCTCGAAGATGTCGTGGCGATTCTGGATGTCCATGGCCGGGGTCTAATGGTCGAGATTCAAGGCGCGCGGTTGGGAATCCGGCTCGAGCGGGAGGACCGGGTCGAGGCGGAGGCCGGCGGTGCTTTCCATGCCGAGGCCGCGGCGCTTCTTGGAATTGTCGATGGCACGGGTGACGGTGCCCTTGCGAGTGGCGTAGAGGTTGGCGGTTTCCTCGGTGAGCAACTCGGCCTCGTACCCGCGTGCGATGGATTGATCGAAGGTGTGCCAGCCGAAGGTGGCGCTGGACTCGATGATGTCGTAGAAGGTGCGCTGTTCATTTTCGCCGAAGGCGATTGCCTCGCGGACGCGGAGGTTGGTGGCCATGACCTCGGTGAGGAGGAGGCGACCGCCGCCGCGCTTCGGGGCGAGGCGCTGGCTGACAACGTAGCGGAGGGTATCCGCGAGGCGGAGGCGAAGCTGCTTCTCTTCGTTTTGCTCGAAGAATCCGGTGATGCGATTGATGGTCTGGCCGGCGTCGATGGTGTGAATGGTGCTGAGGACGAGGTGGCCGGTCTCGGCTGCCGCGAGAGCGATCTCGACCGTGGCGCGGTCGCGCATTTCGCCGACCAGGATGACCTTGGGCGCCTGGCGCAGAGCGGCGCGCAGGCCGCTGGGATAGTCATCAAAGTCGGAGCCGCGTTCGCGCTGGGAAAAGGTGGAGTTTTTGTGCCGGTGGACGAATTCGATGGGGTCCTCGAGGGTGACGATGTGAACTGATTGCGACTCGTTAATTTCGTTGAGGATGGCGGCGAGCGTGGTGGTCTTGCCGCAGCCGGTGGCGCCGGTGACGAGGACGAGGCCATTCTTCTCGTGGGCGATGTCATGGAAGATCGGGGACAGGCCGAGGCTGTTGAGCGAAGGGACCTCGGGCTGCGGCTTGCGCATGACAATGGCGAATTGGCCGCGCTGCTTGTAGACGTTGACGCGAAAGCGGAAGCGGTCGTTGAGGGCGTAGGAGCAATCGCACGAGCCCATCATGATGAGTTCCTTGATGAGGCGGCGGTCGTCGCCAATGATATTGAGGGCGATGGTCTCCGTCTGCATGGGCGTGAGGCGCTGGATATCGGGATGGGTATCGACCTGTTTCAACTCGCCGAAGCTCTCGACCTGGAAGGGGCGGCCAACCGTGAAGAGGAGATCGGAGACGCCCGGGTGCGCTTCCATCATCGAGGTGAGGATGCGGTCAAAATCGACGCGATGCATGGCTGGCTATTCTTCCAGGTCGTCCGGTGGTTCCTTGAGGAGGGCGCGGAATTTCTTTTTGTCGGTGGCCTTCTCGTAGGCTTCCTCGGGGGAGATCTTCGAGGCTCGCAAAAGGTCCATGACGGCGTCGTCGAGCGGCTGGTTGCCCTTCTTTTTGCCGACCTGCATCATGCCGGCGATCTGGTGGGTCTTGCCTTCGCGGATGAGGTTGGCGATGGGGGCGTCGCAGACGAGGATTTCGAGCGCGGCGCAGCGGCCCGGCTGGTCGATGCGCTTGAAGAGGTTTTGGGCGACCACGCCCTTGAGCGATTCGCTCAAGCCGGCACGGACCTGGTTTTGTTGATTGGTGGGGAAGACGTCGATGATGCGGTCGACGGTCTTGGGGGCGTTTGAGGTGTGGAGGGTGCCGAAAACGAGGTGGCCCGTGGCGGCGGCGGTGAGGGCGAGCTCGATGGTCTCCAAGTCGCGCATTTCGCCCACCAGGATGATGTCCGGGTCCTCACGGAGGGCGCCGCGCAGCGCGGAAGCGAACGAGCGGGTATGGACGCCGACCTCGCGCTGATTGATGAGCGACTGCTGGCTGCGGTGGACGAATTCGATCGGGTCCTCAACGGTGATGATGTGATCTTTGCGGTGGAGATTCGCGTAATCGATCATGGCGGCGAGCGTGGTCGATTTGCCGGAACCGGTCGGCCCGGTAACCAGCACGAGGCCCTTCTTGAGACTGGCGAAGCGCTTGAGCACCGGCGGCAGCCCCAGGTCCTCCATGGTCAGCACCTTGCTGGGAATGAGCCGGAATACGGCGGCGATGCCATTTTTCTGGTTGAGAAAATTTGCCCGGTAGCGGGCGAAGCCGGGGTATTCGTAGCCGAAGTCGACGTCGCCGGTTTCCTCGAAGACCTTGATCTTGGTCTCGGGGGCGATTTCGTAGACGAGGGCCTTGAGGTCGTCGCTTTCGAGCGTGGGTGCGTCGATGCGGACGAGGTCGCCGTGGATGCGGAGCATCGGCTGATTGCCCGTGGAGAGATGAAGGTCAGAGGCCTTCTGCTCCATCATGAATTTAAAAAAAGAGTCGATCCTGGCCATTGCGCAGGACTGCTAAAGCGAGAAGGATGCCAGAAAAGGGGCTGATTGGCCGCTGGAGCGCGGTTCCCTATGGCCGCTACGATGCCTATGGAGCCTATGAGAGGCTACCGGTGCTCGCCCTTCATGGCGTCGAGGGTCGAACGGACCTGAAGAAGGAGCTTCTGCTGGGTGTAGGGCTTCGGGATGAATCCGCGGAGGCCCTTGGCCAGCATCCACTTGAGCTTGTCCTGCTCGGTAAAGCCGCTGCTGAGAACGACGGGGACCTGGGGATTTACCTTGCGGAGCTCGTTGAAGACCTCGGCCCCATCCATGATGGGCATGGTAAAATCAAGGATCACCAGTTCGATCTGGTCCTGGAGCTTTTTGTAGACGTCCAGGGCCTGAAAGCCGTCTCGGGAGGTGACGACCCGGTAGCCCTCATCCGTGAGAACGCGCTGGGCCAGGAGGGTGACGAAATCCTCGTCATCGACGATGAGGATGAGCTCGCGCGGTCCATCGGGATTGGCGATACGAACCTCCGGCTGCGGGGTCTCCCCCCCTAAAAGGCCTCCCCCACGGGGAGGAAGGGGGGCGGAGCCGAATGAGCCCGGGGCGGGAAAGGGATGGACGGATGCATGCTGGCCGCCGGGGAGGCCCTCGCCGGTGCGCTCGAGCATGGTGCGGGAAAGCTGTGCGGCGCGGTCGACGGCGCTGCGCATCATATCGTAATAGCGGGCGGCCTCCGGGCTGCCGCCGGTGAAGCGCTGGAGGAATTGGCTCGACTCCGTAATGACCTGCAACAAGTTGTTCAACTCGTTGGCGGTCGATTTAACCCACTGGAGTTCGTCTGATGACGGCATAGTTTTGACGGAGCCGGTATTACCGGGCGCCGCCCTCGTCGTTATTGCAAGCCCACCATACACAGCCCACGAATGCAACAAAGACAAAGGAAAACATGCCAAGAGTCAGCATAGAGCGAATTTTTGTGGGTAATGCCGGAGCCGCAGGGAAAGGTCAACAGCATTTCGCGTGCAATTCAAATCTTGATCGCAAAAAAGTCGCGGAATACCTCGCGGTAGACCTGGCGCTTCATCTTGGGCAGCCATGCGGCCTTGAATCCGGAGGGGGCGACCCAGCGGACGCCGCGAAATTCCGGATGGGCGGTCTGGACGTCGATTTTCTTCGGGTCGCCGGTGAAATCGGCCAGGAAATAGTGCTGCTCCTTGCCGTGGAAGCCCTTGACCACCTTGCCATTGCCGAAGAGGTAGAAGTAGGGCCCCCTGGTGGTTACGATCTTGTAGTGGGAGGGTTGGACCGAGATTTCCTCGGTCAATTCGCGGGCGAGGGCCTGATCGAGGGTCTCGCCTTCATCGACGCCGCCCTGGGGAAATTGCCATGCGCCCGCGCGGTCGGTGCGCTCGCCGATGAGAATGTTTCCGGAGCGATCTCGCAAGATTGCCGCCACATTGAGCCGGTATTTGACGCCGGGCCGTGCTGACCTTTTCGACATGGGCTCACGATTCAAAATGGCGGCGGCGCTTGCAAGTCTCGGGCTGATCACAATTGTGTTACGATTTTTGTGGTTGTGGCAGCCCGAGCGGCAATTGCTGCTGCACCAGGCGCACCTGAGGGAGGCGGTGGAAGGGCGCAACTGGGGCCGGCTGGAGGGGCTGATCGATCCCGGCTACAGCGACGGCTGGGGCTACACGCGGGAGACCGGCATGAGCGAGGCGCGGCAATGGCTGGGCCAGTTTTTTGCGATGACGATCACGGCGGAGCCGGTGGAGGATCATTTGACGGCGGGCGGTGGAATCGTGACCGAGCGCTGGAAGATGGAGGGGACGGGCACGGAAGCGGCGAGCATGGTAGTGGAGCGGGTCAACAGCGTGACCGATCCGTTTGTCTTCCAATGGAAGCACGGAAGCTGGAAGCCGTGGGACTGGACGCTTGCGCGGGTGGACAATGCGGGCCTGAACCTGAGCCCGCAGGATAACTACTAATGCGGCATCTCGATGATGCGGATGGTGGGATCATTCGAACCGGGCTCGAAGAGGATCGGGGCCGGGTCGGTCGAGAGGAGTTGATAATCGGTGAGAACGAATTCGGGATAGAACGAGTTGCTGGCGGGCTCGTAGACCGTGTCGCCTGAATAATTGCCGAAGAGTTTGTACTCGTAGCCGTGGTCGCTGCCGAGAATGCCCTTCTGGCGATCGGGCGCGAGTTTCTTCTGCTCATTCATCATGACCAGCTTGGCGGTGCTCCAAGGCTGGCCGGGCTGGCGGACGAAGCCCCAGAATTTGTAATCGACCTTGTAGTAGCGGCGTCCGATGAAGTAATCGCCCGGCGGCTCGTTCTTGATGGCGTCGTTCATCGCCTGGCGCGCGGCGAACTGCGTTTGCGACAGATCGTCGACGCAGCCTCCGAGCAGGAAGAGGCCCATGATCGCGGAGAGGAGAGAGAGCGGCAGTTTCATAGAGTTGGAACGCGAAATGTAACGAATCGTCGGGAAATGCGAAGAAAGAATCGGACGGACAGGATTCGCGGGCTCATTGCGCTTTTTCGCCGATCATTTTGCGGAATTCCGCTTCGCTCACGATCTTCACGCCGAGGGTCTTCGCCTTGTCGAGCTTGCTGCCGGCATCCTCGCCGGCCAGCAGGCAGGTGGTCTTTTTGCTGACGCTCGATGAGACTTTGCCGCCGTGCTTGCGGATGGTTTCGGCGATGGTCTCGCGCTCCTCGGAGAGTGTGCCGGTGATGACCCAGGTTGTGTCGGCGAGCGGCGCATTCGCGGCCGGGATGTGGCGCGGGTCCTTTCCGCCCATGTTCAAGCCGGCGGCATCGAGGCGCGCGAGGAGGGCGCGGTTATGTTCGTCGCGGAAGAAGGCGACGATGCTCTGGCTCATGATCTCGCCGACGTCCTGGATGCGCTGCAATTCGTCCACGCCGGCATCCATCATTGGTTCGATGGTGTGAAAATGCCGGGCGAGATTGCGGGCGCCGGTGGCGCCGACGTGGAGGATGCCGAGGCCGAAGATGAGCCGCCAGAGCGGGCGATTTTTGCTGTTGTCGATTCCGGCGAGCAGGTTCTCGATGCTCTTTGAGCCGGTGCGAGGGATGACGGCCAGACGGTCGGCGGTGAGATGATAAATATCGCTGATGTCCCTGACCAGATCGTGCTCGACGAGTTGTTCGACCATGGCTTCGCCCATGCCCTCGATGTCCATGGCGCCGCGGCTGGCGAAGTGCTCGAGCCTGCGCCGCACTTGCGCGGGACAGGCGGCATTGATGCAGCGGACGGCGACCTGCTCCGGGTCGCGCATGATGTCGCTGCCGCATACGGGGCATTTCGCGGGCATCTTGAAAGCGCGCTCGGTTCCGGAGCGCGCTTCTTTTTTTACGCCGACGACGGCGGGGATGACTTCGCCGGCCTTCTCGACGACGACCAGGTCACCGATGCGAATATCCTTGCGCGCGATTTCTTCCTCATTATGGAGCGTGGCGCGGGCGACAGTGGAGCCGCTGACGAAGACGGGATCGAGTTCCGCGACTGGCGTGAGGACGCCGGTGCGGCCCACCTGGATGACGATGTCTAGGAGCCGCGTCTCCGCCTGCTCGGGGCGGTACTTGTAGGCGATGGCCCAACGCGGGGCCTTTGAGGTGAAGCCGGCGCGGTCGCGCTGCGCGAAGGAGTTCACCTTCACCACGGCGCCGTCGGTTTCGAAAGGAAGGTCGTGGCGCGTCTCGTCGATGCGGCGGATTTCGTGGAGGACTTCGTCGAGCGTGCGCGCGCGGTGGGTCTTGTTGCGCGGGAGACCGAGGCGATCCAGGAGGGCCATGCCGTCAAGGTAGGTTTCGAGCGGCGCGGCGCCCTCGAACGCGCCCATGCCGTGCAGGATCAGACCCAGCGGGCGCTTGCGGACGAGGGCGGAGTCGAGCTGCTTGAGCGAACCGGCGGCGGAATTGCGTGGATTGGCGAACTCCGGGAGGCCCGCGGCGGTGCGCTCCTCGTTCAATTTCTTGAATCCCTCGCGCGTCATGTAGACCTCGCCGCGGACCTCGATGACATTTGGCGCGTGCTTCAATTCGCGCGGGACGCCGCGGATGGTGAGGACATTTTGTGTCACGTCATCGCCGACGCGCCCGTCGCCGCGGGTGGCCGCGTATTGCAAGCGCCCGTTTTCGTAGAGCAGGGAAATGGCGACGCCGTCGATCTTCGGCTCGATGACCAATTCGATCTCCTCGCCCGGCAGGAGTTTTTCGAGGCGGCGGAACCATTCGCCGACCTCCTCCTCGGAGTAGGTGTTGTCGAGCGACATCATCGGCGTCCGGTGCGTGACGTGGGCGAATTCCTCGAGCGGCTTGCCGCCGACGTGCTGCGTGGGTGAATCGGAGGTGCGGAGTTCGGGGAATTTCTCCTCGATGTCCGCCAGCTCGCGCAGGAGGGCGTCGAATTCCGGGTCGCTGATGGTCGGCGCGGCCTCCTCGTAATAGCGCCGGTTGTGTTCGGCAATCACCATTCGCAAATGCGCGGCGCGAGCGCGGTCTTTTGAGGAAGGGGAGGGCTCCATGGACGGTCAATCTGGCTCTTGCCGCCTGGAAATGTAAAGAAACGCCAATTTGCTTTCCAGTTCCGGCTGACGTGTAAAATTTGGTTTATGCCTGCCGATCTCCCACCGGATTCCTCGAGCCCGAAGCTCGTTCTGGGGATTGAGGGGGGCGGGACGAAGACGGAGTGGGCGCTGCTGGACGGGAGCGGGCGCGAGTTGCGGGTGGGGGCGCTGCCGGCGGCGAATCTGCGGCTCATCGGGGACGGGGAGCTGCTCGAACTGCTGCGCGTACTGCCGCGCGAGGCGACGCACGTCGGGGCGTTCCTGGCCGGATGCGCGGATGCGGCGGACCGCAAGCGACTCGAGGGGCTGGTGCAAGGTGTCTGGCCGTCGGCGGTTGTGGCGGTGGGCGGGGACCGGGAATCGGGGTTCGCCACGGCGTTTGGGGATGGGGATGGGATTGCGGTGATCGCGGGGACGGGGTCGGCGGTTACGGGGCGCTGCCGGGGACGCACGGATAAAGGCGGCGGGTGGGGGCATCTGCTGGGGGATACGGGTAGCGGCTACCAACTTGCGATGACGGCGTTGCGGTACGTGCTTTCGAATTATGATCTGAGCCGGACGTCGGATGTGCTGAGCCAGGGGATTCTTCGCATGCTCGCGCTTAATCGGCTGAAGGACCTCGTGGGGTGGGCGGCGAATGCCGACAAAATGTCCGTGGCGAAGCTGGCGCCGGTTGTTTTTCAGGCGGCGAAGGAGGGCCACCAGGAAATGATTTCCGTCATTCAGAATGGCGCGCACGCGCTGGCGGAGTATACGCGCGCGGTTGCCCACAGGCTTGAGTGCGAGGCGCCGGAGGTGCGGTTGCTCGGCGGGCTGTTCGAGCATCACCCGGAGTACGCGGAGTTTTATATCGATTATACGGGTGATCTGCTGGCGGGGGCGAAGGTGGCGCTTTGCACGGCGTCGGGTGCGCTGGGCGCGGCGTGGCTCGCGAGCCGTGTTGCGCCGGAGCAGAAGGCACGGCCCGCGGAGCCGGATATTCCGGAACTCGCCGCCGCGTTGACCGAGCAGCGGAATCCGCGCTCTTCCAATATGGATAAGCTGGCCACGCCGGATTTGGTGGAGCTGTTCATTCGCGAGGAGGACGAGGTGGCGCGCGCGCTGGCCGGGGCGCGCGGGGCGATTGTGGAGGCGGTGGATATGGTCGCGTCGGCGCTGCAGGCGGGCGGGCGGCTTTTTTACGCGGGCGCGGGGACGAGCGGGCGGCTCGGCGTGCTGGATGCGAGCGAGATTCCGCCAACTTTTGGCGCGTCGCCGGAGTTGGTGCAGGGGATCATTGCAGGGGGCGTGGGTGCGCTGCACGCGGCGGCGGAAGGCGCCGAAGATCAGCCAGAGGCGGGGGAATTGGCGATGGCGAATCGAGGTGTGCGCGAGGGGGACGTGGTCTGCGGCATCGCGGCGAGCGGGCGGACGCCATTTGTGCTCGGGGCGTTGCGGCGGGCGCGGGAACTGGGGGCGAAGACTATTTTGCTCACCTGCAATCCGGCGCGGAAACGAGCGGAGGCGTGGGATGTGGAGATTGACCTCGCAACCGGACCTGAGTTGGTCACGGGCTCGACGCGATTAAAGGCGGGCACGGCCACGAAAGTGGCGCTGAATATCCTGTCGACTTGCGCGATGGTGCGCCTGGGGAAGGTGCGCGGGAACTTGATGATCGACGTGCAAGCCACCAACGCGAAGCTGCGCGACCGCGCGATTCGCCTGGTGAGTGAGTTGCGCGGTTGCTCGCATGACGAGGCGCGCGGCCGCCTCGCGGACGCGGGATGGAGTGTGCGGGCGGCGCTGGATCAATCCGCGGACGTTGCGCCGTGATTGAGGGCGTGGATGTCGCCCCAGCGGTGGTGATGCCGGATGGCCGCGGTCACGAAACGCTTCGCCTGCGCGACTGCGGCATCGAGTCCAAGGCCCCGGGCGAGGCCGGCGGCGATTGCGGCGGACGTGGTGCAGCCGGTGCCATGAGTGGAGACGTCCGGCACGCGAGGCGAGCGAAATTCCGAGACCTTTCCGTCCGTGTGGAATAGCAGGTCGACCGCCTCATCGCCTGTCAGGTGGCCGCCCTTGAGCAGCCACGCGCAGCCGAATTGCGCAATGAGGTTCGCGCCCGCGTTGCGCATCTCGTCGAGCGTATGGACGGGCATGCCGGTCAGAACGGCGGCTTCGTCCATGTTTGGCGTCACCAGCATCGCGCGGTGGAATAATCGACTGCGGTAAAGCTCGACGCCCTCGGGCCGCAGCAATCGGTCGCCGCTGGTCGCGATCATCACCGGGTCCACCACCAGGGGCATGGTCGTGCCTTCCAATAAATTGCAAACTGTCTCGACGATTTCCGCCGAGCAAAGGAGCCCGGTCTTCACCGCGGCGACCGGAAATGCGGCGAGCGAGAGGCGGATTTGCTCCGCAACCACGAGCGCGGGGACGGGATGGATCGCGCTTACTTTTCCCGGCACCTCGGCCACCACGCAAGTGATCGCCGTGAGGCCGTAGGCGCCCAGCGCAGTGAATGTTTTTAAATCGGCCTGCGCCCCGGCCCCGGCGCTGTTGTCGGAGCCGGCGATGGTGAGGACGACCGGTGGAGGCATGAGGGAAAAATTGGCGGCGACAATCCGTTCTGGCCAATCATTTCGGACGCACTATTTTTATAGGAGATGGATATTCGCGAACTGCCTGGCCTCGTCGTGAGCGTGGATCGCGTCATGTACCGGCCCGACGTCGAGGCGCCGGCGGATCGCCCGTATGCGTTCGCGTATTTCATCACCATCAGCAATGAGTCTCCCGAGACGGTCACCATCAAGGGCCGGAAATGGGTCGTGACGGAGGAGAATGGCGAGCGCGTCGTCGTGGAGGGGGACGGCGTGGTGGGCAAATTCCCGCGGCTGCGGAGCGGCGACCGGTTTTCGTACAATTCGCACCATGTCATCGGCACGGACAGCTTCGCCGAAGGGGCCTACATCGGAGTGACGGACGGCGGCGAGGCGGTCATCACGCGCATCCCGCGATTCGATATGCACGTGCCAGGCTGAAGCTACTTCCCATGAATCGCGAAGAATTGCTGGACCTTTATTTCGTGGACGCCCGCGCGCGGCTCATCGATATCGCCGCGTTTCTGGACCGTGTCGAGCGGGCGGATGCCGGTGAGGATTTTCGGGTGGAGGCGTTCCGGCGGGCGCTGAAGGAATTGGAGAAGTCGGGCGCCGATCGCGCGCGGCGGGTGCTGCTCGCCTTCAGCGATCCGACGTCCGAGCCGGTGGAAAAGGCCGCGGAAAAGGGCGCGTGCGGGGCTTATCCATCCCACTAGTCCCGCCGCATGCGTTACATCGAGCCCCACGCTCACATGGTCAGCCGCGTCACGGACGATTACCTGGCGATGGTCATGGCCGGCTGCGCGGCTGTGTGCGAGCCGGCGTTCTGGGCCGGGTTCGACCGCGGCAGCGCGGAAGGGTTTCGCGATTATTTCCGCCAGCTTACGGATTATGAGCCGAAGCGGGCCGCGCGTTATCACCTGCCGCATTTTTCATGGCTCTGCATCAACCCGAAGGAGGCGGAGGATATCGGCCTTGCGCGGGAAGTGCTGGCGATGATCCCCGGCTTCCTGGGCCGCGAGAATGTCCTCGGGATCGGAGAGATCGGGCTCAATAAAAACACGCGCAACGAGCTGCAAATCCTCGAGGAGCATGTGCGGCTGGCCGCGGAGCATGACCAGTTGATCCTCATTCACACTCCGCACCTCGAGGACAAGTGGAAAGGCACGCGCCTCATTCTCGATGTGCTGCGGGCGGATTCGCGAATCAATCCGGGGCGCGTCATCATCGATCACGTCGAGGAGCACACTGTCGGCATGGTGCTCGATGCGGGTTTCTGGGCGGGCATCACGCTGTATCCGGAGTCCAAATGCACTCCCTCGCGGGCCGTGGACATATTCGAGACCGCGGGCTCCGAGCGTCTCTGGCTCAATAGCGCTTGCGATTGGGGTCAGAGCGACCCGCTCGCGGTGCCGAAGGCAATTTTTGAAATGCGGCGCAGGGGATATGACGAGGCGACCATTGAGAAACTGGTCTTTGACAACCCGCGCCGGTTCCTTGGGCAGTCGCCGAAATTCCGGGTGGAATGACGGGACCGCTTACTTCAGGTCGCTGAGCCGGATGCGATTGTCGTAGAGCGCCTTTCCGATGATCGCGCCGTAGAGGCCGGGCATGGCGGCCAGACGCTTCACGTCATCGACACTCGAGACGCCGCCGCTGGCAATGACCTGGCAGCGCACGAGCGAAAGGACGTGCTCGATCTCGCAAAAGTTCGGCCCGGAAAGCATGCCGTCCGTGGCGATGTCCGTGCAGATGATCGTGCCCGCGCCGGCGGCCTCGGCCTTGACGGCGAGCGTCGAGGCATTAAGAGCGGAGAGCTCGGTCCAGCCTTTGACGGAGACCTGTCCATTCTTCGCATCGATGCCGACCGCGACGCGATCGCCGCCAAAAGTCTTCGCCAGATCCGTGACAAACTCGAGCGACTCCGCCGCCTTGGTGCCGATGATCACGCGCGCCACACCGGCATCGAACGCGCGCTGGGCCGCCGCCTTGTCGCGGATGCCGCCGCCCAACTGGCAGGGGATGTCGACCGCGGCGGTGATGCGGGCGATCCACCCGAGGTTTTTCTGCTCGCCGGTAAAGGCCGCGTTCATGTCGATGATGTGCAGAAAATCGCCTCCCTCGTCCGCCCAGCGTTTCGCAAATGCGACCGGATCGTCCGAGTACACGGTTTTCTCGGCGGCTTTGCCCTGGCGGAGACGGACGACCTGGCCGCCCATGAGATCGATGGCTGGAAAAATCAACATACGGCGGGAAGGGGTGGGATGAGGGGATGGGGCGGGAGCAAGGCTTACAGCAGGAATCATGGGGATAAGGATCCTGAATTGCCAATTTTCTTCATCCGCCCACACCCTGAACAAAATTTCTCAACACCGCCAGACCGACGTCCTGGCTTTTTTCCGGGTGGAACTGGACGCCGGCCACGTTGCCCAGCGCGGCGCCGGAGGCAAATGTCTCGCCGTAAGTGGTGCGGGCGATGACGACGTCGTCGCGACTGGAGTCGGGAAAATAGGAGTGGACGAAGAAGACGTATGGCTCGGGCGGCAAGGAGCGCCAGAGAGGATGACTCGGGCGGGTGAGTTCGAGGCTATTCCAGCCGATCTGCGGCACCTTGAGGTCGGGGGAGCGAAATTTCCTGACCTGGCCGGGAAAAAAACCGAAGCCCGGTTCGCCCGGCGATTCCTCGCTGGAATCGAACAGAAGCTGGTAGCCGACGCAAATGCCGAGGAAAGGCTTGCCGCTCGATATCCATTCGCGCAGCGGGTCCCAGAGGTTGCGCGACTTGAGGTTGCGGGCGCAATCGCCGAAATCGCCGACTCCGGGGAGGACCACGGCCTGCGCATTTGAGAGCCGGGCGGCATCGCTCACGAGTTGGACGCCGGCGCCCTCGTGCTGAAGGGCTTTCTCGACGCTCCGGATGTTTCCACTGCCGTAATCAATGAGGGCGATCATGGGGAAAATTCGAAATTCGTCCCGCAGTCGCGGGATCGAATTTTCACAGCATCCCCTTGGTGCTCGGCACGCCGGTCACGCGGGGATCGATCTGGCAGGCATGGTCGACGGCTTTGGCGAGTCCCTTGAAGACCGATTCGGCCATGTGATGGGCATCGCGGCCATAGAGGATTTCGACGTGCAGATTCACGCCCGCGTGCACGGCGAATGCGCGCAGGAATTCCTCGACGAGCTGGAAGGAGAAAGCGCCGATCGGCTCGACCGTCTTCGGGGCGCGATACTCGAGGTAAGGCCGTCCGCTGAAATCCAGAGCCACGCGGGTGAGCGTCTCGTCCATGGGAAGATAGGCCCAGCCGTAGCGGCGGATGCCGCGCTTCTCGCCCAGCGCACGGGCGAAAGCCTGGCCCAGGGCGATGCCCGCATCCTCGACCGTGTGATGCAGGTCCACGTCAATATCGCCGCGGGCGCGCACCGCCAGATCGACCAGGGAATGCCGGGCGAAGAGCGTGAGCATGTGATCGAAAAACGGGATGCCCGTGTTGATCTCGCCGTTGCCGGCGCCGTCAATGGTGAGCGTGACCGCGATGTCGGTCTCGCCCGTCTTGCGCTCGATCGTTGCTGTGCGGGCGGGGATCATTCGGTGGCTTGCTGGCGGGCCTTTCTCTGGCCCAGGGCCGCGGCAATGCCTCCAATGACGAGCACCACCGCCGCAATCATGATTGCGCCCTGCACGGTCATGTAGAACGGCTTTGGCGCGTCGTCGGACGGCGCCGTATCCGCGGCGGGAGTGGGCGTGGGCCGCGAGGCGGCAACCTGGGCGACGGGCGGCGGGGTGTGGGCAGGCGTGGGCTTGGGCGTGGGGGCCGCGGCGACGAGTTGCTCCTTTAAATAATGGGCGGCGTCATCCTGACTCCAAAGTGCAGAGGCGGCGCTCAAGAGGCTGTTGGCCGTCTTGAAATCGCGGGACGCCATCGCGGCTTTGGCCGCATCGACCTCCGCGAGGGATTGATTCATCATGGCCACGGGGATGCTGCCCAGGCGCTGGTACTCCGAGGTGGCGGTCCGTTGCAACGTTTGAATGCTCACTTCGCAGCGCGGGATGAGGGGCACCCACCTGGCGCCGTTCTTGACCGCGGCGGCAATGACCGCAATGTCCTGATCCTGCTCCGCCCTGGCCGCGGTGGCGATCTGGCTCTTCTCCGGCTCCGAGGTGGCCGCGAGGGTGGCTTTCAATTGGGCCTGGTCCGCCTTCACCTCCTGCATCCGACCGGCGAGCTCCTGCTCGAATCGCGGAATGACCGCGAGGGCGAGCTGCGCGGCCGCGGGATAGCTGCGGGAGCCGGCGTAGCCGCCGCGCTCGATGGTGTCAAAGGTTTGCAAGGCGGCAAGCAGGCCGCCGTTGGCCGCCTGCTGCTGCATGGCGTCGTAAAGCTCCAGGCCGCCGATCTGAACGCGCTGCCGCGCGGCCTGGGCCGGCAGGAGCCATTGGCCCAGGTATTTGATCTCGCCCGCACCGACCCGCTTTTTCTCGTCCTTGAACGCGGCTTCGAGTTTCTGAATCTCCGGCAGGTAGGTACTGGCGGGATACTGCGTCTGGAAGGCATCGAGAGAGGAGATGATTTGATCGTAGCTGGCCGCGGAGTAGGAGATCTGCGGATTGGGCTGAACGGCGATGAGTTGCTTGTAAGCCATCTCATCCGGCTGCGTCTTCTGCATGCTCGCGATGTCGGATTTTTGGATGACGCGCTCGTCGGTGATCGAGTCGGAGACCTGGACGTCGATGGTGACGTCGGTGGCGGTCTCGTTCTTGATGGCGCCGGTCATTGTCTCGCCGGTTTTGAGGGTGATGGAATCGGCCCAGACATGGGCGGCGGCGACCAGGGAAATGGCGAGGATCAGTATGCCGGAGATGCGCATGTTTGGAGATATTTGAGACGAGGAGACAGAAAAATTGGTGAGTTTGCTTATCCCATTAAATCGAGTCCAGAGCAAATTCCGGCTCAATTTATGCCGGGCATCCGGCCGGATTCTTACGGAGTTTGCGGACCGGCTTGCTTCTTGAGTGAATCGCGAATCTCGCGCAGCAGCAGCGTATCCTCCGGGGGCGGGGGGGCGACCGGGGCCAGGCCCACCCTGGCCATGAAGGCGTTCATGGGCTTGACGATGAGGAAGAAGACCACCGCGGCGAGAATGAGGAAGCTGAGGACGGTGTTCAGGAAGTCGCCGATGAGGAAGGGGCCGAGGGTGAATTTCGAGAAATCGTGACCCGCGATGACGGGGGCGATGACAGGGGTGATCAAATCCTTGGTCAGCGCATCGACGACGCTCTTGAAGGCGGCGCCGATGATGACGCCGACGGCCAGGTCCATGACGTTGCCCTTGGAAATGAAGGCTTTGAATTCTTGGATGATGCTCATAGTGAAGCCCTCTATATGCACAATGGGGCCGTGAATGTCAGCAGCAGTTCCATCCGCGGGAGCCGTTTATAGCTGGCGTCCCACGGCCTCGGCCACGGCGCGGATGCGGGTCACGAGGCTGGCGAATTCATCGGGGAGCAGGGCTTGCTCGCCGTCGCTTTTGGCGAGTTCGGGGGAATTGTGGACCTCGACCATCAGGCCATCGGCGCCGGCGGCGACGGCGGCCAGTGCCATGGCGGGGACATGCTCGTGGATGCCGATGCCGTGGGTGGGATCGACGACGACCGGCAGATGGGTCTCGCGCTTGAGCACCGGGACGGCGTTGAGGTCGAGGGTGTTGCGGGTGTAGGTCTCGAAGGTCCGGATGCCGCGTTCGCAGAGCAGGACGTTAAAATTGCCCTCGCTGAGGATGTATTCGGCGCTCATGAGCAAGTCCTTGATGGTGGCGCTCATGCCGCGCTTGAGCATGACGGGCAGCTTGCTGCGGCCGACTTCCTTGAGGAGGGAAAAGTTCTGCATGTTGCGGGCGCCGACCTGAAGGCAATCGGCGTATTGCTCGATGACCTCGAGGTCCTTGGTGTCCATGATCTCCGTGATGACCGGCAGGCCGGTGGCCTCGCGCGCCTCGGCCAGAAGTTTCAGGCCCTCGACGCCCAGGCCCTGGAAGGTGTAGGGCGAGGTGCGCGGCTTGAACGCACCGCCGCGCAATACGCGGGCGCCCGCTTTTTTGACATCCTCGGCGATGGAGATGACTTGTTCCCGGCTCTCGACCGAGCAGGGGCCGGAGATTACGACGACCCGGGGCCCGCCAAAGGTGACGTCGCCCAGATTGACCAGCGAGGCGGTCTGGCGGAACTCGTGGGCGACCAGCTTGTAGGGCTTGAGGACGGGGGTGACGGACTCTACACCGGGGATGGCGGCGAGCGGCTTCTCCCGGATGGTATCCTCCGGGCCGACGACTCCAATGACCACCCGGACCGCGCCGCGCGAGACCTCGGGCCGCAGGCCCCATTCCTTGATGCGATCCACGATGTGCTGGATCTGGTCCTCGGTCGCATCGGGTTTGGTGATGATGATCATGGCGGCGGAAAAGGGGCGTACAAATTAACGGGCCACCGGGAAGGGGCAACTATTTTTCGATCAACCGGCCTCGTGGCAAAAAAAAGGCCTCCAGGGTTCCTGGAGGCTCTTCTTGAGAAAATTGGCCGGGCCCTTACTTCATCAGGAGGACGGAGCGCGAGCGCTTGATCGCGTTGGTAATCTTCCGATGCAGGTGGGCGGGCATGCCGGTGACGCGGCGGGGAAGGATTTTGCCGGTCTCGGTGACGAATTTCTTGAGGAGGTCCGGGTTTTTGTAATCGATGGCCTCGATGTTGATGTCGATGCGCCGGCGCGGCATCGAGCGATTGGCGCGGCGGAATGCGGAGCGGCGTTTCGGTGTTTTCGGTTCCATTTGGATTTATTTGATTTCGCGATGCAGGGTGTGCCGGCGAAGGAATTGGTTGTACTTCTTTTTCTCGAGGCGGTTGGGGGTGTTCGGGCTCTTCTTGTTCCGCGTGGTGATGTAACGGGAAGCCGGCTTGCCTTCGGCCTTGGCCTCCGTGCACTCGATGGTGACAATCTCTCTGGGCATGGCTTATTCCTTGGTTTCGGTAACGGTCTCTTCTTCCTCGCCTTCGGAGGCGCCGCCTTCGTCGTCGGTCAGGCCGAAGAGCGAGGTGACGGGCTGGCGAGAGCGGCTCATCTTGCGCTGCTTCTCGAGCTGGGACTGGCACTCGACTGTGTACCGGGCGAAGGGGATGGCCTCGAGCCGGGCATGAAGGATGGGCTTGCCGCTGAGCTCGCAAATTCCATAGGTGCCCAGCTCGATGCGCTTGAGGGCCTCGTCGATCTCATAGAGGGCGTCCTGCTCCTGGGAGAGGAGGCTGAGGGCAAAGTCGCGGTCGTAGGCGTCGCTGCCGGCATCGGCCTGGTGCATGCCGAAGGCGCTGGCCTCGCTCCCCTCGGCGCGGGAGCGGAGGGTATCGCGGGCGACGCCGGTCATCGAGTCGAGCATGCCATCGCGCAACTGGAGCAGGCGCTCCTTCTGGCGCTTGAGGAAGGGGTCCTTGATGTCCACCTTTCGGGGGGGGGTCAGAACCGCCACATGGTTGACTTGGGAATTGACTTGGGGGTTGACCTGGGTCCGGGACTGAACCTTGGTTTCCTTCTTCGCGGGAGGGCGAGCCGCGGGGGCGGCTTTCCTGGCCGGAGTCTTGGCGGCGGGTTTCGCGTTTTTGGGTTTCGGCATGGGAGAAATTCGGGGGATCTCTAAAGCACGTCTGATACGAACTCCTAGGGAAAAGTGAGCGCGAAAGGTAGCGGCTGGTGCTCAGCCACGCAAGGGGGAAAGCGGGATTTTTTTTGGGCCAGCCCGGCGCAGGTCCGGCCCATAAGCCCCATGAGTATCATAAGTCTCATCCCTATGAGCTGGCGCTGGAATATCGCCTGAGCGCAAAGTGCCAGAACGCGCGGGTGAGCCCCACAGTCAGGGCGGCCGCGCCCGCGAGGTGGGCGAGCAGGGGCAAGGGAGCGTCGAAGATCCGCCCGAGCAGCCGAGCGGGGATATTTGCCACCACGATGACCGGGATGATCCAACTGAACACGAACCGGAACAATCCCTTCCCAAAGATCGAGTCCGGGTAGCGCGCGATGTTGAAGAGGTTGAAATAGCCAAAAATGAGCCCCTGCGCCCGGACGATCCAAAAGGAGATCGTGGCCAGGAAGAACATGATCGAGTAATGGACGGCCACGCCCAGCGCGACCGCCGGGATGTACATCAGCACCTGGAGGGCGGTGGGAGTGACGTGCATCTTTGCCAGCGCGAAAATGACGATGGCGACGCCCACCAGCGCGTTGACCACGTTGTCGAGGCCGAATTGGCGCGTGGATACGGCAAATTGTGAATCCACCGGCAGCAAGAGCATGAAGTCGAGCTTCCCCGTGCGGACCAGCTCCGGCAGGTTGGCCACGTTGACATAGAAGAAGGCCTGGAAGATTTGGGCGATCAATTGGTGCGTGCCAACCAGCAGCACCACCTCCCATTTCGTCCAATCGCCGATCCGGTTCACGTATTGGAAGAGGACCTCGATGAAGAGAATCTGACCCAGGAACCAGAGGAGTTCCGTCGCCATCCAGAGGAGGAAGTTCGCCTTGAAATTCATCTCCCGGATCACCGAGTTGCGGAGCATGATCCAGTAGACTTCGAGATAGCGTTTCATCAGCCTCCAACCGCCTGGTGATGATGCACGCCGCGCCGGAACATCGCGCGGGCGGCAAGCCACGCGAGCAAGAGCCAGCCCGTCTGGATCGCCAGGCCGGTCCACATCTGCGCGCCGGAGGTCTTGCCGAGGAAAATGGAGATCGGGAAAAACAGCTCGTAGGTAAAGGGCAGCACGCGCAGCGTCGATTGCAGCCATCCCGGCATGATATCGAGCGGAAACATGTGGCCGCTCAGGAAGTACTCGAACGAATAGAAAATGAAGACGACGGTGGAAATCTCGAGAATCCAGAAGGCCAGCATGGCGAGTGAATAGGCGATGAAAAACTGGATGAGGCCGGCCATTAAAAGGGAAATGGCCGTGAGCAGCCACGTGAGCGCGGAGTCCGGCAGCGCGACCACGCCGCGGAAGTACCACACCAGCACCGCTACCGGCGCAAGGGTGACGAGCGTGTACAGGAGCCGGTAGCTGGCGAAGAGGGTGAACCGGTAGCCGAGGTAATTCATCGGCTTGATGAGGAATGAATTGATCTGGCCGTCTCGAATATCGGCGGCGATCTGCCACTCGTCCTCGGTGGGGGTGATGAGGTTATCGACCAACACGGTGAGCAGGAAATACCAGACCATGTCGCGGTAATCGTACCCGGCGACGTCCGAGCCGCGTTCGTGGAATATGGCCCGCCAGATGAGCACGGTGCCCGCGAGCGGCACCAGGCCGACCATGGAACGGATCAGGAAATTCCACCGGTAGACGAATGTGTTTTGCAGGCCGATGTCGAAGACCTTGGCGTATTTGCCGGCGTTCACGGTTTTTTCGCCGCCAGTTCCGCGGCGAGATTGATCGCGGCGATCATGCTTTCGGGGCGCGCCCGTCCGGTGCCGGCGATATCGAAGGCGGTCCCGTGGTCCGGGCTGGTGCGGACGTGGGGCAGGCCGAGCGTCACGTTCACGCCCTGGTCGAAGGCGTGCAGTTTCAGCGGGATCAGGCCCTGGTCGTGATACATGCAGAGCACGCCGTCGAATTCCCCGGCTGCCGCCCGGAAGAATACGGTGTCCGGGGCCACCGGGCCAGTCCACTTCGCGCGGTCCGCACCCGCGAGCCGCAGAATTGCGGGCCCGATGATCCGGGCCTCTTCGCCGCCGAGCATGCCGTCTTCGCCCGCATGTGGATTGAGCCCCGCCACGGCGATCCGCGGACGCCTGCCGGCGCGCAGACGGAGGAAAGCCTCGAACAATCCCCCAATCCGTACGATCTCCGCCCCGGTGAGCATGCCGGGGACATCCCTTAGCGGGACGTGCGCCGTCACCAGCGCGACGGTCAGCGCGCCACCGGTGAGCACCATGGCGAAATCGCGCGCGCCCCAGCGGTCGGCGAAGAACTCCGTTTGCCCCGGAAATGAAAACCCGACCGCCCGCATGCGCGCCTTATGGATTGGCCCGGTGACCACGGCCGCAATTTTCCCTTCGCGCGCCAGCCGAGCGGCCTCCTCGAGCGCGGCGAGAGCGTCGCGCGCGGATTCCGGCGTCGGCTTGCCGGGGTGGGCGCCGCTTGCATTTCCGATTACGCGGTAATCGAAGCCCGGACTTAGGCGGCCTGAATCGAGCGCGCCCCGGATCACCTCGGGCCCCACGCCTGCGGCATCGCCGAGCGTGATGCCGATCACGGTTCCGGTGGAATCAGCCATGGCGGCAAAAATGCGGTCCATCAGGGGACCGGCGGCGGTCAATTCTCCGTCTGCGGAGTGCTATCCTGGGCGGTGGCGCGCTCGTCCTCCGGAGCGTGAGACCCATCGGTGCTGGTGACGCCGTCGATCCAGATATAGGCTTTCTGGCGCAGGCCGTTGATCCATTTCTCCTCCGCCATCTGGCGCTGTTGCGCCACGAGCTTGTTCTCGATGTCGTCATGCACGTCGGTGAGTGACTTGGTGGTCGCATCCTTCCTGGCAGCCACATAGAGCAGGTAATAATTGCCGCCCAATTCGACCACTTCGCTGACGTCGCCGGGCTTGAGGGCAAAGGCGATCCCGGTCAGTTTGTCGTTGAGCGTCTTGTTGTCGATCCAGCCCCAGTCGCCGTTGGGCACCGAAGGGTCCTCGGAGTAAAGCTCGGCGAGTTTGTCGAAATCGGCGCCGCCGAGGGCCTTTTGCCGCAATTCCTCGGCCATCTGTTTGCCGGCGTCGCCGTTCTGCTTGATCAGGATCATGAACAGGTGGACCTGCGCAGGCGTGGTATACGAGGCGACATTTTTCTCGTAATAATCCTGGATCGCATGAGGGGCGATGATCGTGTCGTCCTTGACGCTCTTCTCCCGCATGGCCTGGACGATGATGCCGTCAAGCACCATCTTCCTGAAGCGCTCCATCGTCATCCCCTGGGCTGCGAGCGTGCGGCGGAATGCCTCGCGATCGCCGCCGAATTGCGACTTGATGCGATCCTGGATCTCCTGATCGACGACGTAATCCGGAATCGTGTATTTGTTTTTCGCGAAGTCCTGGAGAATCAATTGATTGTCGATCAAGACTTGGACAGCCTGCATCCGCAGGTCCTTTACCTTGTCCTCGAGATCCTGGCCGGTGTAGGTCTCCTTGAGCGTGTTTTCGCGCGGGCCGACCATCTCCTGTACCTCGGAGTAGGTGATGACGTCGGAGTTCACGACGGCGGCGATTCCATTGAGGACCTGCTCCTCGGCCCTGGCGGCGGGCAATGCCAGGACCAGAAGCAAAAGGAGGGACGTGGCGACTGTGCGGAAGGTCATTGGCGGAAAAAAGATCGTCTAGGGAAAAACCGCCGCAATTTAGGAGGCTGCCCCCGAAAGTCAATGTGAAACGGCGCGCGCGCCGGGAACGGGTGCCACGCGCAGCGCCTCTCCGGATTCCGATACTGTTGTCAGAAGGAGGTGAAACAATATGCTATCATGGGCACTCACATTTCTGGTCGTCGCGCTTATCGCGGGACTGCTGGGCTTCGGCGGCATCGCCGGTTCGGCTGTCGGGATCGCCAAGATTCTATTCCTGGTCTTCCTGGTGCTGTTTATCGTCTCGCTGTTGCTGGGACGTCGAACGCCGCCTATCGCCTGAGGGTGGATGGACGGCGGTAATTGGACTTCTATTTGAAGAAGGCGCGTTGGGCGGGCAGGCTCAGAAGAGATGCCCCGCCCGATCGTGCTGAAGGCGGAATGCTTAGTTCCAGCCGTGGCGGACCCAGCAGAAGTCGATCTGCCTGAGGCGGCCCGGTGCTTTCTCGCCGTTGGGCAAGGTCTCACGGCAGCCGTGGATGCACGTGATCCACCTGCGCAGTTCCGCGATATCGAACGGCTTTTCCATAATGCCGGCGACCTCGAGCCTGCGGTATTCCTCCTCGTGGAGGGTGCCCGCATAGGCGGTGAGGACGAAGATTTCCCCGTGGAAGCCGCGCTCGCGCAGGCGGCGGACGAATTCGACGCCGGAGAGGCGGACCATCATGTGGTCGGTGATTACGAGATCGACGGGGATGCCGGAGTGATCGAACATTTCCAGCGCCTCGTCTCCATCGGCGGCGAAATGGGCCTCATGGCCCGCCAATTTCAAGACAGTACCAAGGGCCGACCTGCTTGCCGCTTCATCGTCGACAACCAGGATGTGCAGGTGCTTTGTGCCGGGGTCACATGCCGTCATGCAAATATGCAACAGCATGGGGCGGGCCAAGGTGTGATTTTGTCTGGTTTTGGGGTGCCGGCGGGCTTGATTCGCGCGCGGCGTGACAGGATTGAAAATGCCGGGGAGGGGACTCGAACCCCTAAGGATTGCTCCACCAGATCCTAAGTCTGGCGCGTCTGCCAATTTCGCCACCCCGGCTTGGGGATGGGGGACTTCCGCGCCGGATATTTAGCCGGTCATGATTGCGTTCGCAAGGGTGCTTGAGCGGAAGAGAGAGCAAAACAGACTTTGCGATTTTTGCGCGGGGTCCGCATTCTTGGCGGACGATGAAGATTATTCGATATCTCGATTCACGGAATCGCGTGGGGTATGGGTGGGAGGCGGAGGAGGGGCATTTTTGCAAAATCTCGGGGGATATCCTGGGCCAATACTTGGCGACGGATGAGCCGGCGGATGTGGCGAAGGTGCTGGCGCCGGTCGCGCCGACGGGAATTTTTTGCATTGGGTTGAATTACCGGGCGCATGCGGGGGAGACCAACGCGAAGATTCCGGAGAGGCCGATCCTTTTTATGAAAGGGGTCAATGCGGTGCAGAATCCGGAGGACGCGATCCTGCTGCCGACGTTCCTGGCGAGTGGGCAGGTGGATTACGAATGCGAGCTGGCGGTGATCATCGGGCGGGCGTGCAAGAATGCGCGGCGGGCGGAGGCGCTGGATTATGTGCTGGGGTACACGTGCGGAAATGACGTGAGCGCGCGGGACTGGCAAATCCAATGGGGCGGGAGCCAATGGTGCAGGGGGAAGACGTTCGACACGTTCGTGCCGCTGGGGCCGTGCATGGTGACGCGGGAGGAGATTCCGAATCCGAATGCGCTGCCGATCCGGACGATCCTGAATGGGGAGACTGTCCAGGATAGCAATACGAGCGATATGATCTTTGACGTGCCGGCGCTGATCGAATTCCTGAGCGGGAGTACGACGCTGCCGGCGGGGACGGTGATCCTGACGGGGACGCCGAGCGGGGTGGGGATGGCGCGCAAGCCGCCGGTCTGGTTGAAGCCGGGGGATGAGGTGATTGTTGAAATTGAGGGGATCGGGAAACTGCGGAATCCGGTGGCGGCGGAGGCGTGAGGGACTGCATTGTTTGCAGTGGTTCTGGTTCCTTTTGATGGCGATGACGCTGGGCTCAAAGGACAGAAAGGTCCAGCTTCGTCCTGCTGACGCGGGGCTATGCCGGGACAAGGACGGAAGGGACAGAAATGGGTTCCGGGATTGCGCTACTTTAACCTGACGGGTCCGAGTTAGGCGGCCTGGCGAGTTGCTTGCCACCGCAGACAGCAGATGCTCTATTTCTTGCCGATGAGTACGCTGGCTGAAATCGAAGTCGCCGTCGATGGATTGCTTCCCGAGGAAAAGCAGGAATTGCTGCTTTTTCTGGCGACGCGTTTGCGGGCGGAGAGAGGGACTTTGCCTGAGCCGCGTAAATTCACGAAAGAGGAAATGGCGGGGTGGATTGCGGAGGATGAAGCGGATATGCGCCGACTTCGGCAACGGGAGTGAGACTGTTCCTGGAATACCAGCGTGCTGCTGGCTGCCGCCGCCTCAACCAGCGGGGCGTCGCGCGAGATATTCCGACTTGCTCGGACGAATGGCTGGATGCTGATTGCCACCCCGTATGTCCTGGCCGAGGTGGCGCGTAATTTGCCGGATTTTCCGATGGCCGCAACCACGGAATGGCTGCGATTGCGCCCTCAGTTGCTTGTCATGGACGACGTGCTGACGCTGGATCGGCCCGTGATTTTTGCGGCCGGCAAAGATCGTCCGATATTGTTTGGCGCGTTAGCCTGGGCAGATATTTTGCTTACGCTGGATCGAAGGGATTTCGACAGTCTGCTGGGCGGAGAGATTTACGGTCTTTCGGTGATGAAACCGGGCACTCTGGCAGCCCGTCATCGGGCGTCGGGAGGACCGTGAGGGCCCTATTCGCCGGTCCGCCGGCTAGAGCATTTTCTATTTAATCTGAAGCATATTGGGCATGATGAAGGAAGTGGAGGCATTCGGAGGCTGAGAAGCAGTTGAGGGCGTGGGCGATTGCCTTGACGAGGTCATCGAAGGT
>JBEKOV010000025.1:0-35453 GCA_049521415.1 Chthoniobacteraceae bacterium
GGAACTCGATCGCATCGCATCGCGCATCGTGGATCAGCAACTCGCGGCGGAGCCCGCGCCCGGCGCGGTGGATGTGACCATGCCGGAGCGCGGCCAGGTACTCACCTTCACGCGCACCATGCAGGTGGATGGGGATGCGCCGCTGAAGCTGGACCTCCGGCTCGGTTCGCTGCCGCGTTCGAACAGCGGATTTTTGACGCTGGTGATTCTTGCGATTGCTGCCATTGCGATGCTCGCCATGCCGCGGTCTGTGGAGGATTAGGGTTGTTTAGGAAAAACTGTGGGCGCTGCCGGTTGGTGTAGATTTTGGCGGCGCGGGGAATTTTCTTTGATCCAATACTGCAAAGGAATAAAAGCATCGGGTGACCGGAATCCAACCGCTTGAATCGATGGCCCCATGGGAATCCTAAACGAATCGAAACATCGCTTGAGCGAACTCTTTGGCGCGCCCGAGCCGGCGCAAATCCTGGTGGGGGGAGACGAGTTGTTCGAGGTGGAGGAGGCGTTTCTATACACCATCGGCAGGTTCCTTGTGACTGTCGGTTTTTATCGCGGCGTCTCGCGCTATGCCTGTTTTGCGAAGGACAAGCGTGACGATCCGCTGTTTGACGATCGCGACGTCGAGGTCAGTCTCGCTCTGATCGCTCCCGAGTCGGAATGGTCCACCTCCGAAGCGGAATCCGACGACGACGAGGGCCCGGACACGCTCGAGCCGACCGAGTCGTCGTGGATCATCTGCGAGTATGAAACGACTGTCACCGACAGCGAGGGGAATGAAGTCGATATCGTTGCCGCGCACCGGAGATTCAAGCCGTACCTGCTGGCTTACGCGTTGATCGACGCGCCGGAGGACGAGGGGGAGGACGGAAAATTGGGGCAGCTCGCTTCGAATATGAACAAGGCGAAGAACCTCGAGGCGAAGGTCGATGCGGTGATTGCTCTGCTCAACGAGCTGCTGGCCCAGCGGAAGGCGGAGCCGTAGGAAATTGCGTAAACGGCTTCATATTGCCGCTGCCAATGAGCTATCCGGAAGATTTGAAAGGCCTGTGGGCGCCGTGGCGCGTGGAGTATTATTCCGTCGATCGCTCGAATGATTTTCTGGCCGAGGCCGCGCACGCGCTGGACGATACGGCGCACTTGGTCGTCGCGCGGCGGAAGAGCGCGTTCCTCATCATGAATCGCTTCCCCTACGCGGTCGGCCACATGATGGCGGTGCCGTATCGCAAGACGCCGGACATCGCCGAATTGACCGACGCGGAACGGCTGGAGCTATGGGAACTGGCGGCCCTTGCGGAGGCGCTGCTGCGCAAGACCGTCCGGGCGCAGGGGTTCAATATCGGGTTCAACATCGGGGCGTGCGCCGGCGCTGGATTTGCGGATCATTTGCACCTGCACATCGTGCCCCGATGGGAGGGAGACAATAATTTCATGCCGGTGCTTTCGGACGCGAGGTTGATGACCGAGGCGCTGCCGGGTATGTATCGCAAGCTGGTCGATTGCATGAACGAGATGGAAGGACTTGGTCATTGAATGGCCGCCCGCGGCTGTGCAAGGCTGCGGCGATATGTTGAGAATCCGCCCCTTTCAAGGTCTGCGTCCGGCGCCGCAGCTTGCCGCGCAGGTGGCCTGCGTACCCTACGACGTGGTGGATCGCGACGAGGCCGCGGCGCTGGCCGCAGGCAATCCGTACAGCCTCCTGCATGTGGACCGCGCGGAGATTGATCTCCCGCCCGAGACCGATCCCTATTCGCCTGCCGTTTATCAAAAGGCCCTCGAGAATTTCCGCCGGCTGCAAACGGATGGCGCACTCATCCGGGAGAAGGCGCGCGTGGTTTATCTCTATCAGCAGATCATGGGGAATCACGCGCAGACCGGCATCGCGGTCGTGTGCCACATCGACGATTACGAGAAGAACCTCATCAAGAAACACGAGAAGACGCGCAAGGATAAGGAGGATGACCGCACCCGGCTGATAGGCACGCTCTCGGCCGATACGGGTCCCGTGTTTCTCACCTACCGCGGGCGGGCGGAGATTGACGGCTTTCTCAACGAGGCCAAACGCGAGACGCCGTTGTACGATTTCACCGCGCCGGACGGCATCAGGCATACGGTCTGGCGGGTGGAGCACGCGGGGGGGCTGGTCGATGATTTTTGCCGGGTGCCGTGCGCTTATGTCGCCGATGGCCATCACCGCACCGCCAGCGCCGTGCGCGTGGGCAGGGAGCGGCGCGCGGCAAACCCGCATCACACGGGCAACGAGGAGTACAACTGGTTCCTCGCCGTGCTTTTCCCCGCCAGCCAACTGAGGATTCTCCCGTACAACCGTTGCGTGCAGGATTTAAACGGACGCACGCCGGAGCAATTCCTCGCGGAACTGAAGGCTGCCGGGTTCACCGTGCAGGACGGGGGGGAGGCCGTGCCGCCGGGGCCGGGCGAAGTCCGCATGTACATCGAGGGCAAATGGCGCCGCGTGGCATGGACGCCGGATGCCGCGGCGGACCCGATTGCGCGGCTCGATGTCACCGTCCTGCAGGAGCGCGTGCTTGCGCCGCTGTTGGGAATCGACGATCCGCGCACCAGCAAGCGCGTTGAGTTCATCGGCGGCATTCGCGGGACGGGAGAACTGGAGCGCCGCGTCAACGATGGGCGCGCGGCCATCGCATTCTCGATGTACCCGACGACGGTGGACCAACTGATGGATATCGCCGACGCCGGCGCCATTATGCCTCCGAAAAGCACCTGGTTCGAGCCAAAGCTCAGGTCGGGCCTCTTTATCCACACGTTCTGAACCGCCGCATTTGACGAAGTCGCGGGCGGAAAAGATAGTGGCGGCCTGTGCCGCGTTTCACAATTTCAGCGGAGGGCCGACGCCCCGCAGTCAGCCAGGCCGTCCGGCTGTTGATCGTCTGCTGGCTCGCCGTGTCTCCGCACCTCGCGGCCCAGCAGCCCGCCACGGCCGGGCGGTCGCGCATCTATTACGGACACGACCCGTCCCTGATGATTGGCTATGAGCCGAATGGCCCCGCGGTCGAAGCTCTGACCGATCAATTGGTCATGGCCGCAACCGGCCAAAAGACCGTGGCCGGCGCGTGGCGCAGCCTGATTTCCCCTTCGGACCACGTGGGCATCAAGATCGCGGCGGCCGGGGGACGGAATTTCTCGACCCACATCCCGATTGTAAAAGCGGTCCTCCGCGGCCTGACCGAGGCCGGCATTCCGATGTCGCAGGTGGTGATCTGGGACCGGACAGACCCGGAGGAAGCCGGTTACTACGCCGAGCCGGGCGGACCCGCGATTCGGCACATCGAGCCCTTCACCGGCTACGAGCCGAAGGCCGCGGTATCCATGCCGGCCACGGGCCGCCTCATCTGGGGCGACGCGGCGTTCCAACTGCGCGGGCCGGACCCGCTGGCTCCGCCGGCGCAGGAGCAATACTCCCTCGAGAGCCATTGGAGCCGGCTCATCTGCGGGCTCAATAAAATCATCAACATCCCCGTCATGTCGTCGTCGGAGGATTGTGGTGTCGCCGGATGCATCTACAATTTGACCGTGCCCAATATCGATAACTGGCGCAGGTTTGTAACTCAATGGCCCGACCCGTACCTGGCCGAGCTTTACTCGGATCCGCACGCGGGGCCCAAGGTTGTATTGAATATCATGGACGGCTTGATCGCGCAGTATGGCGGCGGGCCGGACTGGCAGCCGAGTTACTCATGGTGTCACGCCACTCTCTATGCGGGAAACGACCCGGTGGCCATCGACGCCACGACTCTGCGCCTGCTCGAAATCTGGCGTCAGGATGCGAAGCTGCCTCCGCTCACCGCCAATGCGAAATACTTGCAGACCGCCGCGACCATGGGCCTCGGGAATTATCCGCCCGGCCAGATAGATATGGTAAAGGTGGGGCAATGACCGGTCCCACCGACGCGGAACTAATGGAGATGTTGAAGGGCGTGTCCCGCTCTTTTGTTCTCACCATCCGCGCGCTGCCCGGGGACCTGCGCCGCCCGGTGGGCATCGCCTATCTCCTGGCCCGCGCGAGCGATACGATCGCCGATACCGCCTCGGCCCCCGTGGCCGCGCGGATCGAGTGCCTGCGGGCGTTCGCGGCGCATCCGGGCGCGGAGATCCGGGGCCTCAGGGATATCAAGCCTGATAATGTTGCGGAGCAGCATTTGCTCGAGAATCTCGGACCTGTTTCCCGGGGTCTCGATCAGCTCGGGTCCGGCGACCGGGAGGAGATTGTGTCGCTTCTGCAAAAGATCACGCGGGGACAGGAGCTTGACCTCGTGAGATTCTCCGATCCGGGAAAGATCAGCGCATTGGAGACCGCGGCGGAGTTGGATGAGTACACTTATCTTGTGGCCGGTTGCGTGGGTGAATTCTGGACCCGCATTTGTTCGGGAAAATTGCCGCGCTATGGATATATTGATTCGGGCGAGTTACTGCGCCTCGGCCGCGCATTTGGACAAGGTTTGCAGTTGGTCAATATTCTCCGGGATTTTCCCGCGGACGTGGAGAATGGACGATGCTTCCTGCCGATGGACGAGTTACGCGAAGCGGGAGTAAGTGACGCCGGGGAACTGCGCAGGGACTTGCGTCCGGCGCAGCCGGTATTCGACGCATGGAGGCAAAAGGCGCTGCTTTTTCTCGATGAGGGCCGGCAATATATCGAGGGAATCCGGCCTCGGCGCATCCGCTTTGCGTGCCTGCTGCCGTGGGCACTGGGCGTGCGAACGTTGAAACTGATCGGCGAGAAATCCCCGCTCGAAAGAGGCGAGCGCGTAAAGGTGGACCGCAAGGAAGTCCGGCGCATTATGCAGCGGGCGTTGTGGGCGGCTCTATCCAACGGAGCGATCAGTAGCTGGGCGAGGACTATTGGCTGATCAGTCGGCCAGGTCGAACGCCTATCCTGCTCTCTGTAAAACCGCCAATACGGCTGGCGGCTATCCGTCGTCAGGTTCCGCTTTCCTCTTCCCTCTGAGGTCCGTTGCCCACATAATATACCATGCCTTCGCCTGTCCCTGCTGAAATCGACCGAAGCACCCAAAACGGAAACGGTACGAATCCCCTCCTCGAACGCCGCGCCCTAAAAAGGAAGGGCGCGAGCGGTGGGGCAGATGTAACCAATGCCCTCAACGCGGCGAGCGCTTTGATTCGCGACCTTCCCGAAGCCGACAACCAACCCGGAGCGGTTAACGCGATGCTTCATGCCAACGGCATACTGAGGAATCTGCCTTGGCCATCCCCTTTCAATTCGACAAATCACCGACTGCATCTCGGAAATGCGCGAGACTTGTCGTGGATTCCAGACGAGACCGTGCACCTCGTCGTCACCTCGCCTCCATACTGGACCCTGAAAGAGTACGAGAAGAATCCGGGGCAATTGGGCGAAATTGAGGATTACGAAACTTTCCTGGACAGTCTTGACGATGTTTGGGCCGAATGCGCCCGCGTCCTTGCGCCCGGAGGTCGCATCTGTTGTGTCGTTGGCGATGTCTGTGTGCCCCGAAAGCGCGAAGGGCGGCATTACGTGATGCCGCTGCATGCCGACATCCAAGTTCGTTTACGCAAAATGCGCCTCGATTGCTTGACTCCCATCCTTTGGCAGAAAATCGCGAATGGCGTAACGGAAGCAGAAGGCAATGGGGCCGGGTTTTACGGCAAACCGTACCAACCGGGAGCCATCATCAAGAATGATGTCGAATACATATTGTTCTTCCGAAAGGGCGGAGAGTATCGCTCTCCCTCCACCTTGCAGAGGGCGCTTTCAATGCTCACGAAGGATGAAATGAAGTCCTGGCTGCGCTCTTCATGGAGTGACATCCGGGGGCAATCGACCCGCGACGGACATCCGGCTCCGTATCCGGTATCCTTGGCAGAGCGACTGATTAAGCTCTTTTCGTTCGCAGGCGACACCGTTTTAGACCCGTTCCTTGGGACAGGAAGCACTTCGATAGCCGCTTTGTTGACCGGCAGAAACAGCATCGGCAATGAAATCGAACCAAAATACCTGGAAATCGCCCGTGCTCGACTGCGTCAGGCTCAAGCGCAGAAGAGACCGTTTGGAGCCGTCATAGCGAACGTTTCGGAGGACTGAATGAGCACTCCGATTGAATATGCACTCCTTAAAACCTTTCGCAGCCTGTTTGAGGGCAAGCAATACTCCCATCGCGACTCTTCTCTCGGGGACTTGGTTGCGTCTCAGCTTTACGAAGACCTCGTTTCACTCGGAAAGTCCAAGCTCCTTACGGAGCGTGTCCACCGCCATGAAATCGTCGTAAATGCGCGAAATCTCGCGGTTGGAAAGAAGACCCGACGCGGAGACGGCACCTTTGGGGAACTTGTGCCTTCTGTTCTCGCTGTTACCGAGCACGGATTGCTTGTCGCACGCGGACCAGTAGCGAACATTCAGATTGGGGCCGAAACGAAGATTCTGGCGAAAGCCATGATAAAGCAGATTGACCGGGTCATCGGAGACCTAAAGCGGCAGGTTGCAGAGTTCAAGCGAACTGGCGGAAACCCAATCACGGTTGGTTTTGTTGGAATCAATCACGCATCAGCCTATACCTCCTACGAAGGCGACCGTCCATTTCCAACGGGCGGCAGCAAGTACAAGCATCCCATTACTGAGGCACCCGAAGCCGAGATTAGGCTGGTGCGAGACGCTGCCTCCGAATTCGATGAATTCCAATTGCTCAAGTTCAAGGCGACCAATATTGAGCCGTACCCCTTCGACTGGGTTGATGTTGAAAAGACCCGGATGGAGTATTCAGCCATGTTGATTCGGGTGTCGCGAGAGTACGACAAGCGGTTTAGTTGAGCCGCCCAGCGCCCGCCCCCGTCGAAACTCCACGCGGCAAACACGTCGATTTTCGCCCACACCCACCTGCGAGCCTTCCGCTAACGCGGAAAGCTCACCGGGCATCAGAAGTCATTCCCGTTATAGAGCAGGCTGATGTAGCTGATGCTCTCCACCACAGGGGTGGAAGTCAGCGCCGTACTGGCGCAATCCACGCCGAGGTCGGTGGGATTTCCGGTGTCCAGATTCGTGGTCTTTGCCTGGCAGGTGACGCCGTTGATCTGGCAATCGAGCTGGCCGCCCGTCCATGTCAATTGGATGAGATACGGCGTGTTCGGCTGGACGGGTACTCCCGTGTCCTGGACGCTGCCGGTGGTTCCGTCGCCGGAGGAGAGCTGCCAATCGACATCTCCCGCGGAAGTCGAGAAGCGAACGCCGATGTAACGCGTCGCGAGCGCCCCGGCTCCGTCAGTCTGCGAGAGGTCGGTCGAGGAAAGCGCAACCCAGATGCGCTGCTGCGTGAGGCTTGAGCCGGTGCGAATGAGCGCGGTGAAAATGGGATTGTAACGGGACTGCGTTTGAGTGAACGGGCCGACTTCGCCCGCTGTCTTCTTCGCCGCCGCGCCGGAGATCCACTGGACGTAGAAGGCATCCGACTGCGGTGAGGCCGAGGCCGCGCCGACCGGCGAGAGGGTCTCTCCACCGCTGGCAGTCAGGACTTTTGCCGTCATGCTGATCGGCACCCAGCGCGCCCCGGCATAGGTCGGCGGACCCGCAGGGCCTTGCGCGCCGGGAGGACCGGCGGGACCCTTGGGTCCGGCGGAGCCGGGCACCAATACAAAGTTCAAGGTTTGACTGGGTGAAGCGCCGTTCAGGGAAACCGCGGGAGCAGTGCCGCTCGAGACAGAGCCGATTGTCAGAGCATCGGCGATACCCGGTGTGCCTGATGCGCCGGTTGCGCCGGTGGGCCCAGTCGATCCGGCAGGGCCAATCCCGCCGGTGGAACCTGTCGAACCAGTAGGTCCGGTCGGTCCGGTAAAGCCGGTTGGTCCGGTGAGACCTGTTGATCCGGACGGGCCTGTGGCGCCCGTCACACCGGTGGCGCCCGTGGAACCGGTATGTCCAGTCGGTCCGGTCGGGCCAGTTAAACCAGTCGATCCCGTCGGGCCTATAATGCCTGTGTCGCCCGTGACACCTGGTGCGCCAGTGGGACCGGTAGGACCGGTAGGACCGGTAGGACCGGTGAAACCAGTTGGGCCAGTCGCACCTGTTGATCCCGTGGCACCGGTCGGTCCGCTGGCCCCGTTTGCGCCCGTCGAGCCTGTCACCAAAACCAAATTGAGCGTTTGACTCGGCGCGGTGCCGGTCACCGTAGCCCCCGGGGCCGTGCCGCTGGTTACCGTGCCGATTGTCAAGCTGTTCGTCGATCCGGTTGCGCCTGTGGGACCGGTGAGCCCCGTTGGTCCGGTTGGGCCTGCCGGACCTATTCCACCGATGCCGCCGGTCGAACCTGTGGGTCCCGGAGGCCCGGTCGGACCCAGCGGACCCGGGTTTCCTATTCCTCCGGTGGGACCCGTAGGACCGGTGTCGCCCGTGACGCCGGTTGCTCCAGTGGGACCGGTATCACCCGTAGCGCCCGTCGGTCCGGTCCCGCCCATGGCAAATAGAGACCAGTCCGGGTTGACGTCGGGCGTATCTGTCCCACTCACGCTTGCGGAGCCGGAGAGATACACATAGGAGGCCCCATTGTAATAGACGACGTCGCCGCGGTAATTGGTCCCCGTATTGACGAATGCGCCGATAGGATTGAACCCCTGGGTAAACAGTTTCCAATCAATACAATCCTGAGTGGGCGGCGTGCCCCCGCCATCCGGTGGAACGATGGTACCGCGCGCCAGGTAGAGTGAGCCATTATAGATCACCACCTCGTTGCAATAGTATGTGCAAGAGGCATTCCATTCTCCGTGGAAGTTGAAGCCGACGGCGAATAACTCCCAGGTACTATCCGTATCCGGATCTCCCGTGGGGGTGCCATTGGCAAACCAGACCGAGCCTCGATAGGTCACCACGTCATAGGGCGAGTAACCCGTGTCCTCTGTCCATGGTCCATCGAACGTGAATCCCTGGCCATTCGAGCCGGATGTACCCGGCACGCCCATATCGCCCTGCAGGCCTGTCGGCCCCGTTGGGCCGGGGCAGCCTTGCAGTCCGGTCGGTCCCGTCGCACCGGTGAATCCCATGGGCCCCTGAATCCCTTGCGGCCCGCAGGGACCGGTCGGCCCCGTTGGGCCGGGGCAGCCTTGCAGTCCGGTCGCGCCTGTCGGGCCCGTCGGACCTATGGGCCCGGCGCTGCCGCTGGCGAACAAGCTCCAGCCCGGATTGATATCCGGCGTATCGGTGCCGCTGGCGGTGGGACAATCCGAGAGATAGACATAGGAAGCCCCATTGTAATACACCACGTCGCCGCGGTAATTGGTCGCCGTGCAGATAAATGCGCCAATGGGATTGAAGCCCTGGGTGAACAAATCCCAATCCGGGCGATCCTGATCGGGCGGCGGCGAACCGAGATCCTCTCCCGGTGGACTCACCGTTTCCTTCGCCACGTAGAGCGAGCCGTTATAGAGCACCACCTCGTTGTAATAGTAAGTGCAATACTGGTTCCATTGACCGTGGAAATTGAAGCCCGCGGCGAATAACTGCCATGTGCTGTCCACGTCAGGATCCCCCGAGGGCGTACCGTTTGCAAACCATACGGAGCCTCGATAAGTCACGACATCATAGGGCGCATAGGTCGTCTCGTAGCACCACGGGCCCTGGAAGGTGAAACCTTGTCCGTTGGAGCCGGTCGCACCCGGGGCGCCCGGGCAGCCTTGCGGGCCGGTTGGCCCCGTCGGCCCCGGCGGTCCTCCGCCGGTCCCGAGCCAGGTCCCCGTGCTCGAGATCACGGGGTCTCCGTTTGAATCGAGGATATTGCCGTTGCAATCGAGCTTCACCAATTGCGATGCGCTGTAACCTCCCACCGTATCCGCGCGAATGGCAAAGAGTGAAGAGGCGATGGGCACCTGCGGGGTGAGCGCCTCATAGGATTCGCCATTATAGACCTCAATCTGGACATTGATGCATGTATGATTGGTCACGCAGGCAACCAGCGCCGGCGTGATGGGCGTCACGCAAGTTCCGCTGAGCACATCGCCCGTCTGCGGGTCCAATCCAATGGCCACATCGCGATCCGCGCCGAGTTGCACGGTAAACGAGCCGCCGATCACATCGACTCCCGAGTACTGCGCGTACCAGACGCGGCAGTTATTGATATAAATACCAAATCGCATCGGCAGCGGCGAACTGGTCGACGTCGTCACCGGCGAGCCGAATTCATCCACGAGGTATCCCTGGAAGCTGATGCTCGTCGGGACCGCGTAGCACGCGCCGTCACCACCCGCCCGGGCAGAGCCGTGGATTGCCAGGAGCGAGATGAGCAACGCCAGGAAGTAAAGCCTACGAGCCGACATGGATCTCCGAGGTAAGGGTGAAGTGGGCGCTGCGGCTCACAAATCCAGGCTGCGGAGGCGGTTGCGCCTCGCGCAATGCGCCGGGCCTCATCGCCAGCCATCCCAGAATCGCGAATAAAGCAATCAGGCCGCCTGCGAGCAGGAGCCTGGGTCGATTTGCACTTATGGTAAAAGCCGTCATTTCGTGCTTCAGCGCCAGGCCGACGTCCATAGTTCCAAAGGGGTCAGCTTCCGGCAGTTCGCGGGCGGTAGGTATCAAGTGCTATGCGTAATGTCACGCAGAATATAGGCTTCGGCCTTATTAAACGCGGATTTCGCGTTGCCAGCCACCGGCCCAAACTCGCTATGCTCAGCGGCTTGTGAAAATCCTTCGCACCCCGGCCCGCGCGGCACATTTTTGTCGCGGGGCAAGCCGGCCCCTGATCCTTGTGCCCACCATGGGCGCACTGCACGAGGGACATCTTTCGCTCATCCGCAAGGCGAGGCGATTGGCCGGGCCGCGCGGCACCGTCGCCGTCAGCATTTTCGTCAATCCGACTCAATTCGGTCCGAAGGAGGATTTCTCCCGCTATCCGCGGACATTCGCCAGCGATCGCCGGCTGTGCGAGGGTGCGGGCGCGGACGTGATCTTCCATCCGGGCGCGGCCGATATTTACCCGGAGGGATATTCGACTTACGTCAATGAAGAGCGCCTCTCGGCCTGCTTGTGCGGACAATCGCGGCCCGGTCATTTTCGGGGCGTGTGCACGGTGGTGCTAAAGCTTTTCAATATCATTGCCCCGGATATCGCCGTGTTTGGCGCGAAGGATTACCAGCAGTCCGCCATTATTGGCAGGATGGTGAGGGACTTGAACGTTCCGGTCAGGATCGTCGTCGCGCCGACCATCCGCGAAGGCGATGGCCTGGCCCTCAGCTCGCGGAACCGTTACCTCAGCGCCGCCGAACGCGCCCAGGCGCCGATCATCAGGCGCGCTTTGCTCGCGGCCCGCGCCGCATCGTTTCGGCGCCCAGCCGACCTTGCCCGGCTCGTGCGCGGCCATATTTCGACGGCGCCATTGGCAAAGATCGATTATATCGAAGTGCTCGACGCCGGTACTCTCGAAGAGCCCGGCGATCGCACACGGAAGCTGGTGATCGCCTGCGCCGTTTGGTTTGGTAAAACACGGCTGATCGACAATATCGTGAGGGAGAATGTGAATAGTTAGTGTTGCCAATGGCAATCAACATGTCGTCAATTCCAAGCATCCATCCCCGGCGCATCCCCCGCGCCCTTCTATGCGTCAATTCGACTTCGCAGTCATAGGCAGCGGCCTCGCCGGGCTCAGCTTTGCGCGAGCCGTGGCGGCGCATGGGACCGTCGCGGTCATCACCAAGCGCGGACGGGCCGACTCGAATACCGCGTGGGCTCAGGGCGGCATCGCATGCGTGACCAGCAGCGAGGATTCCTTTGGACTTCATGTCAAGGATACCATCGAGGCCGGGGCCGGCCTGTGCGACGAGGAGACCGTGCGGGCAATTGTCACGGAGGGGCCGGCGCGCATCGAGGAGTTGATCGACCTGGGCGTCCACTTTGACGAGCGCGAGCTGGAAGATGGCGAGCGCGAACTGGACCTCGGGCGAGAAGGGGGCCACTCGAAGCGCCGCGTGCTCCATGCGCGCGACGTCACCGGACGGGAGATCGAGCGTGCCCTGCTCGACGACATCGAGCGGCACCCGAATATCGCCATGCTCGAGAATCACATGGCGGTGGACCTGATCACCGCGGGCAAGCTCGGCTACGCCACGGAGGATCACTGCCTGGGCGTTTACGTCCTGGATGAGGCCACGGGCAACGTCGAGACCATCCGCTCGGACCGCGTGGTGCTCGCCACCGGCGGCTGCGGAAAAGTTTACCTCTATACGACCAATCCCGGCGTCGCTACCGGCGACGGCGTCGCGATGGCATGGCGCGCCGGGGCCAATATCGCGAACATGGAATTCGTCCAGTTCCATCCCACGTGCCTCTATCATCCCGCCGAGCGCTCGTTTCTCATCTCCGAGGCCGTGCGCGGCGAGGGCGGGCGCCTGCTCGATACTCGCGGCCGGCGATTCATGCAGGATTATCATCCGCTCGGGGAACTGGCCCCGCGCGATATCGTCGCCCGCGCAATCGATGCGGAAATGAAACGCACCGGCAGCCAGCACGTCCTGCTCGATATCACGCACAAACCGGCCGAATTCGTCCGAGACCGTTTTCCGAATATCTACAAGACCTGCCTGGAACTGGGTATCGATATCACGAAGGAGCCCATCCCGGTCGTGCCCGCGGCGCATTACCAATGCGGCGGGGCGCTGACGAACATCGACGGGCGCACCAGCTTGCGCGGGCTGTACGCGATCGGCGAGGTCGCATGTACCGGACTCCATGGCGCGAATCGCCTCGCGAGCAATTCCCTGCTCGAGGCCGCCGTCCTTGGGCACCGCGCGGCGCTCGACGTGGTCCGGCGCATCCCCGTGGGCAAAGGGGGAATCGATATTGCCATCCCGGAGTGGCGCATCGGCAATGCCCTGGACGTCGATGAACTGGTCGTCATCTACCATAACTGGGACGAAATCCGCCGCCTCATGTGGGATTACGTCGGCATCGTGCGCACGGACAAGCGGCTTAAGCGCGCCAGTACCCGGCTGCGGAATCTCCAGCGGGAAATCCAGGAATTCTACTGGCACTATAAGATCACGACCGATCTTCTGGAGCTTCGGAACCTTGCCACCGTCGCCGCCCTCATCGTCGATTGCGCCCTGGCCCGGAAGGAAAGCCGCGGGCTGCACTACACGCTCGACTACCCGAACCGCGATGACCGGAATTTTCTCAGAAATACTGTCATGCACCGGCTCTAGTTATTTACTAGCCGGCGGGGCGAGGGGACTTGATGGGCCGCGCGGCCCGAGGTGCAAATCATGATCGATGCCGTTTTGTCTGGCAGGCCGCGCGAAAATCTGCCAGGGTGCGCGGATTGCACCAACCCCGAACCGAGGAAACCGTATGACGGACCAGATCGAAATCCTTGAGGCGCGGATAGCGCCCGCAGTCTTTATCGTAACCACGCTGAGCGACACGGTCGGGAGCGGCACGCTGCGCGAGGCAATCAACGCGTCCAATGGGGCCGGCGGCTCGAACACCATCGTGTTCAAGGCCGGGCTTCACGGGGTACTCGCGCTCTCTGGAAGCGCAGCGCTCAACATTACAAACAACGTCACCATTGACGGACCCGGGGCAGGCAAGGTGATTATCGATGCGTTTGGAGACTCGCAGATTTTCACCATCAGCGCCTCAAAGGTGACCCTCTCCGGCCTGGGGATGGTGCACGGCAGCGAATCGAGCGGCGTTGGCGGGGCGGTTTACAGCAGCGGCTCGCTCACCGTCAAGAATTGCGTGATTGTTGGATCCGTCGCCGAAGAGGGAGGCGCGATCTTCGATTCGGGATTGGGAACCTTTACGCTGCTGAACTCGGTGATATCCGGCAATCAGGCAACGAACGGCGGCAGTGGCGAGGGAGGGGGCGTCTATGCCGGCATGGGCACGGCAATCAATATTATCGGCAGCAAGATCACGGGCAACACCTCAGACGACCTCGCCGGCGGGCTGAGAACATTCCTTGGCACGGGAGCGACCGGAAACCTGGTCATCAGCCATTCCTTGATATCCGGCAATTCCGCGGTGGGCCAGGGAGGCGGAGCACGAATGTATGATGAAAGCTCCCAGGGCAAGGTGATGATCACCAATTCGGTCGTTTCCGGGAACGCCTCGGGCGACGAAGGGGGTGGAATCCGCCTCTACGCCGACGAACCGGCCCTGATCGTGAACACGAGCTTCATCGACAACACGGGCGACGCCAATGGCGGCGGATTGTGGGTCAACGGTTTCGGGACGTTCGCGATGACCGGGGGCCGGGTGTCGGGCAATTCAAACGGCGGCAATTCCGGCGGAGGGGTATATGTGGGTACGCTTCTCTCCACGGTAACGCTTACGGGAACCACAATCGCCGATAATAGCGGCGATACCGGCGGCGGGATCACGATTGAAGGAGGACACCTGAAGATGACGGCCGTGACCATTGCCGAGAATCACTCTACGGCCACGGCGGGCGGCCTGGATATTTTCAGTAATATAGCTTCGACCAAGATAACCGGATGCACCATCGCCAATAATGTCTCGACCGCCGACGCCGGAGGCGTCTACCTCGGAGGCAGCGGACCCATTACCGTTACCGCCTCAAAGATTACGGGCAACAAGTCCGAAAGCGCTGGCGGAGGCCTGGAGATAAATACCTCCAGCGCGACTATTTCGCTCCACAACAACACGGTCTCGAATAATGCCGCCGGCGGCAACGGCGGCGGGCTCGATATCGAGAATGGCGGGACGTTCACGATCACTGGAGGCTCATTCACCGGCAATGTTTCGTCTGCCGATGGCGGCGGGATTTACATTGGCGCCACTGCCTCCGGCACGATTATGACGCCCGGGGTTGTCATCACCAAGAACATGTCCTCCGGTTTTGGCGGAGGTGTGGCCCATGACGGTTCTGCCTCGGGCACGGTGACGATGAAGACAGCCCTTGTTACCGGCAACTTCGGCCCAATCGATGTAAGCGCCAAGACCGACACATACAATACGTACGGGGATTTCACCGTATAGTTTATCCCGCGCAAAGCGGCGGAGAATCCGGTCCAAAACTGCGCGCTCCCAGGGCATCTCCCTTCTCCGCGCTCCTCGCGTTCATTGCGGGCCCTCCCCCCTGTTTCAGGAAAACATCGGCTGGATGACGCTTAAATTGATACGAGAGTGGGCGGGATGGCCGTAATCCCGCCCATAACATGCACAACGTGAATACGAAGCGGCAGAAATCGGACAGAAATCGAAAAACCGCTGGACGAAAGGAAGATGCGATGGTAGATGGACATCATCTTTCTTCGTTATGCGGGTAGTGAGAGCCAGAACATTCTGTTTCCTCATCGCCTCGGTGCTGCTCGCAACGGGGGTGAGCCTTCGTGCGCAGTCGCCGTACGAGAGCAGCGAGGATTTCGCCCGGTATGCCATGAAGTTGCGCGAGGCGGCGCTCTTGAAGATCGAGCCCGAGGTTTACGTCCCGACGACCAGCAGCCGCTCCAGCCTGTGGGGCTTCGGCAGCAATTATCCGTGGAAGGCCGGTATCGTCACCACCGTCTTCTGGGTGGGCGAGAGGCCGACGGAGAATAATCCCGTCCCCAATACCCGGAGCGCCTGGGACCCCGATTGGGTCGATAATTACGGCGGCTACGACGATCCGGACCCGAACAACCGCCGCAATTACATCCCCGCCAATTTCACGCCGCGGCAGAACCCGTTTTACTGCGCGCTCCCTTACAACGATGTGAGCGAAGGCAGCACCAAGCCCGAGGCGCCGCTCGTGATCCCATGGTTCAAGGAAGCGTACGTCAAATACGGCCAGAGCGTCTGCCAGAATCGCTGGATCGAAATCCGCAATCACGACGGACGGTCGTGCTATGCCCAATGGTCCGATTGCGGCCCCTTCCGCACTGACGATTACCAGTATGTCTTCGGCAACGAGGTCCCGGAGCCGAATCTCAACCACGGCGCCGGGCTGGACGTCTCGCCCGCGGTGCGCGATTTTCTCGATTTGAGCGGAATGGATGTCACCTCGTGGCGCTTCGTCGATTTCCACGATGTTCCGCCCGGCCCGTGGTCCTATTTCGGCGATAACAACGACTTCGTGGTCAACGCCCGGAAGAACACCGAGCGCGTCGTCAGCAGGAACCCCGGCGACGACGACGGCAACTCGCCGACTGTCATCACGCGCTGATCGTTCGAAAAATTCCGCCTGATCCTTCGAATTTCGAATTTCGAATTTCGAATTTTCCGCGTATCACCACTCCATGCCCCTGCCGCATGGCGTTTTTATCACCTTCGAGGGCTCGGAAGGATGCGGCAAGACCACGCAAATCCAACGGCTGGCCGCGCGGCTTGAAAAGACCGGCCTGCCCGTGCTTCTCACCCGCGAGCCCGGCGGCACTCCGCTCGGCGAGAGCATCCGCCACTTGCTCAAATTCGCCGATGAAGGCAGGGACATGACCCCGGAGACCGAACTGCTGCTGTTCGCCGCCAGCCGCGCGCAATTGGTCCGCCGCGTCATCCAGCCCGCGCTCGATGCGGGGACATGGGTCATCGCGGATCGCTTCATGGATTCGACGACGGTCTACCAGGGCGTCGCGCGCCGGCTCGATTACGGAGCGGTCCGGTTCATCAATGACTTCGCCGTCGGTGAAACGCGCCCCGATCTGACTTTCGTCCTCGACATGGATTTCGCCGAGACTCATCGGCGGTTGCTGCGCCGCCCCAGGCCCGTCGGCGCCGCCGACCGCATGGAACAAATGCCGCCCGCGTTCTACGAGTCCGTTCGCGACGGTTATCTCACCCTTGCCCGGGACGATCCCGGGCGCTTCCGAGTGATTCATGCCGGCCGCGGCGTCGAGGCCGTCGAAGAAGAAATCTGGGAGCACGTCCACGGCTTGATGGGCAAGTGACGCGCGCGATATCCTATCCCCTATCCCTTTACCCAATGCCTTTCTCCGCCGACGCCGCCTTTGATCTCCTCAGCCGCGCTCACGCGCAGAATCGGCTCGGCCACGCCTATCTGATCGCCGGCCCGCGCGGCAGCGGCAAACGCCGGCTCGCCGCCAGCCTGGCGGGACTCGTTACCGGCTCGCCCAGCGGCCTCGGTCATCCCGACGTCCACACGGCGGAGCCGGAATCCAAATCGTGCCGCCTCCGCATGGAACAGACGCGCGGGCTCGAGAGGGAACTCCAGATGCGCTCGCTGATGGGCGGGCGCAAGGTCGCCATCATCTTCGAGGCGGATCGCATGACCGCCGATGCCGCGAACGCGCTCCTCAAGACGCTCGAAGAACCGCCCAACCATTCGCTGCTGCTATTGACGAGCGATCAACCCGAGAGCCTTCCGGAGACCATCCTCTCCCGCTGCATCACCGTCCCTCTCAGCCGCGGGCAGGCCGAGGAATTATCCGCGGCGCAACGCGAATTGCTCGACGCCATCGCGCGGCTTTTCAGCGAGCGCGACCGCGACATCACGGCCGTTTACCGGCTCATTCGCGTCCTCACGAAGCTGCTTCAGCAAGCCCGCGAGCGGATTATCGCCGAGAATGAATCCGAATTGAAACGCGAGGAAGCCCATTACCGCCAGACCACCGAAAGCGACTGGCTGGACGAGCGCGAGGATTACTACAAGGCGTTGACCGAGGCGCGTTATCTCCGCGAGAGAAACCTTCTGATCGAGACGTTGATCGCATGGTGGGCCGATATTCTGCGCCAGCAGCATGGCGCCGCTCATCTGGACCTGCCCGATTATTCCGCGCGGACCGTCGAGCTTGCGCGCGCCATTGCGCCGCACGAAGCGTTGCGGCGCCTCGCCGCCATCGAGCAAATGCGCGAAAACCTCGGACGCAATATCAAGGAAGACCTCGCCATCGAAGTGGCGCTTCTGAAGTCGTTCGGCGGCTAAAGCATTTCCTTCGTCTTTGATTGCGGGTCATGGTAAATCGGGGCCTCGCTCGAACTCCATGACCCCGCTCCCTACAGGCACAGTCACGTTCCTTTTTACGGACATCGAGGGAAGCTCGCGTCTGTGGGAGAACCATGCCGACGCCATGGCCGTCGCCCTCGCAAGGCACGACATGCTGCTGCGCGAGGCGTTCGAGGGACGCGGCGGTTCGATCTTCAAGACCATCGGCGACGCCTTCTGCGTCGCGTTTCCCGTTGCGGCGGATGCTCTCGGGGCCGCGGTCACCGCGCAGCGCGGACTTCGCGACGAGCCATGGCAGGAGATCGAAGCCATGAAAGTCCGCATGGGCATCCACACCGGCAGCGCGGAGAGCCGCGACGATGATTACTTCGGCCCCGTGCTCAATCGCGTGAGCCGCCTGCTCGCCGCGGCGCACGGCGGCCAGATTCTTCTCACCCTCGCGACCGAGGAACTGGTGCGCGATCATTTGCCCGACGGGATCACGCTGCGCGACCTCGGCGAGCGCCGGCTGCGCGATCTCAATCGCCCGGAGCGCGTGTTCCAGGTTGTTGCCGCCGATCTGCAGTCGGAATTTCCGGCGCTTCGCTCGCTCGAGATTTTCCCGAACAACCTGCCCGTCCAGCTCACCTCCTTCATCGGCCGCGAGAAGGAGATGAACGAGGTCAAGCGGCTGCTCGGGACCACCCACCTCCTCACGCTCACCGGCACCGGCGGCACCGGCAAGACGCGCCTTTCCATGCAGGTCGCGGCGGACATGCTCGATCAATATCCCGACGGCGTCTGGCTCATCGAGCTGGCCACCGTCGACGAACCCGACAAGACGGCGCCCGCCATCGCTGCCGCGCTTCAGGTTCGCGAGGAGCCCGGCCAGCCGCTCCTGCTCACGCTCACCAATTATCTGCGGAACAAGAGGCTGATGCTGATTCTCGACAATTGCGAGCACCTCATCGCCGAGTGCGCCCGCATCGCGGAGACACTGCTGCGCGCCTGCCCGGGCCTTCAGATTCTCGCCAGCAGCCGCGAGCCTTTGGGCATCGCCGGCGAGCGCACATGGCCCGTGCCTTCCCTCTCGATACCGGAGAATTGGCGTGACGAAATCCGCGGCGAGGAAGCCGCCGAGCGCCTCACCCAATACGAAGCCGTGCGCCTTTTCATCGATCGGGCCATCGCCGTCCGCCCCGGCTTTCGCGTGACCAATGAGAACGCGCCATACGTCGCCGAGATTTGCTGGCGGCTCGATGGCATCCCGCTCGCCATCGAGCTGGCCGCCGCACGCATTCGCGTCCTGAGCATCGATCAGATCGCCAGCCGCCTGAACGATCAATTCCGCCTTCTCACCGGCGGCAGCCGCACCGCGCTGCCGCGGCAGCAGACGCTGCGCGCGCTCATCGATTGGAGTTTCGATTTGCTCTCCGACCAGGAGCGCATCCTGCTCCGACGGCTCTCTGTTTTCGCCGGCGGGCGCACGCTCCAGGCCGTCGAGTCCGTATGCTCGGACGACAAGCTCCAGGATTGGGAGGTCATCGACGTCCTCACCACCCTCGTCGACAAGTCGCTCGTCACAGTCGAGAAACCTCCGGGCAAGGAGCCGCGCTACACGCTGCTCGAATCCGTCTGGAACTACGCCCGCGAAAAACTCGACGCGGCGGGCGAAGGCGACGCCCTTCGCACGCGCCATCTCGATTATTTCCTCAACATCGCCAACGAAGCCGCCCCGGATCTGATCGGCCCGCAGCAATTCGCCGCGATCGGACGGCTGCGCCCGGAATTGTACAACTTCCGCTACGCCCTGGACGCCAGCCTGGAGGTCGAAGGTCTCTCCCCGCGCGGCCTGTCGCTCGCCACCGCCCTGGCGCGCTTTTTCGAAGTCAGCGGCCTCCTCGCCGAGGCCGGCGAGCTGTTCGCCCGGCTCCTGGTTCATCCCGCCAATGCCGAGCGCACGCTTGCGCGCGCCGCCGCTCTCGCCGCCGCGGGGCGCTTCGCATGGCTCACCGACCGCACCAACGACGGCGCGCTCTACACCGGCGAGGCCCTGGAGATTTACCGCGCCCTTGGCGACGAACCCGGTATTGCCTCCACCGCGGTCGACTACGCCTTCTTTCAATTGGACCTTCAGAAGCCCGAGGAGGCGAGGGCGCTCGTCGCCCAGGCCGAGGTCATCGCAAATCGCCTCGGCGACAAGCGCCTCCTCGCCGCCGTCCGCCGCGCCAAGGGCGTCGAGGCCACCGTCGAGCAGCGCTACCCGGAGTCGCTGGCGCTTCATGAGGAAGCCCTCGTCCTCTACCGCGAACTCGGCGACCAATGGTTCTACGGCGTCGTCCAATGGGTGGTCGGCGTGACCGCGACGTATCTGGGCGATTTTGAAAAGGCGGAGGCAAACTTCCGCGATTGCCTCAAGGCGACCTGGGAACTCGGCAATCGCTGGGCCGTGGCCTATCCGCTGGAGGCATTCGCGGCCCTTGCCGTCGCGCGGCATCAGTATGCCCGCGGCGCGCGCCTCCTTGGCGCCGCCGAAGCGCTCCGCTCGGAGTTCGGCATTTCCACCGAGACGACCGATCATCCGACCCTTCGCCGGATCTTCGCGGAGGCCGCCGAGGAATTCATCAAGCCCGATCTGGTTGCGGCGCGCAAGGAAGGCCGGAACCTGCCGGCCGCTCAGGCAGTGGCCTACGCCTTATCCACTGAATAACAGAGGATTATGCGCCCCCTGCTCCAGTCCTCATTTAAGCAACGCAGTAAAGCCTGCCTGCTCGAAATGCCTGTCACCGGTCAGCGCCTCGGTCGCGTTCCGCTCGCGCATGATGACAAAGGATGTGCAATCGGTAAGCGTCCAGGCCTTATCGGCATGTTGATGGTACAGATCGAGTGCGCGGTCCAATAATTCGGGCGAGGAGGGTATGATTTCGCAGGCAGGGCTCCGCCGCAAATGGTGAACCAAGTCGCGCACCCGTCCGCGGCAAGAGGAGTCGGCCAGGGCATCAGCCACTTCCATCAAAACCTATTCAGACGTCAGAAGCCGGGCGCGAAAATCGCGTGAGAACTTCAAGACGCGCTCGTGATGCTGGTCGCGCCGATTCAGCCGCGCCACGAAATAGAAGGCATCAGCGAACACCAGGCTCATGGCCGGGAATGGCCGTGAACGTAATGATCCAGATTGGCGGCAAGGTCGGCCGGCAGATCATCGGCCATGCCGTCAAATTCCTCGAGTATCTCGAAAAGGGTCGGCAACTGTTCCTCGACCGGCTCGATGCGCACGACCGTCCCGCTCTCCCAAAGGACGTCATTGGGGAGTTTGATCGATCCCTTCTCGACCACGGCGGTGATTTTCACGATGCAAGGGTACCTTGCCAGGCATCGGCGCGCAAGGGCACAGGAAGCGACTGGTCACCCCTTGTATTCAGCCACTGAATTGAGGAGCCTCTCGACTTCGCTGTGAGGGATCATGATTATGAGTGTTATGATGCAAAAATAGACTGTCCTGGACGCGGGAAATCCGCGTTGATTTTCCGATAATCCCTATGACAACAGCGTTCCCGAAAAATCCTCCCGATTCCCGCATCCCGCATCCCGAATTTTCCCCAGCCCCTCCGGCGTTTCGATAAACAGCACCGTCACGATCCACAGCCTCTCCCCCGCCTGCTCGCATCCCGCCACAACCCCTTCCACTTTCGCTCGTTCCCCCGAGTCGCTGATCTCCAGCGTCATCGCGAGCGTGGTCCCCGGATCGAATTGCCATCGGGACGGAAACCGCATTCCCCCCTCGCAAAATGCGAGCGCTTCCCCATTCAGCCACGCCTCATCGGCCCCATCCTCGAGCGAGATGGAAGAACACCGAAGCCGAGCCTCAGCCGTGTATTCAAACATAGGACCCTGTGCCGCACCTTAGCATGGATGTCCACCGTGTCAAAAGACTCCGTATTGTAACATTTATTTCTTTTTTTTTGAGGCCGCCCGCCGCCACGACCCGTCTCCGTGCTTGCCCCCGGGAGCTTCCTGCGCTAACACTCAGCCGCTCGCGGGGTCCCGCGGGACCAGCTTCTCCCGATGAACATGCCTGTCCTATCCCGCATATTGCCCCGGCGCAGGCCGAAAAAGCCGGCGGTCCGGCATTCATTCATCGAGCCGCTGGAGTCCCGGATCGCGCCCGCGACGCTGGTCAATCCCATGACCGTCACCTATCAGGACCTGAACGGTGATTCCGTCACCATCTCCATCTCGAAGCCCCTTTTTACCGCCTCGAACGTCAACAAGGTCTTCACCTTCGACACGGGTTCGGTCAACGGCGTCAACACCACCGATCAACAACTCCAGTTGTTCAACGTCACCAAACTGGGCTCGGCCGCCAGCGGCATGGACATCTCGATCACCAGCGTGCTCGGGATTAATCCCGGCGTCACCAATGTGGGCTATATCAACGCGAGTGGGATCGCGCTTGGCAATGTCACCGTCGGCGGCGATCTGGGGCGCATCGCGGCGGGGAATTTCGTTCACGGCATCCAGTCGCTGACCGTCGATTCCTTCGGCGTCCAGGGCCTTGGGACCCAGCAGCCCGTCGGCGCCAATCTCAATACGCTAATCGCCGGCTCGGTCGGCTCCATCACCGTGAATGGCGACATCGACGGCGCGTCCATCGGCGTCGGGGGCGGCGCGCACGGTGTGCTGGGCTCGCTCACCATCACAGGCAATATCAACGGCGGCACGGCTGACTACTCCGGCTCCGTCCGCACCCAGGGGGGCATCACCAACGTCCTGGTGGACGGCGCCATCAACGGCGGCATGGGCTACGATTCCGGGGTCATTGGGACAGCGGGGACCATGGGCACTGTCGTCATCGAGGGTTCGCTGAATGGCGGCAACGGCTCATTCAGCGGCGCGATCCTCAGCACCAAGCCGATGCAATCCGTGCAGATCGACGGCTCCATCAACGGCGGCGTGGGCATGGATTCCGGCCAGGTTGGCAGCGCGTCGAGCCTTGGCTCTGTCACCGTCGAGGGCTCCGTCTTCGGCGGCAACGGTCCGCTCAGCGGCGTCATCCTCGCGACCGGCAATATCACGAGCGTCACGATCGACAATGGCCTGATCGGCGGCAATGGGGCCAGTTCGGGCGAAATTGGCTCCGGCCACAATATCGGGACCGTGACTGTCGGGACGCCCGAGGTCCTCATCCTCCCGCAGAAAACGGCGGTTGCCACTCCGGCGGAGCCGGCGCCGTTCCAGGGCGTCGAGGGAGGGCCGGGCCCGAGCAGCGGAGCCATTGTCGCCCAAGGCACCATCAATTCCGTTACCATCTACGGCTACCTCGAGGGTTATTTCTCCGACGGCATCATCCATAAGGCGCTGGCGGCGCTGGCCCCCGTTGCCGCTTCCGGCGCCGTCACCGCCGGCGGCTCGATCCAGAGCATCGATGTGACGCTCGGCCTCGACTACGCCTACGTCTGGAGCGGCGGTAGCATCGGCTCCTTCACCAGCGGGGGTCAGGTTTGGGAATCGACCGTCCAGGCGCACCAGAATATCGGCAGCATCTCGGTCACGGGGGAGGAAGTCACCATTGTGAGTCCCATTCTGAATCCGTTGGTCGCAAATGCCCCCAACGAAGGATATTTCGCCGATGCCATTGAATATTCGGGCTTCGACGCGGGTGGCAATATCGGGGCTCTTTCCATCGATGGAAGCATCTATGGCAGCGTCTTCATCGCGGGCATCGATCTCGGCGCCGGCTTCAACACTTTCGGCGCGGGCACATTCAACAATTCGGATAACTTCGGTTACGGACACAGCAGTTCCACTGTTCCGGCCCATATCGGAGCGATCACGCTGACGGGTTACGATTCCCTGATCGAGGCGAGCACATTCCTCGCCGGCGTACACGGCCAGGGGCTGGACAAGATGTTCGGCACCAACGACGACTCCGTTCCGACCGGCAGCAGCATTGGCGCGATCACATCCCCTGGCGGCCTGAACGATTGCTGGTTCGAGTCCGGCAGCATCGGAGCGACGACGACCGGGGAGATCGTCAACACGACCTATATCGCGACGGATACAGCGGTTTCCGCGGGCGGCATTGGAGCCATTACCGTCACCGGGACCATCGTCGACTTCGATTACGTCATGCCCGCCGTGATCGGAAATCCGAACAGCGGCATTTCCTCCGATAGCAGCCACGGGATTTTCGATTCGACGTTTATCTCGAATGCCGGGATCGGCCCCGTGAACGTCACGCTCAATGGCACGCGCAACGATAGCGAGAACGCGGCCATTTCCTCGAGCCTCTTCCAAGCCGGCCACGCCATCGGATCGATCACCGTGACCGACAACGCCTACGGCTCGAATGGCTCGAACTACGGCATCGTCAACTCCACCTTCAACGGCGGGCTCAATGGCTACGGCGGCGCCGGTGACATTAGCGTGACGCTCACCGACACGGGACCCGACGGCAACAGCGCCGCCATTGCCGATTGCGATTTCGACGCCACCGTCTGCGCCTGCATGAGCGCGAACATGGGCAGCATTTACGCCGAGAATGCCGACACCAGCCAGACCGCCGCGGGCATTGTCGATTCCGTCTTCCGCGTCCATGGCAATATCGGTCCCATCGGCGCGACGATGGACAGCGGCTCGGTCACCGCTCCCGCCATCGAGGGCACGATTTTTAGCGCGTACGGCAGCATTGGCGATATCAACGTCTACGGCGCCGTCACCTCCGATAACAACGGCTCCAGCATGTTCCTGGCGGGTTACGACGTCGGTTCGGACATGACTTTCGGCAATGAGGACCTGAGCGCCACTTCGGTCGCGCTGCACACGGGCCAGAGTGTTGGCGATGTCAGTGTCTCCGGTTACTTCCAAGGCTCCGATATCATCGCCAGCGTCAATCCCGGCGCCGGTTATGTCTTCGGCGCGGATAACAATGCCAACGTCGGCTCGGGCGGATCGATCGGCACTGTCGCCCTCGGCACAAACGTCACCGGCGCCAGCAACCCGTTCATCTCCGATCAGGCGGAATCGTTCGGTATCGAGGCTGCGACTTTTGTGGGCGAATCCCCGACTGTGTCCGTGTACGGCTTCACCAGCGGCATCCCGATTGTCCTTTCTTTCGGCGACGCACCCGGCAGCGTCCGAATCACGAACTTCACGGAAGTCGGTTGAGGCAGGTCCCATCAGTCGCTTGGTCCGATCCCCCCTTGCCTCATGGCAACTCCCGGGTATCATAAAGCCATGACGACACTGGTTATTTCGATCAATGAGAAGGATCGAAGGTTCCTTGAAGATATCGTGAAATCCGGCCGGTATTTGTCGGAAAGCGAAGTCGTGGCCGAAGCGCTCTCCGAGCTCAAGGTGAGAGAATCCATCCGCCAAAATAGGCTTGCGGAGTTGCGGGCCAAGATTGACGTAGGCATCGACCAGGCGGACCGCGGCGATTTCGTGGAATTTACCGCGGAGGACGTCATCGTCGAGGGGCGCAAGCGCCTCGCGACGCAGAAGGCTGGGTCCTAAAGAGCTATGCCGCGGATTATCCGCACGCGGGAGTCGCGGAGCGATTTCGACAACATCTGGGCTTACATCGCGGTTCGGAATCTTGATGCGGCAGATGGTGTCGTTCGAAAACTGGACTCGACCCTGAATCTCCTTGCCTCCGCGCCGGAGATGGGGCGCAAAGTCGAGGAGCTTGGTCCGAATCTCCGCAGCTTTCCGGTAGGCAGCTACCTTATATTCTATCGACCCATCGATGACGGCATTCAATTGATCCGCGTTATCCATGGCGCGAGGGAGATCACACCCGAATATTTTCCTGAGGAATAGCGTGCGCTCCATCTACGGCCTCAGCTTTGACGCGCTCGAGGGCGAACTCGCCGCAGCCGGCTTGCGCCCCGCGCATGCACGCACGCTTTGGCGGGCCTTGCACCGCGATGGGGCAGGGGACCTTGCCGCGCGCGAGGACTTCCTGCCGCCATTGCGCCGCTGGGCGGGCGAGCGGCTGGGCGTGGGCGATGGCCTGTGCGCGGCGCTCCCGCAATTGCAAGGCGAGACCGCCAGTTCCGACGGGCTCACCCGCAAATTCCTCCTCGCGCTCGCCGATGGGCAGACCATCGAGACCGTCCTCATGGGTTATCCCAGGCGCATGACCGCGTGCCTGAGCACTCAGGCCGGCTGCGCGATGGGCTGCGTCTTTTGCGCCACGGGACAAATGGGTTTCGTCCGCCACTTGGAGCCGGGCGAGATCGTCGCGCAAGTGCTCCACTGCCGCCGCGCGCTGCCCGATGCCGCCGCGTTGCGCAACCTTGTCCTCATGGGCATGGGCGAGCCGCTGCACAATTACGACGCCGTCATGGCCGCGCTCGAAATCATCACCGACCGCCGCGGCATCAACATCGGTCCGAGCCGCATCACCATCAGCACCGTGGGCGTCGTTCCCGGCATCCTGCGTCTCGCGCGGGAGGGCCGGCCATACGGCCTGGCTGTCAGCCTCCATGGCGCGAGCGAGGAGGAGCGGTCCGCCCTTGTCCCAATCAGCCGGCGCTGGCCGTTGGATGAATTGATTGCCGCGTGCCGCGAATACGCCGGCATCACCGCGCGGCGCATTTTCTTTGAGTGGACGCTCATCGCCGGCCGGAACGATTCTCCCGAAACCGCCCGGCGGCTTGCCGCGCTGCTTGGCGGCATCGATGCGCACATCAACCTCATCCCGCTGAATCCCACCATCGATTACACCGGCCTTGCCACATCGTCCGACGGCGTTCGCGCTTTCCAGCGCGAGCTTCGCGAGGCGGGATTCCCCGTCACCATCCGGCAGCGCCGCGGCATCGACGTCGCCGCCGGCTGCGGGCAATTGAGGGCGGCGTCAGCCTCCTCATAATTCCCGCGCTGGAAAGAAAACAGGCCCTCATCCCGAACGGATGAGGGCCTGAACCAAACAACACTCAGATTTTTCTATGCCCCGTCGCTGCCGATCGCCTCGACCGGACAGCCTTCCATCGCTTCCTTGCAGAGCGTTTCCTCCTCCGGCGATTCCGGCTGCTTGTAGACGTAGGAGTGCCCGCCGTCGTCATTGCGGGTAAAATTGCTCGGCGCGGTCTCGCGGCACAGGTCGCAGTCGATGCACTGGTCATCGACAAAAAACTTGCCTGTTATATTCTCGGGATATTTGTTCGCAACGTCGGCCATAGGTAGTGTGGGTTGCCCCTTGAAAATCAGGCGGAAGAAATTACGGACGCAGCCCGGCAATGCAATGGTTTTTTCAACTATTTTGCGGCCCGGGGCGTCGGCCCCATCAGCCCTCATAGGCGCCGTCGCTCCCATAACTCCCACGCACCTCTCGAAAAGGATCATCCCGGGCATACGAAATTCCATGGTCCGCGGTACTTCGGTGAATATATGCGGGATTTTTGCGTCATTGTAACGTGGCCATCCGCATGTTCCTGGACCAATTAAAAACAGCTCAGCCCCGACCGCGATTTGCGTCTCTGCGTCTTAGTGCATGTGCTTCACATGCAGCGACATCCGTAGTTTTACGGGCGCCCAGGTCGCGTGAACCATTACAGATAATTACAATGTTGTAGGTTTTAAAAATGACCCTTGTGCTCCAAAACGCGGCGCTATATCGTCGTCAGACAAACCGGGCGAGACGACACTGTCCCGCACATCCCGAACTTTGTTTCGGCGAATGAGATTGGGCCGGAAGGCACTGCCCGAACAGACCATGCCAGCCGTGCCGCCAACCAAGTATTCGGTTCTGAAGTTCCGCATCAAACGCGCGGCCAGGCGCATGCTCTGGCCGCACCCGTCCGTTTATTATCCGATCGGTCTGTTGCGAAAGCGCGGCAACGTGTTCGACCACGACGCGGAACTCTACATGGGCGGCTATCCCCGGTCCGGCAATTCCTTCTCGCGCTTCGCGTTTCTGACCGCCAATCCGACCGTGAAGGTCTACAGCCACCAGCACATTCCCTCGTTCGTGCTTCGCCAGGTGGAATACAAAATCCCCGGCCTGATCCTCATCCGCACTCCGCTCGATGCCGCGGTCTCCTGGGCCATTCATCAGAATCAGAGTCTCGAGGAAGCCGTGGCTTACTGGAACGACTATTACGAGACGCTTCTGCCCGTCCGCTCGGAACTCTTTCTCGCGCGCTTCAATGATGTCACGACCGATTTCGGCGGCGTGATGAAGGCCTTCAACCTGCGTTGGGGAACCTCCTATACCCTCTTCGATCACACTCCCGAGAACGCGGCCCAGTGCTTCCGCCTTACCGAGGAGGACTATCGCAAGTCCAATGGCAAACTTTGCGAAATGCAGGTCTGCCGCCCCTCCCCGGAGCGGCATCTGGTCAAGCAGGCTCATCTCGAGCAACTCGAGCAGTCCAGTTTCCTGCGCGACGAACTCGCCCGCGCCAGCGAGCTTTACGAGAAATATGTCCATCCCGCGCCGGTCAATGGACGGCAGAGTTCCACCCGCCTCATCCCGGCTTCGAATGAAAGCAGGGAAGCGCTAAGCGTAGGCGTCACGAGGGTGAGTTGAGCCCCGGTCAGCCTTCCGCTGATCCATTATTTCGTCCCGCAACCGCGGGATCGATTTTCAAATTTTGATTTTTGCGTCCACATGCATAATCTCCACCTTCCCATGCGCCATCCGCTCATCGCCCTTTCCCTGGCTCTGCTTCTCCTCGCCTCCTGCGCCTCGCATCCGCGCGACTTCATTCCGAACGGCGCCGGCGTCAATCTCCCACCCACCGATCCCGCTCACATCCAGGTGCTCGATTCGATTCCCGATGGCATGGTGATCGGCACCATCCTCGTCGATCGCTCGAAGGCTAGGAACACCGACGACATTATCCAGGCTGCCCGCGTCAAGGCCGCTTCGGTCGGTGGCGATTTCATTGTCTGGGAGGACTCGCTTGGGACGATCCCCGTTGCGACACCCACTCCCGGCGAGGCGGCTCCGCCCGCTCCGAATACCGGTGACCTCGGCCATGACGCGGCATTGCCGGCAGCGACGCCGCCCGAGGAGATGAGCGAGAAGGCTCCCAAAGCCCGCTTCACAGTCGGCATCTTCCTGCAGGAGCCCCACCACGTCACCCAATAGCGGGCGCATCGGCGGCTCGGCTCAATACCCCAGGTTCGGCGCCAGCCACTTCTCGACAAATTCCGTCGTCCCCCCCTTGCGCCGCGCGTAATCCGCCACCTGGTCGCGGTTGATCTTTCCCACGGCGAAATACTTCGCCTCCGGGTGCGCGAAATAGAGCCCGCTCACCGCCGAGCCCGGGTGCATCGCGAAGGACTCCGTGAGCCGCACTCCGGCCCGCTTCTCCGCCCCGAGCAATTCAAACAGCGCCGCCTTCTCCGTGTGATCCGGGCACGCCGGGTAACCCGCCGCCGGACGGATGCCGCGGTATTTCTCCATGATCAATTGCTCGCGCGTGAGATGCTCCTCCGCGCCGAATCCCCACGCGATGCGCGCCTGCTCGTGCAGGTATTCCGCAAACGCCTCCGCCAGCCGGTCCGCTAGAGCCTTCGCCATGATCGCGGAATAATCGTCCAGATCCTTCTCGAATCGCCGCGCCAGTTCATCGCTCCCGTGAATCGCAACCGCAAATCCGCCCAGATAATCCGCGCCCGACGGCGCGACGTAATCCGATAGCGCGTGATTGTACTGGCCCGGCGGTTTTTGCATCTGCTGCCGCAGGAAATGGAACGTCGCGCGCTCCGCCGCGCGCGCTTCATCGGCGAAGACCCGCACGTCGTCTCCTTCCGCATTCGCCGGCCAGAACGCGAATACGCCGCGCGGATGCAAAAGTCCCTCGCGGATGATCCGCTCGAGCAATGCGCTCGCATCGTCGAATAACTCCCGCGCCTGCTTCCCATGCGCCGGATCGTCAAAGATCGCCGGGTAACGTCCGCGCAATTCCCACGTGTGAAAAAATGGCGACCAATCGATGTACTCCGCCAGCGTCGCCAGCGGGGGCTCGACGGTGCGCACACCGGTAAATTCCGGACGCGGCGGCGTATAATCCGCCCACTCGATCGGCGTGCGATTCGCGCGCGCCTGCTCCAGCGGGATCAGCTTGCTCTCCTTGTTGCGCGCCGCGTGCTCCAGCCGCAGCCGCTCGTAATCGGCCGCCGTCTTCGCCTCGAATCCCGGACGCAGATCGTCGCTCAACAGCGAGCTGACGACTCCCACCGCCCGCGACGCATCCAGCACGTGCACGACCGGGTTCCGGTAACGCGGCGCGATCTTCACCGCCGTATGCGCGCGGCTCGTCGTCGCGCCGCCGATCAGCAGCGGCACGTGAAAATTGAGCCGGTCCATCTCGCTCGCGACGTGCGCCATCTCATCCAGCGACGGTGTGATCAGCCCGCTGAGCCCGATGCAATCCGCCTGCCGTTCCCGCGCCGTCTCCAGGATTTTCTCCGCCGACACCATCACGCCGAGGTCGATCACCTCGTAGTTGTTACATTGCAGCACCACGCCGACGATGTTCTTGCCGATGTCGTGCACGTCTCCCTTGACCGTGGCCATGACGATGCGGCCCTGCGGCTTCGATCCCTCCGTCTTCAACGCCTCCATGTATGGCATCAAATACGCGACCGCTCTTTTCATCACGCGCGCGCTCTTCACCACTTGCGGCAGGAACATCTTACCCGCGCCAAACAGGTCGCCGACGACTCCCATCCCCGTCATCAACGGCCCTTCGATCACGTCCAGCGGCTTCGCAAGCTTCCGCCGCGCCTCCTCGGTATCGGCTTCGATGTAATCGACGATTCCCTTCACCAGCGCATGAGAAAGCCGCTGTTCCACCGGCTCATTCCGCCACGCCTCATCCTTCACAGGGGCCTTGCCCGCCGATTTCACCGTCTCCGCAAACTCGACCAGGCGCTCCGTCGCATCGGGCCGCCGGTTCAGCAGCACGTCCTCGACCAGTTCCAGCAGATCCTTCGGGATTTCCTCATACACCGCGAGCTGCCCCGCGTTGACAATTCCCATGTCCAGCCCCGCGCGAATCGCATGATACAGAAACGCGGAGTGCATCGCCTCGCGCACCGCGTTGTTGCCGCGGAATGAAAACGAGATGTTCGATACGCCCCCGCTCACGCGCGCATGCGGCAGGTTCTCCTTGATCCACTTCGTCGCGCGGATGAAATCGACCGCGTAATTGTTGTGTTCCTCCAGACCCGTCGCGACCGTCAGGATGTTCGGATCGAAAATGATGTCCTCCGGCGGAAATCCGTTTTCCGTCAATAGCCGGTACGCCCGCGCGCAAATCTCGGTGCGGCGCTCGAACGAATCCGCCTGTCCCCGCTCGTCGAACGCCATCACCACCGACGCCGCGCCATAACGCCGCACCAGCCGCGCGTGTTTCAGGAATTCCTCTTCGCCCACCTTCAAGCTGATCGAGTTGACCACCGATTTTCCCTGCACGCATCGCAGCCCCGCCTCGATCACGCTCCACTTCGAGCTGTCGATCATGATCGGGATTCGCGAAATCTCCGGCTCGCTCGCGATCAGATTCAGGAAGCGCGTCATCGCCGCCTCCGAGTCGATCATTCCCTCGTCCATGTTCACGTCCAGGATGTTCGCGCCTCCCTGGACCTGGTGCCGCGCCACCGCCAGCGCCTCTTCGTAATCCCCGGCCAGGATCAGCTTCGAAAATTTCGGCGATCCCGTGATGTTCGTCCGTTCGCCGATCATCACAAATCCCGTCTCCGGCGTGATTCGCAGCGGCTCGAGCCCGCTCAGACAAAGCGGGCGCGGCCTTGGCGGATCGTTTGGTGGCGGATTCCCCGCCGGCAAAATCCGCGGGGCGCAATCCCGCACCGCCTCCGCGATCGCCCGGATGTGCGCCGGCGTCGTGCCGCAGCACCCGCCGACGATATTCAGCCAGCCTTGCTGCGCCCAATCGCGGATTTGCGGCGCGAGCGTTTCCGGCGTCTCCGGGAAGCCTGTCGGCGATAGCGGATCGGGCAGCCCCGCGTTCGGATACGCGCTCACGAAGACCGGCGCCACGCGGCTGATCTCCTCGATGTACGGCCTCATCTCGCGCGGCCCCAGCGCGCAATTGAGCCCCACGCTCAGCAGCGGCGCGTGCGAGACCGAGGTCCAGAACGCCTCGACCGTCTGCCCCGTCAGCGTCCGTCCGCTCAGGTCCGTGATCGTCCCGGAGATCATCAGCGGAAGCTTCACGCCGCGCGCCTCGAACACTTCCGAGATCGCGAACAGCGCCGCCTTTGCGTTGAGCGTGTCAAAAATCGTCTCCAGCAGCAGCAGGTCCACACCGCCATCCAGCAGCGCCTCGACCTGCTCCCGGTAAGCCTCCATTACCTGCACAAACGTCACCTCGCGCCGTGCCGGATCGTTCACATCGCGCGAGATGGTCAGCGTCTTGCTCATCGGCCCGATGGCCCCGGCCACGAACGCCTGCCGTCCGCACCCCCGCACCGCGCGCCGCGCGCAGGCCGCCGCCGCGAGGTTCAGCTCCCTCACCACCGCCTCCAGCCCGTAGTCCGCCTGTGAGATCGTCTGCGAGTTGAACGTATTCGTCTCGATGATATCCGCCCCCGCCGCCAGGTAGCCGGCATGGATTTGTTCGATCACCTCCGGCTTGGTGATGCAGAGCAGGTCGTTGTTCCCCTTCAGATCGGACGGGTGGCCGGCGAACTGCCTGCCGCGATAATCCGCCTCCGCCAGCTTGTATTGCTGGACCATCGTGCCCATCGCGCCATCGAGGATGGCGATCCGCTCGCGGAGCAGCGAGGGGAGGGGATGGGAGGTGTTGGTGGGGTCATTCATGGGAGTATGGAGCCTACAGTGTAGCCTGGGAGGGGTTCAATGACAAATTATCATATCATGATTCGTTAATATGTCTTTCGGGACCGTCCCCACGCGGCCCCTCGCGATGAGCATTTTCAGATTAGCAATTATCCGTTCATCCTCCATCATCCGCCCCATGCCCTCGCTCAAGATCCAGGAGCTGCCGGACGAAGACCGGCCCCGGGAGAAATTGATCAAACAAGGCGCCTCCGCCCTGAGCGAGAGCGAGCTGATCGCCATCCTCCTGCGCACCGGCACCGTGGGCGCAAATGCCGTGGACGTGGCCCGCGAGCTTCTCCTCCGGTTCCACACCCTGACCGCTCTCTCCCGTTGCGACGCCCGCGAGCTTGCGCACGTGAAGGGCATCGGCCTTGCCAAGGCCCTCCAGCTTGCCGCCGCCTTCGAACTCGGCAAACGCCTCTCCCAGGAATCCACCGCGCGCGGCAAGCTCGACTCGCCCGACCTCGTTTACGACCTCCTCGGGCAGGAAATGCGCATGCTCGCCCGCGAATCCCTCCGCGCCATCCTGCTCGATAGCAGGCTGCGGCTCCTGCGCGTCGAGGAGATCGCCCTGGGCAGCATCTCCGAGTGCATCGCCCATCCCCGCGAAGTCTTTCGCCCCGCGCTCATCCACTCCGCCTACGCGGTCATTCTCGCCCACAATCATCCCTCCGGCGACCCGCTCCCCAGCAAGTCCGATCTCGATATGAGCCGCCGCATGTGCGAATCGGCCAAGATCCTCCAAATCCGCCTGCTCGACCATGTCATCATCGGCTCGCCCGCCGAAGGCCGCCTCCCGTATTACTCCTTCAAGCAAGCCGGAATCATCTAGGAAATGAGAAATTCGAAATCAGAAAATGAGGATATTCGGGCTTTTGCCAGCCTTGGCTGAAATACGCCGGCAACAGCCGTCATGCCTTTTGCTGCCCACCACTCGCACCGGAGAAGGCGTTCAGTGGCTCAAAGAAAAAGTCAGTTGTCTGTCTTGAATTCGATTTTGCGCCGTGGTGGGTCCGGCGGCGGGAGCAACAGCGGGCGAATCTTTTGGTAGAGATCGCGCAATGCAATGTCATGGGTAAGCAGGGTGTTATCGATCTCGGCGAGACGCTTGGCGATGGTTTGATTGACGCTGAGTTCCTCGCGCATCCGTACAAAAGCGCGGATAACGTAGATGCTCATGGTCTGAGCCTTGGCGCTGTTGAGAATGTTGGCGGCCTGAAAAGCGCCGTATTCAGTAAAAGCGAAGGGACGGGTACGGCGTCCGCCGCGACCAGGCTTTGACATCGCAATTTGCGATGTCAAAGCCTCCTGCTCTTCAGTGGTCAGTTGAAAGAGAAAATCCTCGGGGAAGCGTTGGCGGTTGCGCTTGACGGCTTCATTGAAACGGAAGGTGGGTACGCCATAAATCCTGGCAAGGTCGGAATCGAGAATGACACGCTGGCCGCGAATTGTGCGAATGAACGTGGCGGGATCGGGCAGCGCGGGAGGGGCGGGTTTGGGCATTGGAAGAATCTCGGCTTGTGGGGGGGTAAACCGATTCGACGGTTCGCCTTTCGAACGGGATCATAAATTCCCGGAGCGTCGAAAATGTCAATTCACCGCATAGCGTTGCACGAAAAATTGCCCTTTTTGAGTGCCAGGGGTACAAAACCGGGAATACAAACGACTCCATGTTTCGGTTGTCGCCCGAAGAAGCAGAGGCCGTCCGGCGTTTAGGATCACAAAATGTGACCTTAAAGCGCGGCCAGCATTCCGAATATCTGCCCCACGCGTTGGTTGAGAATCTGATTCGAAATCCGAAGCGCGCCCCGCGCCGAGCCGCTTCCCCCAATTAGCAATCAGCAATTTCTGATGATCCACCCCACCGCCCTCATCCACCCGGACGCCCGCATCTCCCCGGATGCCGACATTGGCCCCTACGTTTGCATCGAAGGCCCGGCCGAAATTTCCTCCGGTTGCGTGATCCACTCGCATGTCATCCTCGCCGGCCAGGTCCGCATCGGCGCGAATACTCGCATCGGTCACGGCGCGATCATCGGCACCCCCTCCCAGCACCTTGCCCACGCGCCCGATCATCCTGGCGCGGTCGTCATTGGCGAGTCCAACACCATCCGCGAGCTCTGCACCATCCACCGTTCCATTACCGAGGGCGGCGCCACTTGCGTGGGCAGCCACAATTACCTCATGACCGGCGCCCACCTTGGCCACGATGTGCGGCTTGGCGACCACGTCATCATCGCGAATAACTCCCTGCTCGGCGGCCACGTCCAGGTCGCCGACCGGGTCTTCATCGGCGGCGGCTGCGTCTTCCATCAGCACATGCGCATCGGACGGCTCGCCATTACCCAGGGCGCCAGCGCTTTCAGCAAGGACATCCCGCCCTTCACCCTCGCCGCCGAGCGCAACGCCGTCGCCGGCCTCAACGTCGTCGGCATGCGCCGCGCCAGCTTCGACGCCGCCCAGCGGCAGGAGATCAAGAACGCCTTCAAGCTCCTCTACAAGAGCGGCCTGAACGCTACCCAGGCCCTTGCCGCCGCCACGGAGCTGGACTGGGGCGCCGACGCCACCGAGTTCTTCGATTTCGTACGCGAAGCCAAAAAACGCGGCATCTGCGAGTTGCTCGAGTCCGCCCGTTCCTCTCCTGAGCCCGAGGAGTAAGCTCATTCTCCGGGCGTCCCGGCCATAAGTCCCATGGGTCCCATCGCTCCCATAGGCCCGATCCCTCATCCAATCGCTGACCACCCCCTCAGGATTTTCCGTTGCCA
>JBEKOV010000026.1:0-35214 GCA_049521415.1 Chthoniobacteraceae bacterium
GAACCTTCGATGACCTCGTCAAGGCAATCGCCCACGCCCTCAACTGCTTCTCAGCCTCCGAATGCCTCCACTTCCTTCATCATGCCCAATATGCTTCAGATTAAATAGAAAATGCTCTAGCACATCTGTGGCAAACGCCGTAGCACAATTCATAAGCCCTTGAAAACCAGGCTTCATCGTCATCGAAGGAGGGATCCAGAAAGTGAATCAAACATTCGGAAGTTTTGCTCCGGCAAATACCTACTTCACGGACAACGCGCTGAGCCTCGGTTCATTCAGCGGGAATACGACGGTGGATTTCGAATTTACATTCACTTCGGCGAACTCCGCGGACAGCTACGATGCGGAATTGGTAGTGGCCGATGTGCCGAAGCCGGGAACGGTCTGGATGGTGGTCATGGCGGGGGGAGTGATTGCGGGATGGACGCGCGCGGGCGCGCCTCAAGGAGGACTTGACCCCTCAGGGTCAATGTAATAATCCCCCGCGGGGCTGGCGAATGGGACGCGATAGGCCGGGAAATCACGATCATCCAAAGTAAGGGCAAAGCTGCCGCGGCGCGAGGCGACCATGTAAACAACGCAGGCATCGGCGTAATCCATTTGAGGTGAGAGACGCGCAACAGCGGCCAGGGAGTCGCGCCATTCACCGGACGCGAAACTGATCACGGTCATTCGATCCAGGAGACGCGAAAGGCGCGAGATTGCCGGGGCGGAATTCTCGAGCAGGTGGACTGCCTCGGTGATGCACGCCTCGCAGGTGGAAAAAGTTCCGGTCAACGTCGTCAGCATGCGCGTGGCCCACGCATGGTGGGGTTCGTCGGCGTCGATCGCCGATACGAGCACCCCCGAATCAACGACGATGTTTCGCGGCCAGCCGTTGGCGGATGCGCTCACGGTGTGTGCCTTTCTTGACGCCCAGATGGACTGCCCCGAATACGTCCTCCAGACCCTTGAACGGATTGCCCGGCTCGCCCAATGCCTCGAAGACATAACGGCGGTCCCCGGCCTCGATAATCACGCTTTCGCCGCGGTCGGCGGCTTCCCGCGCCCGGCGGAACTCGCGTTGAAAGCTGGTCAGGTTCGTCTTCATTATCAGACTGTCTGACTGATAACCCGAAAAATCAAGCCGCGTTTACCCCAGCAGATCCGGCCGCACCCGCCGCGTCTTCTCCTGCGCCTGCGCCGCCCGCCATTGCGCGATTTGCGCATGGTTGCCAGACAGCAGAATCTCCGGCACGCGCCAGCCGCGGAATTCAGGAGGGCGCGTATATTGCGGACCCTCGAGCAATCCTTGGGCGAATGAATCCTGCGCCGCGGAGTTTTCATCGCCCAGCACTCCGGGGATGAGTCGGGCGATCGCATCCACAAAAACCGCAGCCGCAATCGCGCCATTGGTCAGCACATAATCGCCGATCGAAATTTCATCGTCGACCAGGTGATCAATCACCCGCTGGTCCACGCCCTCATAGTGCCCGCAGAGCAGGATAAGATTACCGCGCGCCGCGGCGTATTGCGTGGCGAGTGCGTGGTCGAGCCGCCGCCCGGATGGCGAGAGATAGACGACGCGCGCCGCCTCATTTCCGCGCTTCAGTTCTTCCACGACCGCGAAGATCGGCTCGCACTTCATCACCATGCCCTGGCCGCCGCCGTAGGGCGTATCGTCTGTCACCGCGTGCTTTCCCGGCGCCCAGTCGCGCAGGTTGTGGATGCGCGTGTCGATCAGCCCCTTTTCGCGAGCCCGCTTCAGCATGCTCTCGCCGAGCGGGCCTTCACAAATGGCGGGGAAGAGAGTGAGGATGTCGATGCGCACGGGATCGGACGGCAGAGAGGCGCCGGCGGCAGGTGGCTACAGTTCCTCTTCGAGGCGCTCGGCGAGCCATTGTTTGATCATGCTCTGGTAATTGAGATATCTCGAGCGCGCGATCCGCTTGATGCGCGCGAGCATGCGCGGATCGAAGCGCATGGTGATCGTCGTCGAGTCGCGGTTGTCCGACTTGACCAGCGAGGCGTTCATCAGCCGGACATCCAGTTGAATGGCGTCCCAGAACTGCGCCTCCTCCTCCTCGGAGTCGAAACGCGGCACCTCCGACCAACTGGAAATGCTCTTCAGTCTAGGCATTCGATTCGGAATTCTTCCGCTCGTAGAATTGGGTCTCCTCGGGCGTCATGTCACGGGCGAGGATGACCTTGTATTTTTTTCCGTCGGACCAAAAGACGGAGAAGATCGAGCGGTCCCCCGAGGATCGTCCCAGGTTGAAGTAGCGGGCGTCGCCCTCCGGCAGGTCCGGCAGCAGGCGCAGGCTGAAAGGATCCTCGAATGATTCTTCGATCTCCTTGGGCGTCAAGCCCTTGAGTCCAAAGGGGGAGTCGAGCCAATCAAATTCCATGTTTGGGGTTCGCGCTGGTGGGAGACATGGATTTGAAGGGCCGGGTGGGCGGCGATGCAAGGATTATCCCGCACGCGATCAATGTCCGCCAGCCGCGCCTCTCTGGATAAGCTCGATCTCATAGCCCTCGGGAGCGTCGATGAAGGCAATCACATTTCCCGAGCTGGACTGGTGCGGCCCGTCGGAGAGGGGATAACCCTTCGACGTCGCATGCCGGGCAAAGGCCTCCAGGTCATCCACCTCGAATGCCAGGTGCGTGAGATCCGGGCCGACCACCACCGGGCCGCTCTTGTCATATTTGCAAATCTCGATCATCTCCTCGCTCTGCGGCGCCTTGAAGAACACCAGTTGCGAGCCGCGCCCCGAGGTACTGCGGCTCTTTTCCTCGAGGCCGAGGACATCTTTGTAAAAAGAGACCGTCTTTTCCAGGTCGCTGACCCGGTAGCGCGTATGAAGAAGCTTTTTAACCATGAAAAAAGATTTTTTTTGAAGGCGCGCGCCCGGCCAAAACTCGCGGAATGCACGGATGCAGGTAAACAAGTAAGGCACACGCGCCGGAAACTCAAATCATGTTAACCATTCTCCCGCCAGACCGGCCTGACGCAAAGGCTGCACGGCGTCCGGCTGCGCGTGACGGTCAGGCCTGCGCCTCGGGCTCCTCGGTGGGCGGAGCGTCCTCGGACGGCGTTTGTTCCTCGACTCCTTCGAAATAAATCGGTGCTTTCGCCCCGGTCTCGATCGAGCGGTCTACCTCGTGGATGCGATGAAGCGCGTTGGCCGCGTACCTCGTCCCTTCGAGCGTCTGCGCGATCTCGACCAGGATTTGTCGGGCTCGCACAAAATCGGATTGGAGCAGGTACACATCGGCCAGGCGATTGGCGAGGAAAGAGCTTTGCTCATGCGGCCATTCGCTCGCCAGCGCGTGCTCCAGCACGCTGGCGGCCCGCGCCGTGTCCCCAAGGTCGCGGCAGCAGATGCGCGCGATTTCGCTGATCGCCAGCGTGTCCGAAGGATCGCTCCTCAGCATTTGATGGTAATCCTCGATGGCGCCCTCCGGATTCCCCTGCGCCAGCTTGGCGATCGCATCGGCGTGCGGGTCGTGCTCAATCTCGTGGCTCGGGTTGAAGAAGAAAGAGCCGATGCTGTCGCCGATCGCCGGCGCCACCAGCAGGGCGAGGATCAGCGCGACGACCGCCCCATCCAGGATTATGCCCATAAAGAGCATCGCCACCTTCATATCGTCGGGCTGCGCAAGCTGCGCCTGCTCGTGGGCCTCATTATAGAGGACGAAGCCAAGCCACAGGAATGCCAGGAGGAAGAGCAGCCGGAGGAAGATGCCCATAAATCGGTCTTTTCGCGACGCTAGCGGTTGCCGGGGGCACTGGCAACATTTGCGGCGGCTAAAATTTCAAGATTCGAGAAATGAATTTCTCGATTTCCGTAAAAGTGACGAAGTCAGGTGCTTTTGGGACCAATCCCCGGCCAGTCCCCTTGACGGCCATTCGGGCGTGTGCGATGAAACGCCGCCCCTTTGCCCCATGCGTGCCGTGTCGCTGATAGAACCCTTGGAAGATCGTATTGCACCCGCGGTGCTGGGCATGGCAACGATCTCGTCAAACGGCAAATCGGCCACCTACCTCGATGCGGCGGGCGACACTGTCACCGCGACGACGAGCAAGGGGACATTCGATCCGAGCCAATTCATGTTCACCGGCGCGTCGGGCGTATTGACCGAGCTGTCATTGACCGGCCATTCCGACTTTAAAGGCGCGAACATCGTATTCTCCATCGTTCCCGTGGCGGGAGGGACCGACACGGTAAACGTCGGCTACATCGATGCCATCGGCCTCAATCTCGGCAGCATCACCGTGCCGGGGGACCTTGCCAGGATCGATGTGGGCAAGTCCGGTACCGCCTTGGGAAAGCTGACGGTCCAGAGTCTGGGCGCAGAGGGCACTTCCACGCAGGGCGGCATTGCGAATCCGAGCGTCACCAGCAATATCACGGGCGCGGTCGGTTCGATTAACGTCGCCGGGAACATCGACGGGACTGTTTTCGTGGAGAGTTACACCACCAGGCCGGGGCCGCCGACCGGGAATATCGGCCAGCTTTACATTGGCGGTTCACTGGATGGAAACACCGCGGCCGGCGCTGGCGAAGTATTCTTCAGCGGCACCCTGGGCAAAGCGGTCATCCAGGGCGGCATTGAGGGGGGCTCGCCGGCGTATTCCGGCAGCATCGGCGGATACGGCGATACCAGCGTGGGAGGCTTCGGCACGCTTTCGAAGATAGGCTCGATCACGGTAAACGGCTCCGTCCCCGACGATCCGAACCCGAGCCCGCTGCCCGGAGTGCCTGGCACCTCGATCCTCGGAGGCTCCGGCGGTCTGAGCGGCAGCATCGACGCCGCCACCATCGGGAGCGTCTATGTCGCGGGAGACATCTTCGGAGGAACGGGAACGGCTTCGGGAGCCATCCAGGCTGGGCTCAGGCTCGGGAAGGCGGCGATTGCGGGATCGCTCATCGGCGGGAATTTCACCGCGGGAAGCCCGTCGGAAGCCAATTCCGCGGGACTCATCTTCGGCGGGTCAATCGGGTCCGTGACCATCGGGCAGAGCATTTACGGCGGCTCGGGCCTGAATTCCGGGCAGGTGTATTCCACGGGCCTCATTCAAAAAGTCACAGTCATGGGCGACGTGGCGGGCGGCTCGGCGGGCACGTCGTCGTCGAGTGGTCTTTCGGGAACGATTCACGGGCAATCGATCGGCGGCATCATCATCGAGGGCTCGCTGATCGGCGGGAACATGGTGAGCGGCGATCCGAATCAGACCGGAAACACCGACGGCGCCATCCACAGCGATACTTCGATCGGCGGCATTTACATCGGGAAAAACCTGGTCGGCGGCAGTGGCCAGAGCTCGGGGCAAATCTCCACCGGCAATGGCGGCATCGGCAGACTCACAATCGGCGGAGCGGACACGTCGGACGGCAGCATTCTGGGCGGCTCTGGCTCATCGAGCGGATTTATTCAAATCGCCGGAAATATCGGTGCGATGACGCTCACGCACGACCTCACGGGCGGCTCGGGAATGTTTTCGGGCTACATCGAAGCGCACGGTTCGGTCAGTTCGTTGAAGATCGGTGGCGACGTTACGGGTGGGACCGCCGACAGCACGGGGGACATCGTCACCTTCGGCGTGTTGAAGAACACCCTCATCAACGGCAGCGTGATTGGCAGCGACTCCGGTGCGACGATGCTGACCGATACCGGGTACATCCAGGCCGCCGGTATTGGGACAATGACCATTGGCGACGAACTCCAGTCCGGCACCGTCGGCACGGGCGGGATCAATACCTCCGGGGCGATTCGTTCCACATCCACCATCGGCAGCCTCACCATCGGCAGCCTCATGGGCAATGCCGCCAACCCAGCCATCATTTCCGCCGTAGGCATCGCGAACCTCAGTATCAACTCCACCAGCGACGTGGCGATCGGGCGCATCACAGTGACCGGATCCGCCACTTACGCGGATATCCTCGCCGGCTACAATGACGATACCCAGAGCGGCGCGGCGCCGCTGGGAACGGGCGTCAGCGCGAACGCGCAAATCGGCACGGTGACAATTGGGGGGACGCTCGAGGCAACCAATATCATCGCCGGTCTCGGCCCCGGAACGGGTGCCGCCTATTTTGGCACGGCGGCCAGCGCGCCGCTCAGTGGCGGCGGCGTTACGGATTACCCGGCCATCCTGTCAAAGATATCCAAGGTCATCATCGCGGGAGCGGTGGAATCGACAGGCAACGCCGGCGCCTACGGCATCGCCGCGCAATATATCGCGAGCGCGAAAGTGGACGGCGCCGTCCTCTCGCTCCTCGCCGGCCCGGACAATGACACATTCGCCGCGGGCAAGGAGCAAACTCTCTCAACCGCCCCCGGCAATGTCTTCCTCTACGAAGTATGACGCGATGAAGCACCTGTCACTCATCGAGCCGCTCGAGGATCGCATCGCCCCCGCGTTGATCCTCAATCCCTACACCGTCACCTTCCAGGACGGTTCCGGCGGCACCGCGGTCATCCGCATTTCCAAACCGTTATTCAAGACGGCCAAATCGGCCAATAGCATTCTCCAGTGGGTCGATAACAACGGCAACAGCATCACGGAAACCTATACAGGCAACAGCACCGCCGAGAACATCAGCGAGATCGACCTGCTGGGCAATTTTGCCGCGCAGGGGATGAACATCAGCGTGAGGGTGGTCACGCAGGTCGGCATCGGCGGCAACACGGTGAACGTGGGTTCAATCGCCGCCGCGAATTTCAATACGAACTACCAGGTCAGCGATAACATCGATCTTGGCTCGATCTACATTCAGGGCAATCTCGGCTCGATCACGGCGGGGGACGGTTTCTCGCCCCCGGTAATTAAGTCACTCACGGTGCAGTCGATGGGCTCGTCCAGCTCGGTGGAGCAAAGCATCGTCCTGGGCCCGATTCTAAATCTCAATGTCCAGGGGAACTTTTACGGAAACCTTGCGATGATCGGCTACCGATACGGATCGATCAGCAAGCTGTATATCGGCGGCTCACTGACCGGTGACACCAACAACGATCAGGCAACCGGCGTAATCCAGTTTACCGGGGGCATCGGTTCGGCGACGATTGGGAACATCACAGGGACCTCAGGGACCGATACGGGCGAACTCGAGGGAAGCGACGCAAACCCCTCAAAGATCGGCTCGCTGACCGTGCTGGGCTCCATCACGGGAAGCAGCGGCTTCGCTTCCGGCCAGGTCTACGCGGATACGTCAATCGGAAGGCTCACCGTGGACGGGAGCCTCGTGGGGAGTTCTGGCATCGGCTCCGGTTCCGTTCAGGGAAAGCTCGGGTCGGTAAGCATCGGCGGTGACCTGACGGGTGGGTCGGGGCTCTCGAGCGGATCGATCTTGAGCGCCACCAATGGAGGAACCAACAGCGGAGGAACAGGCTTCGCGATCAACGGAAACGACTCGCTCAACCCGGCCTCGATTCGGAACGTCATGATTGGCGGTGACGTCACCGGCGGCTCGGCCGGCGTCGCCGCCCAGCCCGCTTCTCTCACGACTCCCGCCATCGCCGCCACCCCGGGCGAGAGCGGAGTCATCTACGCCTCTTCCGCGAAGAGCATCGTCATTGGCGGCTCACTCATCGGTGGCACGTCGGTCAATAAGACCAACGGGAACGGCATTCAGGACAATACTGCGGATACCAGTGGCGCCATTGTGTCCAATACCGTGAAGACCCTCGTCGTCGGCGATAGCATCACCGGCGGCGATGGCCCCAATAGCGGCGCCGTCGTCGGCATTGGCGTCTCCAGCCTGGGCAGTTCGCCCCTTATCCTTGCGATGAACTACGGCACCATCATCGTGAATGGCGATGTGACTGGCGCCGCCGGCTCATCGAGCGGCTCCATCCTCGTCAACGGCCTGGTACAGGGAGTCATCTCCAATTTGCACATTGGCGGCAACGTCATGGGAGAGGCCGGCTCGCAGAGCGGCGAGATCGATGCCGGCACCGGCCTCAAGACACTGTTCATCGGCGGCAACCTCTCCGGTGGAGCGGGAAATGATACAGGCGAGGTCATGGTCGGCGGCCTTCTCGGCACCGGGACCATCATGGGGAACCTCGCCGGAGGCAGCGCGCCGCATACCGCCACCGCGGCCCTTACAAACTCCGGCTACATCCAGGCCAGCCAGATTGGCAACCTCACCATCCACGGCAGCGTCTCCTCCGGCCTTAACGCCGGCGCCGGCGGCATTGCGAACAGCGGCGCCATCCGCTCGAACAGCGCGATCGGCTCGCTCACCATCGACGGAACGGTGACCGGAACGAGCGCTGACCCGGTATTCATTTCCGCGGCCTTCGGGCCCCAGAATGTCGCAAAACAAAAAACCGACGTCGCCATCCAGACCCTGACGATCAACGGCGCCGTGAATTACCTCGATGTGCTCGCCGGCTATAATGCGAACGTGACCGCCGGCACCGCATTGGGAATGCTCGGAACGGTCGTGGATGGTTCGGCTCAGATGGGCACGCTGACCTTCGGCTCGACCTTGAACGCCAGCAACATCGTGGCTGGTATCAACCCCGACTCGAACACGCAATTCGGGACCGCCGGCAATACGGCCATCACGAGCACCTCCCTCCCTGGCGCCGTCTCATCGATCGCAAAGATTGTCGTGGCGGGCGCCGCCACCGGGGATTCGACGCTCACGGACAGCTTCGGCATCGAAGCCGTCATCTTGAAGAGCGTCAGCATTAACGGCTCGGTCATCCCCACCGATAACCTGATGACGGATACGCCGGAGCTGGTCTCCGGCAGCGTGAATCTTTACCTCCTGGAGGTCACACCGCCTTGAGTTGCCTGAGCCGCCCTTGAAGCTTGCGCAAGGCTCGTCGCTTCGTAAGATGACCTCCACACGCAGGCGGGCATAGCTTAATGGTAAAGTTCCAGCCTTCCAAGCTGGCCATGCGGGTTCGATTCCCGTTGCCCGCTCCAGTTTCTCCCGCGCCGAGTAACCGCTTGCCTGCCGCAAGCCCATCCGCTAACTCTGCCGTCCCTTTTTTTCCCCACCCTCTTCCGAGGGGCGCGGAAAGCCGCCTCATGCCATCCGCAATCCAGTATGATGACAGGTCCGGCGGCGGAAAATACGCGGCAAAACGAACGGCTGGGGGGCGGAATGGTCCAAGAGCCTGCTGTATGTCCAACTCTCCCCCAGCATGAAGCGGCGCCTCCAGGTATTGGCCTTGTGCGCCGCCGCTCTTTTTGCGGTGCGCATGATGGCCCAGGATAATGGCGCGGGCGCGGCAGGCGCCGGCGGTGCCGGCGATACCGGGGGCGGCGCGGGCGGCGCCGACAGTTCCGGCATGACCGGCGGCGAGGGCGGCGGCGGTGAGAATGGCAATGGGAATGCCGGCGAGAATTCCAATGGGAACGGCAACACCAACGGGAATGGCAACACCAACGGGAACGGCAACACCGACGAGAACGGCAACATGAACGGAACCGGCGGCGAGGAGAATCCGCTCCCCGGTGGCGGCGGCGGCGAGCAGAATGGCGGGGGGAATAGTGCGTTCCCCGGCGGAGGCAGCCTCTTCGGCCCCGGCACCGGTACGGAGGGCAATGGGGAAGGCCAGGGCGGCACCCTTACTCCCCAGCCGCTGCCGAGCGCCCCTCCGGAGGGCGAGGTTGCCCCGGCGGCCAGCCCCAGCGTGACACCCCCCGCTTTCCAAGCCGAAACACCCCCGCCGTCGCAAGGCGCGCAGGCCGCCCCCACTCCGATAACCGTATCCATGCCCGAGAGCTACACGCCCGGTGGTACGCCGCTTTCCTTCACCCTGGGCGAAGGGCGCCTCGCCCAGCCGCCGCTGACATTCTCATTCTCGGTCTCGCAGGGGTACGATGACAACATCTTCAGCGCGGATGCCCACCCTGTGGCCACGCCTACGCCCGTTCCCTTTCCCACGCCGCCGATCGAGGAGCGGATCGTCGAGTTTCGCATTACTCCGCCCTTCCCGCCTACGCCCGTCTATGTGACCTTCCGGCCCAAGGCCATCGCGACTCCCACTCCGGTCCCGACGCTGGGGGTGATCGGAAGCGCGGTTAGCACACTCAATGCCGGCATTCAGATCCAGGAGGGAACGCCGCGGACCATCATTGAGATGGATGCAGGCGTGGGTGTGCAAAACTATTGGGACCGGCCCGGCAACGGATTGGATGAGAGCGGCAATTTTGACCTGGATTTCATCCACCGAATCACGCCGCGCGCAACCCTGTCGATTTCGGCCAACGCCGTTTACCAGGAGACGCCCAACTTTGCCCTCCTCAATGCTCCCACCAACAACGGCAGCGGCGGCAATTACCTCAACGGATCCGCCCAGGTCAGCCTCGCCTATCAATGGTCCGCGCGATTCTCCACGGTAACCACCTGGTCGGGCAATACCAACCTGCAGGCGTCGAACAGCACCCAGAATGTCATCGAGAGCACGATCGGCAATCAATTCCGGTACACTGTCTCCGCACGCAACACCCTCACCGCCGAACTGCGGGATACCACCGGCACCTATCCGTCGGATCCCGCGGCCAACAACTCGAGCGTAATTTACATCCTGGGGCTCGATACCGTCATTTCGTCGCAAATGACCAATACGATTGGCGTGGGTGTTGATTACCACAAGCTGTCCGCCGGAGGAGGAACCCAGACGCTCCCCTACTTCTCGGATTCCTTGACCATGGGATTGCCTCGCGGGGCCGGATTGAACTGGTCGAATTTCTATGGGAACCAGGAGTCCGGGGCGGCCGACCAGACCACCACGGCATTCCGCAGTTCGCTCGGCTTCTCGTACCCTTTCTCCTCTAAGCTCTCCGTCTCCTCCTCCGTCGCCTACAACTACCTCAAGACCACCGATTCCTCCACCCCTGCGGCAGGGTACACCCAAACCCAAGTTCAGTTGTCGCTCAGCCTCGGGTACACCGTATCCCCTCGGCTCTCCTTCAGCTTGAGCTACAATTACTACGATTTTTTGACCACCCAGATCAACTCGACCTACACCCGGGACCAGATTTTCCTCAGCGCCAGCTACACTTTCGAATGAACGGAAACCGGCTGCCGATGTCGAACACCGCCGATGAATAAACTGTTTTTCAGCTTAGCTGCTTGCGGGCGGACGGGCGACGGGCTATTTTGGCCCTCACTGTCAGGCCCTTTGGCCTGAGCCGCAGAAGCCCAGACCCCATCCATCTCCCGTATGTCAGATTCGACTGAAGTTAAGCTGCATTTTCTCGATTACTGGCGCGTCATCAAGGCGCGCGCGGGGATTATCATCCTGACCTTCCTCCTCACGATGATCACAGCGGGCGTGACCATTTATTTCATGCCCAGGGAGTATTTCTCGAAGTCGACCATCGAGGTGAAGAGCGACGAGAATTCCATCCATATCTTCGGCGGCGGCGCCGACGAGTACAATGCCGCCAGCGACCCGAAGCTCGCTCCTACGCAACTGAAGATCCTGACCGAGCCCGGAATCCTTTATCCGGTGATCGACGAACTGAATTTGACGACCACGTGGGCGGGCGGCGGCCCGCCGCTCCAGAAAGAGCAGGCATACGGGAAGCTCTTGGGCATGCTCGAATTGAACCCGATCCGCCAGACGGACCTGATCGAAATCGGAGTCTGGTCAATCGACCCAAAGGAAGCCGCCGAGATTGCGAACGCCATCGCCGTCGTTTACCAGGACCGGCGCATTGCCGATCAGACCAAGATGATGGACACCGGTCTCGACCGCCTCAAGCAGGAGGTCGATGATCACGAGAAGGAAGTGACCGACCTGGGCGCCGCCGCCGCCTCGCTGCGGACCAAGCTCGGCATCGTCGATCCTGATCAGGAGGATATGAACGCCGGATCGGACATCGATACGCAGTCCGTGAGGACCATCGAAGGGCAGGTCGATGATTCCAAGGTCAAGACCGCCGAGTTGCAGACGCAAATGGACCAGGTCGAGCAGCTCAAGCCCGAGCAGTTGATGGTCGCCCTGCACCTCCTGAACATCGACGATCCAACAGTCGAAAAAATATTACCGCTCTTCCAGGACACCGTTTCCGAGGAAGCGCGTCTTCTCAGTTCCGGCGTCGGCCCCAACCACCCGAAGATCAGGGAACTCCGGGCCGTCAAGGAAGTGTATACGGAGCAGCTCAACGAGGCTATCGATGGGATCAAGGCATCCATGGCCACCAGACTCGAGCTTGCCAAGAGCACGCAAGCCGTTCTCCAGCAGCGCCTCAATGACGCCAAGGCCCAATTTACCGAGATGAAGAATCAGAGTGGCGATTACATCGATGCGAAATATCGCTACGTGGAAGCCAAGCGCCTGCTCGAGGCCGCGCGGCAAAGGTATGAGACCGAAGTGATGCAGGAGAACATGACCCCCGTCGTCGCGAAGGTATGGGAGCAAGCGGAGCCGGCGCTGGGTCCCGGTCGGCCCAAGGTCGCCTTTTACATGGTCCTGGCGGCCTTTATCGGCATGGCGCTCGGCGCCGGTCTGGCATTCTTCCTCGAGTACCTCGATACCAGCGTCAAATCGCTGGAGGACGTCGAACGCTTCCTTGGCGTCCCCGTGCTCGCGGTCATTCCCAAGAACGTCGGCATCCTCATGCACCAGAAGGGCGATTCACCGGACGCCGAGGCCTATCGCATCCTGCGCACCAACATCGAGTTCAACCGCAAGAATCCCGATACCAATACCCTCACCCTCATCTCCGGCGGCCCCGGCGAAGGCAAATCGACCACGCTCTTCAATCTCGCCTACACCTGCGCGAAGGGTGGCTACAGCGTGCTGGTGGTCGATGCCGATTTGCGCCGCCCCTCGCAGCACCGGCTCTTCGGCGTCGAGAATACCGTGGGCCTCAGCAATTATCTTACGAGCAACATGCCCTTCGAGGAAGTGGTGCGCACCACGGGCGTCGAGAACCTCTCCTTCATCCCGAGCGGTCAGCTCCCGCGCGATGCCGTCGGCATCCTCAACTCCCAGCGGATGATCGATCTCATCCGCAATACCAAGATGCGCTACGACCTCGTCATGTTTGACTCCCCGCCTATTCTCGGCGTCAGCGACGGCGCCGTCCTCGCCAGCGAAGTGGACCTCGCGATCATGGTCATCGAGCATCGTAGGTTCCCCCGCTCGATGCTCCAGCGAGTGCGTCAGGCGGTCGTCAACGTAGGCGGCAATCTGGTGGGCGTCGTGCTCAACAAAGTCGATGCGAAGCATGACTCCGGCTACGGCTACTACGGCAACTACTACGATTACTACACCTCCCACAACGGCGAGGAACGTCCCCAGCCCGTCGCTGCGAAGGCAAACGGACACAAGCCCGTTTCCGAGACCGGCCAGGTCCACGGCGGAGCCGAGGACGAACAGTATTGAGCCTCAGAAACCCTTTGGAATGAGAGAGTCGAAGTTTTCCGTGAAGTTTATTGCCCTTGGATTGGCCGCGTTGCTTGGAGCCGGACCCCATTTGCTCGCCCAGGCCGAGGATGTCGCTCCCAAGGCTCAGGCGGTCGTCCCCGCGCCCAGCGCCGCCCCGGCGGCCACCCCGCCGAAAAACGGTGTCCCATTGCGCAACGGCGATGTGGTGGAAGTCCGCATCGCCAATGTCCCCGTCGATGACGTCGGCCAGATCAGCGGCGTCTACACGCTCGATGAATCGGGGATGATCAACCTGCCCTTCATCGGCTTGGTCAAGGCCGGCGGACTGGTGCCCAGCCAAGTCGAGACCCTGATCCAAAACCAATATATTGGCGCCGGGGTCTACACCGATCCGACAGTCACTGTGAATCCGCCCGTCGGCGCGCGCTTCATCAGCGTGAGCGGAGCCGTGCGCGCCCCGCAGCGCGTCCCTTACAGTTCGGACCTGACGCTCATGAGCGCCATCGACGCCGCGGGCGGCCCCAGCGATTTTGCCGGCGACAAGATTCGCCTCGTTCACAACGGGAAGATCCAGTATTTCAGCCGCAGGAAGCTCAATAAATATCCCTCCATGGACCCGCCCGTCTCTCCCGGCGACCGCATCGAGTTGGTCGAGAGTTGGTATTGAGCGCGCCAGCCTACTGCTGCTCCACGATCGCCCAGTTCTTCCACAGGTAGCCGGCCCCGGAGATCACCGTGAGCGCCACCGTCACCACCAGCAGCGACGCTCCGCCCCAGTCCCAAACGCGCGCGTAGATTTGCGCCGCCTGCGGCGTATCGGTCAGTCCGGCAAATTCCCTCGCCGAGAGCATCAGCAGGAAGAAAATCGCCGTGATGATCTGCCACGCGGTCTTGTGCTTGCCCAGCTTCTCGGCCGCCAGCACCCGGCCCTTCGAGGCCGCCAGCAGCCGCAGGCCCGTGATCAGGAACTCGCGGCTGATGATCACCGTCGCCACCCACGCCGGCACCGCTCCGAGCGGCACCAGGCAGATGAATGCCGCCGCCATCATGATCTTGTCCATCAGCGGATCCATCAGCCGCCCAAAATCGCTCTCCATGTGAAATCTCCGGGCCACCTCCCCGTCCGCGTAATCCGTGATCCCCGCCAGCAGGAAGAAGAACAGCGCCGCGGTAAAGCGGTACGGGAAATCGACCGTCAGCGCGATCACGAAGCCGAGCGAAAGGAAGAACCTCGAGACAGTGAGGCGATTCGCAAGATTCATAAGGCCTCCAAAATTCCGGAAATCTCGTTTGCCTTGGCCATTGCGGGAAATTTAGTCTGACTTCCCCCAATACCCGGGGGGAATCCAAAAGAATAGAATTTTATGAATCAGTGCGACATCGGCCTGATCGGCCTGGCCGTCATGGGAGAGAATCTCGTGCTCAATATGGAGAGCAAAGGCTTTCGCGTCGCCGTCTTCAACCGCACCACCGAGGTCACCGAAAAATTTGCCGCTGCGCGCGCGAAGGGAAAGAACATCCTCCCGACCCGCGCGCTCGAGGAATTCGTGCGGGCCCTCTCCCGCCCGCGCAAGGCCATGATCATGGTTAAGGCTGGCGCGCCGGTCGATGCCGTCATCGGCCAATTGGTGCCGCTGCTGGAAAAGGGCGACGTCATCATCGATGGCGGCAACTCCCTCTTCACCGATACACAGCGGCGTTGCAAGGATCTGGAGGGGAAGGGGATTCACTTCATCGGCTGTGGCGTCTCCGGCGGCGAGGAAGGCGCGCTCAAAGGCCCCTCCATGATGCCCGGTGGCTCCGAGAAATCATGGGAAATCGTCGCACCCATTTTTACGAAAATCGCCGCGCAGGTGGATGGGGAGCCCTGCTGCCGTTACATGGGCCCGGACGGCGCGGGTCATTACGTCAAGATGGTCCACAATGGAATCGAGTACGGCGACATGCAGTTGATCTGCGAGGCGTACGCGATCCTCAAGGACCTGCTCGGCCTCTCCGCCCCGGAACTCGCGGAGATTTTCACCGATTGGAACCGCGGCGAACTCAACAGCTACCTCATCGAGATCACCTCCCGCATCTTTACCAAAATCGATCCCGAAACCGGCGAGCTGCTCGTCGATGTGATCCTCGACAAGGCGGGACAGAAAGGCACCGGCATCTGGACATTGCAATCCGCCATCGGCCAGGCTGTCGTAATCTCCACCATCAACGCCGCCGTCGAGGCCCGCGTCATCTCCTCCCGCAAGGCCGGACGCGTCGAGGCGTCGGAGATATTGCCGCGGCCCGCCGCAAAGCCGTTCACCGGCGACCGGCAGAGGCTCATCGATGCGGTGCGCGATGCGCTCTACGCGTCAAAGATCGTCTCCTACGCGCAAGGGATGGAGTTGCTCGGCGCCGCAAGCGCCACTTATGGCTGGCATCTCAAGTTCGGCGACATCGCCACCATCTGGCGCGGCGGCTGCATCATTCGCGCCCAATTCCTCAATCGCATCAAGGAGGCCTACGAGCGCAATCCCGGATTGAAAAATCTCCTGCTCGACCCGTTCTTCTGCGACGTGCTCGCGAGGACCCAGGAGAACTGGAGGCTCGCCGTCGCCCAGGCAGTCCAGGCCGGCATACCCGTCCCCGCCTTCGGCGCCTCGCTCGGCTATTTCGACAGTTACCGTTCCGCCCGGCTATCGGCGAATTTGCTCCAGGCTCAGCGCGATTTCTTCGGCGCCCACACCTACGAGCGCATCGACAAGCCCGGCGTCTTCCACACGGAGTGGCTGGAGTAGCGGCTCGACCCCGCCGCATCAGCGTGTCAGGTTGGCTCGATGCCAACCACCTTCGCCAGTGCCGGCGGCCGCCGCAATCATCCCGCACTACCGCGCGAGTGAGCTTCTCGCGGAAGAAAGGCCGTGAGCATTGCGCTTCTGGACCCGGGCCTGGACGCCTCGCCACCTGCTTTGTGCTCGTCACAGCACGACGTGGCATATATACGCTTCACCACACATCGTGAGAGGGTGTCTTCCATGCTGGCCGTAATCGCCATTGTCTGTCTTCCGTTCCTGATCTGGATGGCATGGAAGAACGTGCGCCTGTCGCGGGAAAGCACCGGCTGGCCCACAGTTCCCGGCACCGTCGCCACGTCAGAGCGCACAAAGGTACTGTGGCGCACTCAGCCGCGCGTGACCTACAACTATGAGGTGAACGGAAAATCCTACACCGGAAACAAAGTCATCCTCGCTGGCGTGCCCCCGAAGGAGACAGACCAGGTATTAAGCCGCTATCCCGTGGGATCGCCGGTGACAGTTTCGTATTTGCCCGGCAATCCCGCGCTGGCGCTGCTGGAGCCGGGACCGAATCGATACGTCAATCTCTTGCTCCGCGCGTATGTGATTTGGTTCTTCATCATTATCCTGTTGAACGCCGCAGACGTTGCCATGGCCCTTCGTTCGAGGTCCGACAACGCAGCCGTGACGGCCACCGAGCCGCCGCGCACTTATGACGATACGGCATCGGACCCGGCCTTGGGGGACAAGCTCATCCAGCAGGGCGCCGATAATGGCGACGCCAAGGATGAAGGTTACGTCGGCGCGTGGTACCTGGGTGGCCTCGAGGGTTAACGGAAGGATCCCGCCGAAGCCGCCACGTGGCTCCTCAAATCCGCCAATCAAGGCGTCGCCACTTCCCAGAGCCTGCTCGCCGAGCTCTATGCGAAAGGCGACGGCGTGCCCATGGACCTCGCCCAGGCCGTCCAATGGTTCCAAAAGGCCGCCGATCAAGGAGACCCGATGGGCTGCGTCGGAATCGGCAGAGCTTACGAAAAAGGCATCGCCGGCATCCCCAAGGATCCCCAGAAGGCCATCGAGTGGTACAAAAAAGCCGGCGACAATCCCTATGCCAAACAAGGTCTGGCACGGCTCGGAGCACACTGAGAGAGGCGCTCGCCGCCCTTACGTATACTTCAGCACTTCCTCGATGGTCGTTTCACCATCGTAAATGCACCGCAGCCCGTCTTCGCGCAGCGTCATCATTCCCAGCTCGATCGCCTTTTGCTTCAGCACCACCGTCGGCGCGCGCTGGTTGATCAACTCACGGATCGGATCCGTGATATCGAGCAACTCGTAGATGCCCTTGCGGCCCTTGTAGCCCGTGTGGTTGCAGACGTCGCAGCCCTTTCCATAGAAAAACTGCTTGTCGCCGATCTCGTGTGGAGAAAGACCCATCTGCGACAGCACCGTCTCGCTCGGCTCGTATGGTGTCCGGCAGTTCATGCAAATCTTCCGGATCAGCCGCTGCCCCAGCACACCCTCCAGCGACGACGAAATCATGAACGGCTCGACGCCCATATCGATCAAGCGCGTCACCGCTCCGGGCGCGTCGTTCGTGTGGAGCGTGGAAAAGACCAGGTGGCCCGTGAGCGAAGCCTGGATGGAAATCTGCGCCGTCTCCAGGTCGCGCGTCTCACCCACCATGATGCGGTCCGGGTCCTGCCGCAAAAACGCGCGCAGCACCCTCCCGAAGTTCAGGCCGATTCCCTCGTTGATCGGCACCTGCACGATGCCTTCGATGTCATACTCCACCGGGTCCTCGGCCGTGAGCAGCTTCGAGTCGATGGTATTGATTTGGTTCAGGCAGGCGTACAGCGTGGTCGTCTTGCCGGAGCCGGTCGGGCCCGTGACGATGAAGATGCCGTTGGGCTTCTCGATGGTGGTCAGGATGTAATTGTGAATGTAGTCCGGCATCCCGAGCGCATTGAGATTCAGGTTCACGGTCGAGCGGTCCAGCACGCGCAGCACCACGCTCTCGCCATGCTGTGTCGGCAGCGTCGACACGCGCAGATCCACCGGACGCCCCGCGATCGTCTTCTGGATGCGCCCGTCCTGCGGCAGCCGGCGCTCGGCGATGTTCAGGTTCGCCATGACCTTCACCCGCGAGATCACCGGCAGCGCCAGGTGCCGCGGCGGCGGCGCCATCTCATACAGCGCCCCGTCCACGCGGTAGCGAATCTTGAATTCATGCTCGAACGGCTCGAAGTGGATGTCGCTCGCCCGGTCCTGGATGGCCTGGTAGAGAATCAGATCGACGTACCGGATGATCGGCGTCGCGTTCGCCTCCGCTTCGATATTCTGGAGATCGAGCTTCCCGTCCTCGCCGTAACTGATGTTCTCCCCGCTCAATTCGGCCAGGATTTCATTCAGGCTCGCGTCGTCGCTGCCATAGCTCTTTTGGATCAGCGCCTCGACATCCTGGATCTTCGCCACCACCACCTGGAGGTTCTTCCCGAGCGCGAAGCGCAGGTCCTCCGGGATTTGCGGATTAAGCGGATCAGTCAGCGCCACTGTCAGCGTGTCGCCGGCGGCGGATATCGGGATGGCGCCGTGAAGCCGCGCGAGGCCCGCCGGCATCAGCTTCAACGTCGCCTCCTCTGGCTCGAACGTGGACAAATCGACCACGTCGGTCCCGAGCGATTCGGCGATTTGCTGGTAAAGACCCTCTTCGGTCACCAGGCCAAAGTCGGTGAGCGTGGTCACCACCTCCTTGCCCGAGCTCGAGATTTCCTGCATGGCATCCTCGGCCTGGGCCTTGTCGATGACGCCCTGTTCCACAAGCAGATCAATTACGGGTTTTGCGTTCATGGTAAGGAGTTTTGAGATTTCAGATGGCGACGCGCTCGCCCAGCATTTGCCGCGCGACTTCGGGGTCCTGCGCATAGCCCAGCACCTGCTCGCGCGTGATGACGCCCCGCCGGTAAAGGTCGATCAGCGACCCCTCCAGGGAAACCATCCCGTACTTGCTGCCCGTCAGGATTTCGTTGTGGATTCGGTAGGATTTGTTGTCGCGCAGCAGCGCGCCGATGGAGGAAGTATTGATCATTACCTCGAATACGGCGACCCGCCCCGTGCCGTCGCGGCGCGGCAGCAGGATTTGCGAGATCACCGCCTTGAGGTTCATCGAAAGCTGGACGCGAATCTGTTGCTGCGCCTGCGGATCGAACGCATCGACAATACGGTCGATCGTGCGCGCCGCGCCCGTGGTGTGCAGCGTGGAAAAGACAAGGTGCCCCGTCTCCGCCGCCGTGATCGCGGTCTCGATGGTCTCCAGATCCCGCATTTCACCCACCAGGATCACGTCCGGGTCCTGCCGCAACGCCCGCCGCAGTCCTTCCGCGAACGTGGACACATCGACGCCCACCTCGCGCTGATTGACGATGCCGCGCCGGTGATCCAGGTAATACTCGATCGGGTCCTCGATGGTGATGATGTGCCGCGGGCTCGTCTCGTTGATGACGGTCAGCATGCTCGCCAGCGACGTCGTCTTGCCGGAGCCCGTCGGGCCGGTGACCAGCACCAGCCCGCGCGGATAATCGAGCAGTTCCCGCACAGAAGGCGGCATCCCGATGGTCTCGAGCGAGAGCAGCTTGCGCGGCAATAGCCGCACCGCCGCCGCCAAGTTGCCGCGCTCCCGGTAAACGCTCACGCGGAACCGGTTCGCGTCCCGGAACGTGAATCCAAAATCCACGCTGCCCCCGTCGTTGACGCGATCCATCTGGTCGGGCCGCGCCAATCCGCGCGCCAGCGTCTCCATGTCCGCCCCGCTCAATGCCGGCGCATTGAGCGGCACCAGCAATCCCTTGAGCCGCAGCGTCGGTGGAACCCCGACGCTCAGGTGAAGATCGGAAGCGTCTTCCTCAATCACCAGCCGCAGCAAATCATCGAGGGGAATGGTAGCCATGGGCTAAGGGCAAAATTTCGAATTTTCCTTTTGCATCAGTGTTGCCCTCGGCATCGCGTTACCTCGGCTCGCTCAATCCGCATCCCCCATCGTTGTCGCAATCACTTCCTCCGCCGTCGTGAGCCCGGAGAGCACCTTCCGGACGCCATCCTCGCGCAGCGTTCGCATCCCAAGCTCCCGGGCCCGCTTGCGCAATTGCAGCGTCGAGGAGCGCTCGTTGATCATGAAGCGCACTTCGTCGTCCACCAGGAATATCTCAAAAATGCCCATCCGCCCCTTGTAGCCGAGGAACCGGCAATTCTCGCAGCCCACCGGTCGCATGACGGTGGCCTCGCTCAATTGCCTCGAATCGATCCGCAGCGCCCGCATCTCCGCCTCGGTTAGCTCGCCCGGCCCCCGGCACTTCTGGCAGAGCTTGCGCACAAGCCGCTGCGCCATGATCGCCCGCACGGAACTCGAGACGAGGAACGGCTGCACCCCGATATCGACCAGACGCGCGACCGCGCTCGGCGCGTCGTTCGTATGCAGCGTGGAAAAGACAAGATGGCCCGTCAGCGAGGCGTTAATGGCGATGTTGGCCGTTTCAACGTCGCGAATCTCACCGATCATGATGATGTTCGGCGCCTGCCGCAGCATCGACCGCAGCGCCGCCGGGAAGGTCATCCCGATATCCGCGTTCACCTGCACCTGGTTGATTCCGTTCATCTGGTACTCGACCGGGTCCTCGACCGTGATGATCTTCCGGTCCGGCTTATTGATGTAATTCAGGCACCCGTACAGCGTCGTCGTCTTGCCGGAGCCCGTCGGTCCCGTCACCAGCAGAATCCCGTCCGGCAGCACCAGCAGCCGCTCGAATATCTCCTGGTCATCGCTCAGGAAGCCCAGTTCCGGCAGCCCGAGCATCAGGCTGGTCTTGTCCAGGATGCGCATGACGATGCTCTCGCCGTGATTGGTCGGGATGGTCGATACGCGCAGGTCGATCGCCTTTTTGCCGATCTTCACCTGGATGCGCCCGTCCTGCGGCAGCCGCTTCTCAGCGATGCTCATCGAGCCGGTCATGATTTTGATGCGGCTGCAGATCGCGCTCTGCAATTTCTTCGGCGGGTTCGTCATCTCGTGCAGCACGCCGTCGATGCGGAACCGCACGCGGAATCGCTTCTCCAGCGGCTCCAGGTGGATGTCGCTCGCCCGCATCTTGTGCGCCTCGAGCAGGAGCATCGACACCATCTTGATCACCGGCGCATCGCCCACATCCGAGTCCTCCGCGCTCATCACCGGCCCGTCGCCAAACTGGATTTGCTCCGCCCCCAGCGCCGCCTCCAGGCTGCTCACCGCCTCGTCCGCCGTGCCGTAATACTGGATCAACGCCGTCTTGATTTGCGCCGGCGTCGCGCAGACAAAATCGATGTCCCGCCTCAGCAAATGCCCGATCGCGTCAAAGGTGTCGAAATCGAGCGGGTTGCTCGTCGCCATCAGCAGCCCGGAATCGGTCAGAGCCACCGGCACGACCTTGTAGCGCCGCGCCGTCTGCGCGGGCAGCAGCTCGATGACCTCCTGCGGGATCGCCACCTGGCCCAGGTCCACGAAGTCCATGCTCGCCGCCCCGGCCAGTGCCCGCGCCACGTCCTCATCGCTCACCGCCCCATGCTCGATCAGCGTTTGGACGATTCCCCGTTCCGGATTCGCCTCCTCTCGCGCGCGGTCGAGTTGCGATTTGGTAATAAGCCCGGTATCGAGCAGGATTTCCGTTACGTAATCGTCGTTGTTCACTACGGGGAAGTTCTTTGGGGGCTTTTGAAGTGAAAAAAACTAAGGGTGCCGGGGAGTGCTGTCAAAGAATTGCTAACCGACAATTGCCTTTGAGTCGAAATAGGCCCCTCGGCCCGTGAGTCAGGGCTCTGCCAATCAGCAATCTCACTTCATCAATCAGCAATTTCTTACCTTCCCCCTCGCAAGTACTTATCCGTAACAGCCCCCTCGCTCGCGCTGCTCACCAGCTCCGCGTATTTCGCCAGCACCCCCCGCGTATAGCGCGGCTTCGGCTTCTTCCATCTGGCCAGTCGCCGCGCAATTTCCCCGTCGGCTACCTCCAGGTCGATGGTCCGCTTCTCCGCATCGATGGTGATCCGATCCCCGTTCTTCACAATGGCGATCGGTCCCCCCATGTAAGCCTCCGGCGTGATGTGCCCCACCACAAACCCATGGCTGCCGCCCGAGAACCGCCCGTCCGTAATGAGCGCCACCTGCTTCCCCAGCCCCTTGCCGGAGATCGCCGACGTGGGCGACAGCATCTCCCGCATCCCCGGGCCGCCGCGCGGCCCTTCCGAGCGGATCACGATCACGTCGCCGGCCTTGATCGACCCATCCAGAATCGAAGTCAGCGCCGTCTCCTCGCTCTCGAATACCCGCGCCCTCCCGGTAAACCGCACGCCTTCCTTGCCCGATATCTTCGCGACCGCGCCTTCCGGCGCCAAATTGCCCCGCAGGATAACCAGATGGCTCTCCTTCTTAATGGGATCCGACAGCGGCCGGACGATCTGCTGCCCGGCGCTGTACGCCTTCACCGGCTTCAGATTCTCGCGCAGGGTCTTCCCGCTTACAGTCATGCAATCCCCGTGCAGCAGCCCTGCCTCCAGCAGCGTCTTCATCATCGGCACGATTCCCCCAATCGCCACCAGCTCCGCCATCAGGTAACGCCCGCTCGGTTTCAGGTCCGCCAGCACCGGCACACGCCGCCCGATGCGCGTAAAATCGTCAATCCCCAGCTTCACGCCAGCGCTGTGTGCCATCGCGATCAAGTGCAGCACCGCGTTCGTCGAGCCCCCGAGCGCGATCACCACCGTGATGGCATTCTCGAAAGCCTCGCGCGTCATGATTTCCAGCGGGCGGATCCCCCACTTGATCAGCTCCAGCACCGCGTGCCCCGCCCGCCGGCAATCGTCCGCCTTCGCCGCAGAAATCGCGTCCTGCGCCGACGAATTCGGTAAACTCATCCCCAGCGCCTCAATCGCCGAGGCCATCGTATTCGCCGTATACATCCCGCCGCACGATCCCTCGCCGGGGATCGCGCACGCCTCGATCTCCGCCAGTTGCCGGTCATTGATCGTCCCAGCCGCATGCGCTCCCACCGCCTCGAATACCGAAACGATATCCAGCGGCCTCTTCGACGCATCCCCAGCCTTCAAGATATTTTTCCCCAGCCGCTGCGCCATCATCTGGCCCGTGATGCACCCCGGCAGGATCGTGCCGCCATAAACGAAAACCGCAGGCCGATTCAGCCGCGCAATCGCCATGACGCATCCCGGCATATTCTTGTCGCACCCGCCGATTGCCACTAGCCCGTCGAACCCCTGGCACCCCGCCACCGTCTCAATGGAATCCGCGATCACCTCGCGCGACACCAGCGAGTATTTCATCCCCTCGGTCCCCATGGAGATGCCGTCGGAGATCGTGATCGTATTAAAAATGACCGGCTTTCCACCCGCCGCGTCCGCACCCGCCGCCGCCTCGCGCGCCAGCCGGTCCACGTGCATGTTGCATGGCGTCACCATGCTCCAGGTCGACGCGATCCCGATCTGCGATTTCTTGAAATCTCGTCTCGTGAATCCCACCGCGTGCAGCATCGCGCGGCTCGCTGCGCGCTCGACCCCGTCCACCACGATTGCAGAGTGCTCGCGGCTGATGGACGGTTTCGCGGCGGGTGGCCGGGCGGCCTTGCGTTTGGCTGGGAGTGCTGACATAAAGGGGTCCCGAGCCTAAGGAACAATCGCCCAATTTGCAAAGGGCATTCATGAATCCCCCGTGGTCATCCACCAATTAGACGCCGCGCCGCCCCCCGATCTCCAACGGGCGTTGCAGGAGTTCGAAGCCTCATTCCTCATCCCTTTCACGCCAGGCCGTTTTTTTCGCATCGATTACGGCGGCGATCGCACCGCCTTTATCCGCTCGCTGGGGGAGGGGAGATGCTTTGCCGGCGAAAAAGACGGCCGCATCGTCGGACTGATTGAGATCGCCGTCGTCAACCTCCTCTTGCCGGGTGGCGAGGCGCGGACCGCTGGCTACATCGCCGATATCAAGGTCCGGCCCGAGGACCGGCGCAAGATGGGCACCGCCCGCCTCTTGCAAAAAGCCATGGAATGGGGCCAGTCGAAGACCGACTTCGGTTTCACCGTCACTCTCGATGAAACACCGATCAAGCCGTCCGATTACACCGGGCGCGCCGGCATCCTCAAATTCTCCGAGGCAGGCAGGCTGGTAGTGGTCCGCCTCCCCGCCGCGAACGGCGCCGCGGTTGGCGAGGGTGGCCGTCGATTCGTCGCGAAACCGGAAGATGCCCGGGAGATATTCAAGCGGCTCTCAAAGGGCCGCTACGCGCTGCTCGGCGGTTCGCCCGGCGACCGCTCCGATTCGCCCCCCGCTTGGCTCGCGCATCCCAGCGGCCTGGCGTGCGCGCGTTTCGAGGATCGCCGCAAGGTCCGCCGCCTCATCGCCGACGACGGCGTCGAGCTGCGCCCCGCTTATCTCTCCTGCTTCGCCTTTCAGGACCCCAGGGCCGCTCTCGAGTTGATCGGCGCCGCGGCGGCTCGCGCTGGAGCCCTCGGATTCCGCGCCCTGCGCATTTGCCTGCCCCCGTCCGACCTCGCGCAATTGCGCCCCGGCCTCGGCTCGGACCTCATGGTCGGCGGCGGCGGTTCCGTCTTCGCCACCGCCGCGGCAAAAGAGAAAGCCCCATGGAATCTCAACGCGGCGGAGATATAGACAAAATCGAACCGCGGGGTTTTCGCCCAGTTTACTCTTGTTGAATCACCTGCGATTTGCTAACTCATGCACATGGTTTCCCCCGAACCTGGCGATCCCACGCCTTTTGTGGGTGCTCCGACGGACATCGCACCGGTCGGTCACCTCGTGCCAAAGCCCTCCCATGAACTTACCGCGGCCGAGGATCTCGGACGCGTCGATTGGGAAAAAATCGCAGCCCGCCCCGAGTTTCGCGGTCTGCTTCGCCGGAAGTCCCGGTTCATCGTACCGGCCTGCATCTTCTTCATCCTCTATTACTTCGCGCTTCCGATTCTGATCGGCTACGCGAAGCCGCTCATGGAGAAGCGCGTCGGGCCCGTCAACATCGCCTACCTCTTCGCCCTCTCGCAATTCTTCATGGCGTGGATCATCGCCGCGCTTTACGTGCGCGCCGCGAATATCTTCGACCGTGACGCGAACGCCATCCTCGACGATATCCGCGAACATTAGGGGCGCTCAATGTCACCGCCCCTCGCATTCTTCCTGATCTTCGTCGCGGTGACGTTGGTCATCACTGGGTGGGCCGCCCGTCGCTCCAGCGGTCCCAGCGCTTACTTCGCCGCCAATCGCCGCGTCACCGCGTGGCAGAACGGTGTCGCCATCGCCGGCGATTACATGAGCGCCGCCTCATTTCTCGGCATCGCCGGCATGATCGCGTTTTTCGGTTACGACGGTTTCATGTACTCCGTCGGCTGGCTCGTCGCCTATCTTACCGTCCTGCTCGTCGTCGCCGAGCCGCTCCGCAATACCGGCAAATACACAATGGCCGATGTCCTCGCGTTTCGCCTCAGCCCGCGTCCCGTCCGCGCAATGGCCTCGCTCAGTACGCTCACGGTTTCCACCTTCTACATGATCGCCCAGATGGTCGGCGCCGGCGTGCTTGTCTCGACTCTTCTGAAAGGCGCGGGCATCGATTACACCGTCGCCGTCTGCGGCGTCGGCCTCCTCATGATCGTTTACGTCGTCTTCGGCGGCATGATCGCCACCACATGGGTGCAGATCATCAAGGCCGTGTTGCTCATGCTTGGCACATTCGCGCTCAGCATCCTCGTGCTCGCTCATTTCCACGGCAACTTCAGTGAATTCTTCGCCGCCATCGGCCACGTCACATACACCGACAAAGTCACGCACGCCCACGTAACGAAAGACTTCCTCCAGCCTGGCCTGCGCTTCAAGCCCCCATGGGGCGCGCTCGACCTCATCTCGCTCGGCCTCGCCCTCATCTTTGGCACCGCCGGCCTCCCGCACATCCTCGTCCGTTTCTACACCGTCCCCGATGCCAGGACCGCGCGCCACTCGGTCGTTTGGGCCATGGGTTTGATCGGCACGTTCTATATCATGACCACCTTCCTCGGCTTTGGCGCCGCCACCATCGTCGGCCCGGATTTCATCACGAAGAACGGCGGCACCAACATGAGCGCGCCCCTGCTCGCAAAAGCGCTCGGCGGCGACATCTTCTTCGCGCTCATCTCCGCCATTGCCTTCGCCACCATCCTCGCCGTCGTCGCCGGCCTCACCATCAGCGCCTCCACCTCCTTCGCGCACGATTTCTACACCAACGTCATTCACCACGGCCAGGAGCGAAAGCCGCGCGAGGAAGTCCTTGTCGCGCGCATCACCGCATTCGTCGTCGGCGCGATCTCGATCTGCCTCGCAATCGCCCTCGGTCCGACCGCCAACGTCGCCTTCCTCGTCGCCCTGGCCTTTGCCGTCGCCGCCTCCGCCAATCTCCCCGTCGTCATCCTCTCATTATTCTGGAAGCGCTTCACCACCGCCGGCGCCGTGCTCGGCCTCGCCACCGGCCTCATCGCCTCGCTCGCGCTCATCGCCATCAGCCCCAGCATCATGGGCATCGATAAAGCGGGCGTCGCCGCGAACGCCCGCCATCTTATCCAGCACGCGCCGTTTTTCCCGCTTGAGAATCCAGGCATCCTCAGCATCCCGCTCGGCTTCCTCGGCGCAATCCTCGGCTCGCTCCTCACCCGCGAGCCAAAAGCCGAAGCCCGCTTCTCCGAACTCCTCGTCCGCGCCAACACCGGCCTTGGCGCCGAAAAAGCCGGCGCCCAATAAGGCAGCCTTCGCCGCCACTCCGCAGGACCGATAGCGTGCATCGGTCCCATCGCCTCCCAAAGTCCCCCTCACGCTCCCCCCTTTGCTACCTTTGCTTCCTTCTGTTCAAATCTTTCGAGTTTCGAATTTCGATTTTTCCCCGATCTTCCCTCTGCGTGGTCCAGCACCTCTACTTCCACATCCCTTTCTGCCCCAAGCTCTGCCCCTACTGCTCCTTCTACGTCGAGACCAGTATGCGGACAAAGAATCGCGCCTTCCTCGACGCCCTCCTCACCGAAGTCCGCCGCGCCGCCGCTGACCATTCCATCCAGCCCGACACCCTCTATTTCGGCGGAGGCACCCCCAGCATGCTCTCCATCGCTGAGTTGGAACACCTCCTCCGCAATCTCCGCGACATCCTCCCCCTCGATCACGCCCGCGAATGGACCTTTGAGGTCAACCCCGCCACCGTCTCCCGCGCCAAGGCCCTCTTCCTCCGCGCCTGCGGCGTCAATCGCATCAGCATGGGCGTCCAATCATGGGACGACGGCATCCTTCGCATCCTTGGCCGCGCCCACACCGCCGCGCAAGCCGCCGACACCTATCGCGTCCTCCGGCAGGCCGGCTTCGAAAACATCAACATCGACCTCATGTTCGCCGTCCCCGGCCAGACCCGCGACCAATGGCGCGATTCCCTCCAGCGCACCGTCGCCCTCGCCCCCGCGCACATCTCTGCCTATTGCCTCACCTACGAGGAAGACACCCAATACTTCCAGCGCCTGCAATCCGGCGAATTCCATCGCGACGATGACCGCGACGCCGCAATGTTCGAGGAGGCCATGGATATCCTCGCCGCCGCCGGCTACCGCCATTACGAGATTTCCAATTACGCACGCCCCGGCAGCGAGTCGCTCCACAATTTTGCTTATTGGAATGGAATCGATTACCTCGGCTTCGGCCCCAGCGCCTTCTCCACCATCGGCGCCCGCCGCTGGCAGAACGTCCCCGACAGCGCCGCTTACATCACCCGCATCAACGCCATCGGCGCCGCCGTCTCTTTCGAGGAAACGATCAGCGAAAAAACACGTCTCGGCGAGACCCTCGCCTTCGGCCTGCGCACAGATCGCGGCATCGCCGAGCAAGCCGCCGCCCCATGGGAATCCCAGCTCTCAGACATGCGCTCCCTCGGCCTCCTCGAGTCCCGCAACGGCCGCCTCCTCCTCACCCGCCGCGGCAAGCTCATGGCCGATTCCGTCGCCGAAACCTTCGTTTAACCATGACCCCATGACCGCCCCGCCCGCATACGACATCGCAATCGCCGGCGGCGGCCCCGCCGGTGCAACCTGCGCCACCCTCTGCGCTGAAGCCGGTCTCCGCACCCTCGTCCTGGAAAAATCCCGCTTCCCCCGCGACAAAGTCTGCGGCGATTGCCTCAACCCCGGCTGCTGGCCCATCCTCCAGCGCCTCGGCGTCGCCCAGGCCTTGCTCGATTCCCCCCACGTCCCCGTTTCCAGCGTAGCCTTCGTCGCCGCCGATGGCCGCCGCATCTCCTTCCCCATCGAAGGCGAAGCCCCCGGCGAAATCGCCATCCCCCGCCGCATCCTCGACGATCTCCTCCTGCGCCGATCCCGCCAAGCCGGCGTCGACGTCCGCGAAGAGACCACCATCCGCTCCCTCACTCGCGACCCCTCCGGCCATTGGCGCATCGATACCACCGCCGCCCTCTTCACCGCCCGCCGGCTCATCGCCGCGGATGGCCGCAACTCCACCGTCGCCCGTCTCCTCCGCGTCGCCCCCGCCCCCCGCCGCGGCCGCGTCGGCCTCCAGGCCCACATCCCATCCACCGCCGTCCGCGGCATCGAGCTTCACCTTCTCCCCCGCGGTTACTGCGGCATCGCCCCCGTCGGTGGCGGCCTCGTCAATTTCTGCCTCGTCGCCAAACCGGATCACATCGATTCCGTCAAAGCCGCCGTCTGCGACCGCTTCGCCATCTCCCCCGCCCAGGATTGGCGCGCCATCGCCCCCCTCGAGCGCGCCCCCGTCGGCCCATTGCGCGACGGCGTCCTCTACATCGGCGACGCCGCCCGCGTCGTCGAGCCCTTCACCGGCGAGGGCATCTACTACGCCCTGCAATCCGCCGTTCTCGCCGCCCGCCACATCGCCGCCGGCACCCTCCGGCTATATCCCGCTGCCCACGCCGCACTCTATCGCCGCCGCCTTTGGATCAATCGCCTCGCCCGCTGGACCGTCACCCATCCGCGCGCCGGCGCCATCCTTCTGCGCCTCATGAGCGCCCACCCCGCCTCCCTCCGCTTCCTCGTACAGCGCGTCTCCCATCCCGCCCCCAGTCCTGCCTGAAAAACCTCTCCCCGCATTCACCCGCGCATTGACGCCGCCCCTCCCGTTACCATTAATGGGAGGGCGGCCCTTGGCGGCAGGACCGGCCCACAGCCATGGAAAAAGAAGCGGAACCAGGCCCGGATCGCATCGGGATCAAGGCACACTGTTCTCATTGCAGGTGCGAGCGCCTCTTCGTCCACGCCCGTCTGGAAGTTCGCCGCCATCTCATCATCACCATCCTCACCACCGGCCTTTGGCTCCCCGTCTGGGCCGCCCTCTTCTTCTCAAAAAGCCTTCGCCCATGGCGATGCGGCGTCTGCCAGTGGCACAAGCCCGAATTCCGCAACCCCCCGTCACCTTTCCAGCCCGAAGCCGCCGCGCACACCCCGGAAAAAGTGCAGCCCCCCACAGTCGAGAGACCGTGAAGGGCTGCTGTTCCCCCCAGAACGCGGGCAAACTGCTTCAACATCCCCCCTCGCGCAAGGGCAAAAATGTTACATCTTTGTTCCGAAAAAACCCCACCCTTGCCTGTTCATCGGTCTCCCTCTAGATTTCCCCCCCTGCCACGCAGACGCATCCGTAGCTCAACTGGATAGAGCGTTGGCCTCCGAAGCCAAAGGTTGTGGGTTCGACCCCCGCCGGATGCAGTTAACATGGTGATGATGAGAGACTTACATAATTACGGCAGCAAATCGGTAGCAAAGGGCCAATAAAAGAGGGGCCTGCTGGCTTCCTGCAAGGAAGGTGAGAACGTCGTGGCATTTTCCAGTGCGGTTACTTAAAGGAATGCCATGCCATTCAAGGAGTGGACAATCGATCTCGGCGAATTTCGCGTGTTCGTCTGGAAAGTGACCATACAGGGAGCAATCACCGACTTCCTCGTGGCTCTGCTCGCATGGAATGGAGAAAAATGGGTGTGCGTGACGCGGTACGACTGTGCGCACGATTTTCCTCACCGGGATATCATCGGCCAGCGCGGGGGTGTACTTTACAAACAGCGGTTTCCGGGGTTAAGTTTAGACATCGTTTTCGACCATGCCATCCGCGATTGCCAAAAAAACCATGAAGAGCATGCCCGCTTCTTCCGTGCCCACTAGGGTTGTCCGTAAGAAACAGGTGAAGCCGGTGAATTGGTACCCGGCCAAGGGGGTGCTGACGGATGAGCGTGCGGAGGAGATTATTCGCTCGTATGGCGGACGGCCCTCAACGCCGGAAGAATCGCGGGAATTCCGGAAATTCATCAAAGACCCGTATCCGTAGGAGCGGGAGGTTGTTTCAGAACCGAGGCTGCGAGGCCGCCTCTCATTACCGCTGAGGCTGTCGAGCAGCCGAACTCGAAACAGGTTCGCCCCCCGTCGGATCTCATTTCGTTCCGTCAGTATTTTCCGCCTCCGAGAGTTCCTTGTCGGCCAGCCGCGTCTTATCCTTCGTTTCCGCGGTCTCCTCGGCAACGATATCTTGAACGCTCTGGGGGAAGTTCTCCGGCCTCTTGAACAGATAGGCCGTCGTATTTTCATCTTCGCGATGGGAGGTAACCAGTTCCCATCCGAATCGCTGGTACATGCCAAGGGATATTTCGTCGCCCATCACCGCTTTCTCATCCACCGATGGCGGTCCTTTCGAACAGCCGCCGAGCAACGACAGAGCGGCGATGGCCCAAAGGAACATCGCCACGAAGTGGGCGCGGCGGCGATCTCCAACCTGCTGAAAAGGAACCTTCACTGACCCGAAAGAACGCAGGATACGGGCCACCGGCGATTTTTACGGGCCGCCTCCCTCGCCACGGCGTAGTGCGGCGAAGCTGGGCCTCATTGGCCGTAAGCCTGTCGAACGGCCGAAGCACGGGTTGACCGTTGGGTTCTCCAGAAATATAGGCATGGAGATCCCGTCCGGTAAGATCGAGGTTAAAAATTGATTTTTAGCACTGATTCATGCATGTTTCGTGCATGGCAACCAAGACCATCACCCTCGAACTCGACGCCTACGAGAAACTCCGCCTTTCAAAGCGCCCCGGCGAATCCTTCTCCCAGGTCGTCCGCCGTGCCCATTTCGAGGAATCCCCGTCCACCGGCGCCGATCTGCGTCAATACTTTCGCAACGGCGGCAGCGGCGTGAGTGAGCGTTACCTCGATTCCGTGGACGCAGCCGATAAAAACGACCCGCCGCCGGACAACCCGTGGGCTTGATCCTCGATACAAGTTTCGTAGTCGCCGCCGAGCGCGAAGCGCGCCGTCGCGTCCCCGGTGCAACGGACGCCTTTCTTGCCGTCCGGGCGAACGAGACATTCCTCATCACCTTCACCGTAGCCGGCGAATTGGCATGTGGCGCCTCCGCCTCTGCCTTGCGCGATTGGCAGCGATTGTGCCGGCCCTATCCCGTCCTGCCATGGACCATCGACATCTCATGGCAATACGGCGAAATCTACCGCCAGCTCCAATCCGCCGGCACGCTCATCGGCTCAAACGACATCTGGATCGCCGCAACCGCGTTGGTCCACGGCCTGGGAGTCGTGACCAGAAACATCAGCGAGTTCCAGCGCGTCGCAGGCCTGACAGTCGCTCCCTTCTGATTGGCCCGAGAGGATGGTCTGGGAAATCCTCCCCGCCCTACCCCATATTCGGCGGAGGGTCCGCGAGTCGAGTTGGCGGAATTGATTTGAACAGAGGGCGCCACAGTTCCATTCCGGCGAGTATTCCCGGGGAAATGCCTCCGCTCGACGGTAAACGCCTCTTTCCTCGCCGCCATTCATTCTCCATCGCAGCCCAAATAATCCTTCGTGGAAAACGACAGCTTTCCAAGTACTCGGCAACCTCGTTTTCTCCGTTCTGGGCCTAGACCCATCGGGCGCAGGCATTCACCCAACGGCGCATGCACGCAACCATGTGTCGAAAGTAGGTGCGTGTGGCATCTGTCCAGGCAAAGCCCGTGAAGCGCTCCGCCGCGCCTGCCAGCGCCTCGGCCAGCGAAAGATAAGTCTCCGAATAAGTCCCGCCTTCCAGCTTCAACTCCACCAGCCAGTCCATCAGATCCTCCAGCACCCAGATGCAACCCAGCTCACCGCCCGCATCCCTCATGTAATTGTGGCTGTTGCGCCGATGATCCGCGACCGGCGTTCCGACCCGGATGCCATGGCCAAGGTGCTTGGCGCAGGCCTCCGCAAAGAATCCACTGAAGATATCGCCAAATCGGTCAATCGAGAGGCCGGGCCCCAGCGGATGATTCATCGGGATAAAATAATAGGCCGGGATCAGGTCACGGTGGAGCGCGGTATTCTGGGTATTGATCGCGCTCCATGTGCCATCGTCGAGCAGGACCGATTCCCCCTTGAATCCACTGGCCCGCACGGGCGCCACCAGCCATGTGATCGCGTCCAGATCGGGTTCGCCCAGCCACAAACCGGCATTCATTTTCACCGGCACCGTCCGATCCTGCCGGGTCACCGCCGGCTTTTGATGACGATACTTATACGGAGTCCCTCGCGGCCAGACCGACGTCGGCTGAACCTCCATCAGATCGCAAATATTGAACCAGCGCGTCGAACTGGAAACTGAGGTGCATTGCACCGGCACCTGGCAGACCACCGCATGTTCATTGAAGAATCGGTCCGCCGGCCTGCAATAATTGTCGTCATCGATCGAGACCAGCATTTCACAGCCCATTTCCAGCGCCATCAGGTATCCGATGTTCCTGCGATTGTCGCTATTGTAAGGGATGAAGTCCGTCAGGTCGATCTTGGCCAGATACTCCTCCTGCTCGGATAGCATGGGACATAGGATCCGCAGCCCCTTGCTCGCGTATTCGCCGCACAGTTGGAGTAATTCCGGTGGCGTCTTGCGATCCGGAATGACAATCACCGTGACGCGATCCAGCAACTCCTCACGCAAGATCGCCTGGTAATAATCCTCCAGGAATCCGCCCTTATTGATGGTGGTCACGACCAGCGCCGCGCGCCATGATTGGTTGGTCTGCATCTAATTCTTTCTCGCTTTCTTTTGCCGCCGCAGCAGCCAGAGATTGCCGAAGGCTTCCTTGATGGTGCCGGAGCCCACGCTATCGCTCGGGTTGCTGTAGTTGATCGGAATTTCCACCCAGTTAAAGTCGTGCATCATATATCGAATTTCCGTCTGGAAGAAATGCGCGCGGCTCTTGACGCCGCGTTCGAGCACCGCCTCCATCGCGCGGCGCGAGAAGCATTCGAAGCCGCTGCACATGTCATGCATTTTGGTTCCGAGCAATAGGTTGGCAAGGATCGTCCCCCCCTTGCTCACGCACCTCCGTTTTAAGGAGCCTTTGTGCGAGCCCCCTTTCATAAAGCGCGAGCCACCCGCGTAATCCACCCCTTTGTCCGCCGCCGCGATGAATGCGGGAATCTCCTCAGGCCGATGGCTGAATCCCCCATCCATCTCCAGGATGTAATCCATGCCCGTCGCAAATGCCTCCCGGTAACCGCGGAAGTACGCATCCACCACGCATCGGTTTTCCGGTGCCCAGACCGGTACCACTCGAGGCTCGGTGGCCGCCATCCCCTCGATAATGGCGCGGGTATTATCCTTCGAAATTCTGTCCAGCACGCAAAAAATACGATCCTCGGGCCCGATTTGCTCCAGCACCGCCTTCAATAGTGCGGCAATATTCTCTTCCTCATTCGCCAGGGGCGTGACGATGCCAAGCTTCCAATTGCCGCTCCGCCTGGGGGAACTCTTTGTCTCGGTCATCTCAACGGCGGGAGGTCCATTACGGCCCCCCTATTTAGGCGATATCCTTGACCGTACGGCGGCCTGCCTTCCGATCCTCGTATTGTTGCTCGATCCACCGGTACGTCGTCTTCAGGCCGTCCCGGATAAGGATTGATGGCTCCCAGCCAAGAATCCGCTGGATCATCGTATTGTCGCTGCTGCGCCCCGCCACGCCCTTCGGCGCATCCAGCTTGTATCGCCGCTTCAGCTTCACTCCGCCGATTTCTTCGGCAATCGTCACCAGCTCGTTGATCGTGATCATCTCGCTCGAACCCAGGTTGATCGGCGTCGCATCCAGTTCCTGGCAATGCGTGATCCGGTCGATGCCGCAGACGCAATCGTCAATGTACATGAAACTCCGGGTCTGCTCCCCGTCGCCCCAAATCTCGATCTCGCCAGTTCCCTTGTCCTTTGCATCGATGACCTTCCGGCAAATCGCCGCGGGCGCTTTTTCACGTCCCCCATCCCAAGTCCCCCATGGGCCGTAGACATTATGGAAGCGCGCGATCGCCGTCTTCAAGCCGCGCTCGGCCGTGTATTCCTGGCAAAAAATCTCGGAGATCAACTTCTCCCACCCGTAGCCGCGCTCCGCGTACGCCGGGTAGGCGTCGCTCTCCCTGAGCGCGCGGCAATGGGGGTCCTCCTGCAGCTTGGTATTGTACGCGCACGCCGACGAGGCAAAGAAATAGCGCTCCACTCCCGCCTGCGATGCCGCCTCGATCAGGTGCGTATTCACCAGCACACTGCGCAGGCATTCAACCCGGAAGCGCTCGATAAAACCCATCCCTCCCATATCGGCCGCCAGGTTATACACCTCGCGGGCTCCCTGCACCGCTCTCTTGCAATACTCCTCATTGCTCAGGTCCATGGAAACGTTCTCCACCCCGCCATGGACCTGGTACCAGTTCCTCACCGGCTTCTTGTCGACCGCGCGCAGCCTCGTGAATCCCTTGTTCCGGAAGTGCTCGACCAGCGCCCCGCCGATAAAGCCGCCAGCCCCGGTCACTAGGATCAGGTCATCAGTTCGCGGTTGACTGGAGGGGGATTGGCTCATTGGCCTCAAAAGAAATGCAAAGGGGACGCATACAAGCCCAAGCGACTGTGAATATCAAATTTTTTGCGACGTCACTCAACTCTGGCCCAGTCCTTGAGCCTGAAGATCCAAAACACCTTGAAACATGGAACATGTCTCGGCGCCTGTTAACAGGCGCTCCCTCCCCGCCCT
>JBEKOV010000027.1:0-32931 GCA_049521415.1 Chthoniobacteraceae bacterium
AGGTTCTTTAGGCTGCTCATTACTCGGCGTCTGAGCTTTCAGAATTTTGGCGTGTTCATTCTTCAAATCTTCGTAGGTTCGCGGCTGCTCCTGATTTGGCGGCGTTTGCTGAGAGGGATCGCTTTGCTGTTGCACTTGCTGCCGCGCATCGAACCGTTCTTTGGCGATGGCATTGGCCTGAGCGTGCCACTCCCTTGCTGACTGCTCCTGAAATATCCTGCCAGGCAACATGTCCCATTTCAGCGGTTGGCGGGGTAAAGACGTTGGGAGTGTGGGAGGCTTCAGAGCAGGTTCGGGCTGAGCCTGCGGCGCGGCATGGTCATTGGGGACGTCCTGTCCTGTCGCACCTGGTTGAACAGTCTGCGGGGATGGCCCCGCATCCCCTTTTTGCGCTTCGCGCTCTGTGCCGCGAAGGGCCGCGTACCGGTCAGGCCCGGTGGCCATAACTCCTTTCAGGATTCATGAAAGGAGAAAATGACAGCGATTTTCAGAGTGCGCTAGCGAATTTTCTTTGGACTTTTTGGCCCCTCGTGGCGTTGGATAAAGGCATCAATCTGCTTTTTGGCGGCAGCGTAACGCGGAAGCACCTTATCGACGACGGGCATCAGATGATTGTGAATGTGTTCGTAAAAAACTTTGATATGCTCTGTGGTATCGTCGGCCACAAACTTGAAAGCTTCCCCCATGGCGGTAACTTCTGCGCGCAGCTCAGCGAGTTCTTTCGAAAGTGCGGCCACGTCCTTTTTAAGAGATTCTAACTCTGTCTCAGCCATCGAAGCGTCCCCCTTTTTCTAAACGAACCACCTGTCAACTGACGGGATGTATCCTACCATATTTGCACTTCCTCTGAAATGTCTTTTACCTTGGGCCTTGCGGCTTCGGCGGCTTTGGGCCTTTGCCGCGGCGCGTCGGGCCGGAGTGCGGCAATAAAATGTGGAGCGCTGCCCGCCATAATTCAAGGAGGGTCTGCCGTCGAAGGGCGGCGTAATTCTGGGCTTTCCGAAGGTGCCGCCTTGGCGATTGCCCGGGCCAAGGCGGCTTATCGCGCTCGCCCTCGCTCTTTTTGTGAAAAACTTCGTTCAAGATCAGCCTTGAACCGTCGAAGCTGCTCTTGCTTATCCCTTTCCTCTTCGCCCATAGGCGCCATTTGCGGCGGGGAGTCTATTTCTGGCGGCTCGACCCGTTTGGCCGATGTGGCCGGCGTCTTGAGTGCGTCGTAAGCCCTTGGAGGGCGTGACCTTTGAATCGGTTGGGCGAAGAAGTCGCCGAGTTCGGACATAACTTCGCGCGGCCCCGCCGCGCGGATCGCCCCATCATCGTCATCGTGGAAGAAATGCGACGCAGCGCGGCGGTCATCGACTCGCGCCATTTGGCGGGCCAGTTGCCGGACGTTGGCGGCGGTGTTACGGGCGACAAACAGGGTGGCCTTGTCGCGGTGCCTGGTGAGGGCGACATAGCTCGCCGCTGAGCGCCAGTGTTCGGAATGATAGAGATAGGTCTGATCGAGGGTCCGTCCCTGGCCCTTATAGATTGTACCCGCATAGCCGTGGCGGAAATCCGAAAAGGATTCCGCATCGAAGGTACGGAGAACCGGCTGCTTGCCGTCGAACTTCATGGTCACTTCGGTGCCCTCAATCTTTTCAACCGTTCCGATCATGCCGTTATAGAGGCCGGAAGCTTTTTCTGTCGCGGTGATCTGCAAACGGTCGCCCCGCGCAAATGGCCGTTCACCTTCAGCGGTCGGGAGAATATGATCGGCTCCGAGTTCTCCCCGTGCCTGCCTGACTTTGCGCAAGTCGGCATTCAATTGGGCGACATCGACATTCGTATAGGCGAACACGAATCTCGCCTTTTCGGGTGCCTCGGCGGTATCCGCAGCCCATTGCCTGACGAGAGCAGCACGCGCCTGGTTTTGATTCTGAGTCCAACTGATCGCCTTCTTCGCCTCGTACATCTGCAAGGCGTCGTAAAAATTCCCCTCGGCCATCATGGAAGACGCGCGTCTGTCGTCGTCCTTCCGCTGCCGCGTCACCTCAGACAAAGACGCGGCGCCATAACGATCTTTGAGAGCGCCGAACATGCCGCCGCGCTCGATACTGGATAATTGGCGGTCATCCCCGACCAAAATCAGCTTCGCGCCGGCAGCGTGCGCATGGCTCGTCACCATCGCCATCAATTTCGTGTCGATCATCGCCGCCTCGTCGATCATGACGACTGTTTTACGGTCCCAAGACTGGCGGCCATTATGGAGGGCAAACAGTTCGGCGTGAACGGTAGAGGCACGGTTGAAGCCCTCGCGCTGCATTTCCTGGGAGACTACATTTGTGGGAGCCAATCCGATCACTTTATAGCCGCCTGCTTCGTATACCTGCCGTATCGCCGACATGGTATAGCTTTTGCCCGTGCCTGCCTGCCCATCGATCAATGCCAAACCTCCGACATCCGTTGCCTCTCGCACGGCTGCGGCCTGATCGAAGCGCATTGTTGAAAAGGTCCGGCTTTCAAGGACTGAGGCGCGGGCCGTGTCGCTGATACCGTGTGTCCCATCTCGCATTAGCCCTTCTGCCGCGCCAAGGACGTAGCGCTCGGCTTTAAGGACTGCCTTCGTCGTGTAACGCGTAATCTGTGCAGCAGCCTTATCGGTAAGCTTCACAATGTCCGATTGTCCCAATACCCGCTCGGCAAAGTGGGCACGCTCACGAATACCTCTGATCTGCTTCGCGAGCGTTCGGTCGAGGTCGGCCACGGTGAACGTCGCGCGCTGTTCGGTCATGGCTTCGATGACCGCATGGGCGTCGCGAGCCATGATGGCATCCCGCAATCGATTGGCGTCCTCTCGCCGCACGCATACGACACCGCCATGCTCCCTTTCGTATACCTCAGCCCATTTCGAGAGTTTTAGGAAATCGCCCCGGAGATCAAAAGCCCGGCCCGTAGCGGGATTGATCTTCGAGGCCACGATATGGACGTGCTTGTACCCCTCATCAGTGTGCGATGCAAAAATCGCCTTTGCGTTCTCCATTCCCAATGCTTTCAAGGCGCTAAGGGCCGATTTTTCCATTTCCTCGCGGGTCGGGTTTTCCGCCGGGCGCCAGCCAAGGGCTATATGAACGCAGTCCTTTTCGCACAGTTTGGTCCGGCTGCCCTGGTTAAGGCTGTCGAACTCCATGATGCGGCGGGCAAGTTCGGCGTCGGCCCGGTTCTCCACAGTGAACCCAAACCCGGTGCCTCCAATCCAGTCCACACGGCTGGTGTCGCCGGGGGCCAGAATGGCATGTTCCCCGGTCTCGGCGTCGCGCCCTTCGCCGAGGATATACCGGACCGCGCCGGTAATACCCCGCCCGACAACGGAACGGGGGATCATAGTTCCAAAATATGCGCCATGGCTTCCTTGAGCCGGTCTATGGCGGTCAAAAGAACGGCCCGTGAGGGCATCTCGTCCACGGTGTTGGCGTGTTTCGCCAACTGATTGATATTATTGCCGATTGCGCTCAATTCCCGCATGATCGCCTTGGCCTCGGGATTCCGGCGAGTCGCGGCGCCAATGCCGGGGGCTTGTTTGGCGCAGAGGTCCCGCAGGTAGGTGCTGAGCGACACGTCCAGCGCCTGCGCCGCAGCCTCGAATTCGAGCTTCTCGGTCGGGGTCAATTTGATCCCGACGGAGCAGGTGCGTCGTTCGCCGATGTAATCGCGACTATAGCGGGCCACGAGCCGAATCCTTAACAGGGCGAGATGAATTGTTCAACAATTCACTATCTCGCTGCCATTCATACATCGTACACCGAATTAATAAATTTCCCGTAAAGGTTGTGTCGAGTGCGGAACAAAAACTATCCCAGATTGCCGCGCTGCGGCGCACAAAAAGGCTATTCCAGCTTTTGGAATGGCTCAATCCGTACCCTCACGGCTCGAAGCGCAGGATGTTAATTGTGCGCTGCGGTAGGCCGATGGGAGCAATCGCCGAAAGGCGCTCACTTCGGTACGGAGACGGGCTGGGCGCGGTTCAGCGTGAGCGAAGCGGAAGCCTTCCGAGCCCAGCCCGTCACGGTACGCCTTCGGGGGCCGCATTGGCAGGGTCCGGTGGGCCATGTGGTTCGGGACGCTGCCAAGCTGGGGGTGTCGTTATGGCCGGAGGCATGTTGCCCTCCGTGAAGAGGAACAACGGCAGCGAAACGGCCTGCGAGGCCAAGCCGCTGCCGCGACATGCGGCAGGGTGATGGTCTGTGCGAGATTATCCACCCTCATGAGCGCGAATGGCTAGCCCGAGAATCTTAGGAATTTGCTGCACCGCAGCATAAAACCACCGCGACGCGCCTGAGCGCCAGGGCCGAGATCGGCGATTTTGGGCGGCGCTGTTGGTCGTAAATGGCCATTATCCCCCCTCGTGGGCGATAATGGCCCGTCCGATGATTTCGGGGATTTGGGGCACTACGGCGTTGCCGAGGGCGTGGGTTCTGTCCATCCGGCAGGGAATCCCATCATCGCTTCCAATAGTGAAGGGTGCGGGTAAATCCCACTGAAGCGGCGGGGAAGATAATTGCGAAGCAGATTGTCGTCCTTGCGGCCCCAGCGTCCGCGGGCGTCGGAGGCGAGCGGCGTTGGCAACAATCCATACGCGGTCCCGCCGATGAGGCGCCCCGACGGCGCAAGCTGGAATGATAAACGGCGTTGCGGTGTAGCCCGCATTTGCCAGGTCAGCGAGTACGGCGTCGAGGCCGAGTTCAACATGGCCAGCAACGTTTTCGCAAATGACCCATCGCGGCCGGATTTCTCGTATGAGGCGATGCATTTCCGGCCAGAGGTGACGCGGGTCGTGTACTCCGCGCTGGTGGCCTGCGATGCTGAAGGGCTGGCAGGGATAACCCCCGCAGATGAGGTCGATGGAAGGTATTCCGTCATGATGAAGTCTCCGTGCTGAAAGGTTTTTGATGTCGTCGTAGATCGGGATACGGGGCCAGTGGCGGCCAAGTATCCGGCGGCAGAATCCGTCGATTTCGGAGAATGCAGCGGTCTTCATGCCGGCCCTTTCGAGGCCGAGGGAGAACCCGCCTATTCCTGAGAACAGGTCGAGGACATTGTATGTGAGTCCGCATGATATCCGGTTTTGCCGTGCGCTGATGCGTGCCGCAAAGAATGGATTGGCAATCCGCATGAGGTCATCTCCTGAAGAGTGAAGAGAAAGGCGGGCGCGGACGCCCGCCGGGTTCAAGCTCACTGCCCGTTGCTTTCGCCGGCAACGCGCAGGGTGATGCGACCGTCGAGCGGCACGACATCAATCTGGATGTTGAAGCCTTTGCCGTCCTTGTGAGTCCAGGCTGAGCCGATGCGCGTCCAGAAACCTTTGCCATCTCCCGTATCGCGAACGTGGTAGGCGATGTGAGTCGGTGCGTTAGGCTTGCCTGTGCTTTTGGCGGTTGGATGTTGCGTGGTATCAGTCATGTGAATCTCCCTCGTTGGTTGTCGAACCGCGCCAATCGCGGCTTGATGGCAAGGCGTCCAAAGGCCCGGCGAGCCGGAGCGCAAGCGATCCGGTCATGCGGAAAATTGGGGGAGACCTTCAGGGGGAACCGATTTTCTGCTTTACCGGACCGGCGGGGCCTTTAGCTTGCCCTCAATCAAGCCGAAAGGTGCGGCAAGAATCCTCGGAAGGGAAAGTGACGGGGCATAGCGATAGCGGATGTCAAAAGATGGCGGCCCGGTTACAGTTTCCAGACCAGGCTTTGGGGCATGTGGCTTCGAAAGGCCGATTAGGGAATCTCCATTCGGTCAGTGCCAGAGTGAGCATTGAGGATATTCCCTGCAAAATGCGCTCGGCATTATTCCCAGGCGTGATTTTGAAAGAGCTGCGGAAAGCATCGGCACCTCAGCTTCACCTCACCCCGCGCCGAAGCAACTCAAGCTGACGATACACCAAAGCTAAGCGGCGACAGGGTATCTTTGCACATCGGCATCATCATTGGTTTCCTCTCAAGGTCGGCCCCACGACCGCGACTTCGTGAAAATTAGCCGGTGATTTACGAACTTCAAGGCTGCTCGCTTCCGCGTCTAAATGACTTGTGCAGCTTCGCCCCGCTTGCGCGGCGCAAGATGCGGCCCTTCCGTTCGCAACCTCTCAACCGGCTCTCCGCTTTTTCACGTCGCGTCAATCAAGGCCGACGGAATTGAGGAGAAACACCATGACGTTCACCGATTTTCTTTCACTGATACATGCTATCGCCGACATCTTAGCAGCGGTGGCTTTCTTCGTTGAGTTTCGTCACCGCCGACGCGAGTGACGGCTCCGGTTAGAGCCTTGGCGTCAATGGTACGCCAAGGCTCTTTCTCTTTGAGCATCAGGCTGAGCCAGGGGATTGAGGATGTTCAAAAAAACCTTCATGCGCAGAAATGTCTCTGACTTCCCACCTCAAGTCCATGAATGGGCCGGCTGATTTAGATGCATCGAGAAGCGCGTTTTTATATTGGCTAGATTGTATGTTCGCCTTCGACACATTTATAATTCAAAAAGCGTCTGACTAAATTGAAACCTCTTTTTCAAGGTGTCGCATTCGGCGAGCGATGCGAAGAGCGAGCCGGCAAGCGTCTCGTTAAGTCAAACTCTGACACTCCGCCATGGGCTTCGTCCAGCCGTCAGAGTTTCAAAGTATGAGGATCGAGGCGCACACTTTTTTGAGTTTTGGGTTGCCGGACGTTGATAGCCGCTGCGCTGATAATGTCCTTGATGTGAGATGCGTAGAATTTCTCGATGACTTCAACGCTGGTGCGACAATTTTTAGCGAGATTGTAAATGTTTGCTCGTTCATTCAGACGCATACAAATATAACTATGCCGCAAACTGTATGAAGTCCTGGCCTTGCCATGCCGGTCAAATTTCAAACCGATTGTTCTCAGTATGTTGTTGAACATTTTGACATGGTTTGAGGGGAACACTTTGTCTTCCGGCTTTGGCAATTGCGGCTCGCTTGAAATAACCCCTCCGTTTTCATTATGTTGCGGCGGCTTGGGACGATTGAGAAGCCGCAGGTACGGCTTCACTGCACCGGGCATTGTTTTGCAATGGCCGAAGCCGCGTTTGCCATCGATTTCCATCTCTAAAATGATTTCGCCGGTCTCACCATCTTTTACAACTTCAACGTCCCGATGGCGAAGTTTGCTCGCCTCGTCCGGGCGCAGGCCGGAATTGGCCATGAATAGCACGTAATCGTGCAACTGCTCGGCGTCCCATTTGTAGTGTGCCGGCACAGTTTTTGCATGCTCGCGGGTCGCCGTGTAGAGCTGCTTGTATTCCGCGGGACTGAACCACGGGCGCGGCGAGACCTTCCGGGATGCCCTGTACACCTCGGCGAGTTCAGGGACTGCCGTGATCCAGCCTTGGTCTTTCACCGTCCGCAAAACCATTCTGACCGTCACAATTTCGTTTTTGATGGTATTGCGCGCTGGGAGCTTGTCCTTTTTTTGCGGACGATTGTCAAGTGCGAGCGGATTTTTCGCTTCCGACGGCGTCATTCTGTGCACGCGGTATTGCTGGGCCATGCCGTCGTCGATGTCAGCCGCACGCTTATCGCCAAAAAATGGAATGAGATGGACACGCAAGTGGATCTCATGTTGTCGAACCCAACGGGGACTAACTTGGCCTTGTGTCAATGCGGTGTATTCACGCATGAATAATTCAGCAGCTTCGCGGAATGTCCGTTTCGCGCCCATTTCCGGGAGCGTGCCTGCTTTGGCTTTTGCCCGCAGGTCAATGTACCAGTCTTCCGCGAAGGATTTCGCTTGGGACAAATCGGCCTTTTCCGTGCTCTGCCGGTAGCGATTGTCTTCGATGTAAGCTAGGCATTGCCAAAACGGGCTTTCTTCGCGGCGATAAAGCTGGACCTTGTCGCCAAGGATAAAATGAACCTCCTGTGCCATCAAAGCTGCTCCTCTGTCGAGTGTGGCAGTAGTGTGGCAGTAAGTATGGCATAGAACCGGTTAAGAAACGGTTAATGAAGCTATTGATATTGTTTGAAAAGTTGGTTGCGGGGGCTGGATTTGAACCAACGACCTTCAGGTTATGAGACCGATGTCGAAACAAACTAAGTGTTTGAAAATACTTGTAAAAACACGCTCCGTGGCCTATACTGTGGCAGTTGTGTGGCAATAAAAGAGGCCACAAAAGAACTGACAGGGGGTCACAGGACCCGTCTAGAGCCACAGGGCTCGCCAAAAGGGGCCTTGGGCTCTGAAGAGGGCCTAGGGTCCGAAAATGTCCCGTCAGGAACAGCGGTAAACGAAGCGGTTGCCGGCAATGACAATCTCCGCATAGTCCATGGCTAGGTCGCGGGCCATGGCGTCGTAATCGAGGTAGTATTGCAGATGCTCAGGTATTTCGCCGAATAATCCTTCATCCACGAATTGCACGGCCAGTTCCCGCAGATTATCCACTTCGTAAATGTCCACCTCGAAATCGTCCGGATCGCCGGATTGCAGATCGAGGCTGTAGCCACATTCGCCTGTGGCGATGATGACCTTGCGTTTTTGGTGGTCGTCCCATTCCTTGCAGGCCGTGAAGAATTCGCCGAAATTCCCCTGATTGATTTTCAGGGCGTCGAAGAGTTGCGCATCGATGCTTTCGCCGTCGATGAACTGGATTTCGTATTCCTCGATTGGAAAGCCGAGACAATCAAAGTTCTTTTTCGCTCGCTCATTATAGTCCGCTTCGTCCTCAAAAGAGAAACCCTGGGCCGAGATGTTGTAGGGCTGCGCGTATAATACGGTCATTGCGATGTCCTCCTGTTGGGAGAAAAAAGGCGCTTAGGCGCCTTTCTCCGGGGCTGCTGTGGATTTAGCTTTCCGCGGGAAAGCCACATAGCGGGAGTTTCCAATCAACACCGTGAGCCCGTCGCCTTTGCCGTGTTTGAAAGCCGCCCCGGCACGGATGTTTTCGCCGCCAGCACCTTGCAAAAAGATGTAAAAGTCAGGAATTTTCTTCGGTTGATTTTCGGTCGCGGTCGTCATGTTCGTTCTCCTTGGTTTGCATTACCCTTTCGGGCGATGCCTCTCCCCCGCCAGAAGCAGGCGCGGCGTCATACCCGAAAATTGGGGGCGACCTTTAGGGGGAACCGATTTTCTGGTTGACGCGAGGAGCGCATGCGGATGGCAGAGGCCTCGATCATGCACGAAGGGGTCATGGGAACGACTGAAGGAGAACAGTGGCGAACCAGCCGCCAATCAAGATGGGAAACTGCCCGTAAATTGAGTGTATGCGTACAAGCGCAGATACCGTGAGAGTCGGGAATCTTCAAAGCATGTCTAGGCCGGCGCGACTGATCCTTTCGAGACAGCGGTCAACCTCCGGGAGCGGTTTCCTAAAAGATGTACGGCTTGCTTCTGGGAGCCAGAAAGGAAAGAATCAGTGTCAAGGAGCGGGGGCCAGGCTTGCACAACGCGCGGGGCTGCGGATTTCAGTATACGTTCGGTATATAGAGGCAAAATCGGGGCGTTTTACTCTGTTGGCAAGAGGCGTTCGACTCCCCTCGCCTCCAGGCTTCGTCCTCCGCTACGCCCGGGCAAGCCAGCACCCGCAAACGTGGAGCTTGGAGTGCGAATTCGCTACCCCTTCAGCAAAGCGCATCGGAGGACGAAGCCTGCCCCGGCATAGCCGAAAGCGACGCCGGGCCGAACGTCCATTCAACGCTCGTCATGGACTACGCCCGGGCAAGCCAGATCTGGACATGCGTAGCCGAAAAGCTGTAAAGGGACCTCACTTGGGAGCGCCCGCCAAAGCCCCGAGAAAAGTCTCTGGTGAAATTTTCCTACATTTACGTCCTCTCCAGCGAGTCCAATCCGGCGCGTCATTACGTTGGTCTGACCGACGATTTGAAGGATCGACTCCGCCGCCACAACGCAGGCGAAATCGCGCATACCAAAAAATTCTGTCCATGGAGGTTGCACGTAGCCCTCGCGTTCGACGATCGAACAAAGGCGACCGAATTTGAGATTTACCTCAAGAGCCATTCTGGCCGTGCCTTCGCCAAACGGCATTTCTGATGCGAAGTAAACCAACGGGCCGACATCATCATGTTTCAAGCGTTACCCCCTGTCCCCGGCCGAATGCCGGCCTCCCCGAGATCCGCCCTCGAAGACGGGCGGTCGCCCGGAATATCCTTCCCCGCCCGGCGGCCCCATGTTAAAAGCCCGGCGATGAAGCCGGATGAACGAGCTTTGCGGGCCTTCGCAGTCGGCGTCCTGACGCTGCTATCGACAGCAGGGCTATCCCTTGCGCAAACCGTTCTGTTCACGCTCTGCCCGGTGGGCGACCCCGGCAACAAAGCTGACACGACGGGGTATGGAAACGTGAGTTATAACTATCAAATCTGCAAATACGACGTGACTCTCCAACAATACGCGGAGTTCCTGAACGCGGTGGCCGCCCAGGCGGATCCGTTTAAGTTATACAATTCAAGCGTCGCTTATACGAACACCAACTACGTCATAATCAGCTCGCAGGGCGGCATCCTGCAATTGGGCGAGCCGGGAAATTATAGCTACGCCGTGGCGGGCGATGGCAAGGAGCCGGTCACTTTTGTCAACTGGCTGGCGGCGGCACGGTTCTGCAACTGGGTTGAAAATGGCGAGCCGAGAAACCTCGGCGAAGCTCAGGGATCGACAGAAACCGGGTCTTACACCATCAACGGAGATACGACCGCCGGACTGGAACTTAAAAACGCCGCTGCCAAGTGGTGGATACCTAGCGAAAGCGAATGGTACAAGGCGGCATATTATGATCCTTACGTGAGCGGCAGCTATTGGACATACGCCACCCAGAGTAAAGCCGCACCCGGTAACGTGGTCGGCGGCGGGACAAACGAGGCGAATTACTTCAACGGCGTTTACTCGACGACACAGAGCGCCAGATTCGACACGGTTGACGACTACCTGACGCCGGCGGGAGCATTTACCAACTCCGCGAGTTACTACGGAACCTACGACCAGGCGGGAGATGTGTATAATTGGAATGACGCCGTGTTTAACACTAGCGCCACTGGGTCGCGGGGACTGCGTGGAGGCAGTTGGTTTGATGCTGCGACAGCGCTGGCCTCCTCCAACCGCGGCAGCGGCAGCTCGACGTCGGCTTCCAATGACGTGGGCTTTCGCCTCGCCGCGTCCTATGCCCCCCCGGCTGGGATTTTTGCGGGGCTCCTGGATAATGCCGGACTTATCAAGATAGATTTGGGCGGCAGAGGGACGTTTACAGGCGATTTGATTCTTAGTGATACCACCCATGCGCTGAAAGGCGATCTGACTTCCGGCACGTTCTCGGGAGCTTTTGGCAGGGCGCGATTGCCGGTTGCCATAAACCTTGACGAAATTAATGCCGGGAACTGCATTCTCACCGGCACGGCGGGCGGACAGGCATTTACGGCATACCATGAATCGTATGGCTTCGCGCGAATTGCGGCGGAGAGAGGAAGATATACAATTTCTCTCAGCGCCACCGCCACCGATCCGACGATTCCGCAAGACCCCAGCGCCGCCTCGATAAGTGTAAGCGAGATGGGCGGCGTGCTAATGGGAGGCCACCTGCCCGACGGCGAAAGGTTCAGGGTTTCGAACGTCCTGGTCTTCGGCTCTGCCGGAAATAATTTTCTGGTTTATAAGGCACTGAGTTATCCCGACGTGACAACCCGGGGAGAAAGAGGATCATTGTCCGGCTCTCTGAATTTTCAACAGGCGGCGGGTACTATTGATGTGAGCGGAACGCTTGAATGGGTGAAGCCGCCGCAAAAGAGGGGAATGTATCCGGCCGCAATTGACACGGGCTTGGTTGTCACGGGGACGCTCGGAGCACCTTAAATAAAACCATAGCCGCAAAAGGCAGCCCAACCCATGGCATCCCGGGGTGTGCATTCGGTGCAGAGGAAAAACCCCTGGGATGCCTCAGCTTCTTCAATCTCCCATTTTGTTCCGCATTCGGGGCAGGTCACGACCCTTGGGTTTGCATCCATGACGCCTCAGCCTACCGGGTTACGGTTACCGCTTCGATTCTTTGACTTCCGTGCCGCGGCGCGCTGGCGCGGCGCTTGGGAACGTGGTAGAGGAGGGGGCGTGCCACGATTTTTTTACCGATTTATGCGGATTGGATCGATGGGGATGGTGGCGCTTTCGCTGCTGGGGGGATGCGCGTGGCATCATGGGAAGAAGACGCCGCCCTCTTATGACAAGCCTTTCTCCGATGATGAGAGGGATCCGACCTACCATCCCGATGAGCAGCGGGCGGATGTGGAGGTTCAGGACGAGCAATGATGAGGCGCGACGTGCGGCCCACGGAGCCGGAAAAACGGGGAGGCGGCTGAGCGGTGCGCATTTCCCGAAAAGCGGAGTATGCATTGCGGGCGCTGGTGGCGCTGGCCCGGCATGGGCGGCCGTTGCAGATCGGCGAGTTGTCGCGCATCGAGAATATCCCGGTGAAATTTCTCGAGCAGATCCTGCTGGCGTTGCGCAACGATGGATTCCTGGCGAGCAAGCGGGGCGTGGGCGGCGGCTATGCGCTCAAGCAGCCGGCGGATAAGATACCGGTGGGGAAGGTATTGCGCGCGCTGGACGGGCCGATCGCGCCGCTGCCGTGCGCGGCCACGAAGGGCAGCGACGTGCCCTGTTCGTGCCCGGACCCCCGGACCTGCCCGCTTCGCGTCCTCATGACGCAATTGCACGAGGAGATGAATGCGTTCCTGGATGCGCGGACCATCGAGGACCTTGCAAAGATGGACGTCGGCCACGCGCTGGCATTTGAGATTTGAGGCCGGACCGCTCGCCACGCGTCACGACTGGGGCGGCGGGCGCACCACCAGCAGATTGGCGGGAATCACATTTTCCAGCCATTCCATGCGGGCGGGGAATTGCGCGTGGCCCGAGGCGGCCTCGCTGGCGATGATCAATAGATTCGCGCCGATCGATTGAACGAAATCCGCCGCGGCGAAGCCGGTGGTGCCTTCAATGCAGCGGGTGATGATGGGGGCGGAGCCCGTCGCGAATTCCTCGACGAAGGCATCGAGCCGGGCCTCCTCGGCTGCAAGAGCGTTTGTGTCCTGTCCCTTGATGAATTCATGCGGCTCCGCGAGGAACTGGGCGAAGACGGTGAAGACGCGCAGGACGTGCACCTCCTCGGCATTGCAGCGGGCGGCGAGGTCCAGCGCGGCGCTGAGCGCGTTCCGCGACGCATCGGTGAAATCGACGATGACCGCCAGCTTCCGCAGCGGGGCCGGTTCGCGGGAGGGAGTGGTGAAAAGGAGCAGCGAGCAAGGGGCCTCGCGCACGAGCGCGCGCGAAACTTTGCCGAGAAAGAAGCGCCCCTCGCTATCCCGTTCCATCGCTCCGGCGATCAGCAGGCCGATCCCGGCGTCGCGCGCGGCCTCGATGATGGCGGCCGACGGCTGCGCGGCCTGCCGCCAATGGATGGGCGCCGTAAAATCCATTTCCGCGAATGCCTTTGAGAAACGGTCCTGGTTCTCGGGCGTTTCAGCTCCGGCGTGGATGATCTCGAGCGGGCGGTCGAGAAGCGCCGCGATCATCTTCGCCTCGGCGAGGATCGGAAGGAACCGCGGCGAGAACGTCGAGGCGACGGCGACTTTGCCGAAAGCGTCCATGGGTTTTGCTGATTGATAATCGAAGATTGGCAATTTGCGAGAAATCGCGCTGGGCTCGAACAATTTAGCGATCGCGGGAGCAGGGACGATCAGGCTCGCCCAGTTCCCCAGCGGCGGTGCAGGAAGCTCTCCCAGGGGGAGAAGAGGATTTTGTCGGCCAGCAGACCAATGACGATGATGACGATCATCACGCCAATCACCTGGTCCATCGCGTTGAGCGAGCGCCCATTGTCGAGGAGCTGGCCCAGCCCGAACCCTGTGAGGATGGTGACGTAAATCTCGGCCGCCATCAGCGAGCGCCATGCGAAGGCCCAGCCTTGTTTCATGCCGCTGACGATGAAGGGCAGCGAAGCCGGCAGCATCACGAAAACGAGTGTGAAAATGGGCTTCGCTCCCATCGTGCGCGCGGCGCGGGAAAAGATCGGCGGCACGTTCCGCACCCCGTTGTCCGTCGCGATGATGATCGACCAGAGCGAACCCATGATGACTACGAAGAGCATCGCCCCCTCCGTCTGGCCGAATCCAAGCAGCGCGAGCGGCACCCAGCAGACGCTCGGCAGGGTTTGCAAGCCCAGCGCCAGTACGCCAATGGTGTCCGAGATTGACTTGAACCGCGCCGTGAGCAGCCCGAGCGGAATGCCGAGCACAATGCTGATCACGTATCCGATCAGCAGCCGCCGCACAGTGACGATGGAAGCCTGGACGAGCGTGCCATCCTGAACCGCGCCGACCAGGTAGCTCCAGACCGCCGAGGGATCGGGCACCAGGATCGATTTCCAGTACCCGCTCTTCACAGCCCAATGCCAGAGCAGAAGGAGCGCCACGAAAAACGCGACCGAGGTGACGACCCGGCGCAGACCGGTCAGCAGCGCGCGGTTCATTCCGCCACCTCGCCGTTGCCGTAACCCTTCAGCGCGCGCGTGATTTCCGTGGAATACTCGGCCAGCTCGACGGAATTGATGTCGCGCGGGCGGGCGAGTTCGATCTTGAACTGGTCGCGAATCCTCCCGGGATTCGGAGAGAAGAGGATCACGCGATTGCCCAGGCAGGCCGCTTCGCGGACGTTGTGCGTGACGAAGACGATGGTTTTCTTGCGCGCCTCCCAGATTTTCTGGATGTCGCCGTAAAGCTGCTCGCGCGTCAGCGCGTCGAGCGCGGCGAACGGCTCGTCCATGAGGAGCACGCGCGGATTGGGCGCCAGCGCGCGCGCGAGGGCCACGCGCTGCTTCATCCCGCCGGAGAGTTCGTGGATATTCGCGGAGGCGAAGCGCTCCAGGCCGACGAGCTTGATGTAAAACGCGGCGACTTCGCGGCGCTCCTGCGCGGTGAGGTTCGGTTTCAGCTTGAGGCCAAAGAGCACATTGCCCGTCACATCGAGCCACGGGAAGAGCGCGGCCTCCTGGAACATGACCATCCGGTCGCGCCCCGGCTCGCTGACCCGCTTGCCGTCGGTAAAGACCTGGCCGGAATCGGGTTCCTCGAGGCCGGCGATGATATTGAGCAGCGTCGATTTGCCGCAGCCACTGGGGCCGACCAGGCAGACGAACTCCCCCTCGCTGATATTCAGCGTGATGTCCTCCAGCGCCTTCACGACGCGCCCGCCCGCGCGGAACTCTTTCGAGACATGATCGACAGCGAGCTTCGATGGCGCGATGGGCTGCAACTCTTCGGGCAAGGCCATGGTTAGTGTGGTATTGGACGCGGTCATGAACTTGGCCGCTTCATCGCCGTCAACATTTTTCCTTATGGTTGAACGATGAGCGAGGAGAGATCTGGCGCCTGGTGAAGAAATCCGGCGGCCTTTGCATTGGCGACGAAAGTCTCGAGCGAACCAAGCGGTATGTCGTTGGTCAGGACGATCCGATTCCACGCGTGGGCGATCAGGTCAGGGGAGATTTTGCCCCCAGTCTCCTGGGTGAGTTCATATTGGACCAGCTTTTGCGCCTCGGCCGGATTTTGCCCGATCCATGTGGTCAGGTCGCGCTCGGCGGCGACGAATTTAGCCGCGATGTCACGGTGGTCAGTCAGGAATTTGACGCTGCTGACCAGGACGGTGACGGGCGAATCCTTGTCCTCTACAAGCACCTTGCCGCCGGCCTGCGTCTCCAGGCGCGAGACCCACGGTTCGACGGTCCACGCGGCGTCGATTTTGTGGAGCTTGAACAGCCCGAGCTGATCCGGGTTTTCCGTGGGCAGCACCAGCGCGTCGCCGCCGATCTGGCTGATCTTCAAGCCGCCTGCGGTCAGCCACGCCCGGCAGGCGATGTCCTGGGTATTGCCAAGCTGCGGGGTGGCGATTCTCTTGCCTCGGAAATCGGCGGGCGTCTTCAGATTCTCGTCCGGCTGGACCACGAGGGCGCTGCCACCATCGGCCGCGCCGCAAATGATGCGGATATCCTGCCCCGCGGATCGCGTGTAGGCGTTGATGGCCGGGCTGGGGCCGACATAGGTCATGTCGATGGTGTCGGCGAGGATCCCCTCCATGGCGCTTGGCCCGGCGTTGTAGGCATACCATTGGATCGTCACATTTGGCCCGAGCCGCTGCTCGAACCATCCCTTGCCCTGCCGGCTCAGCGCGTTGGCCACCAGGGCCTGCACGTGCGTGATATTCGGGAAATGTCCGATCCGAATCACCAGTTGCGACGTGCCCTGACCCGGCTGCGAGCCGTTCTGTGAAGGCGAGCAGCCGGAAAGAGCCGCGGCAAACGCCGTCGCAAGGATGAACAAAAATCGCTTCATCCCTTCTTTTCAGTTTTCTCGGCCTTGGCAGCCCTGGCAGCCTTTTTACGCGGGGTCTTATGCTCCGGGCCGGGCAAGGGCATTGGCACGGGCACGTGGATCATGCCCAGGAAGGGCAGCGGCACTCGGTCGCGCTTCATCTTTCGCAGGGTCAATTCCACGGTGTCAGCCAGGGTATAGCGGTCGAGGATGTTGGCGATCGAGTTGCGCACGTCCAGCATCAGCATGTGAAGGCCGCAGTGCTCCTCATCTGGGCAGGTGCACGGCTCATAAGCGGTCTGGCTCACACAGGAGATGGGTGCGAGCGGGCCGTCCACGAGCCGGATCACGCTGCCGAAGCGGATGCGGTTCGCCGGCATCTTGAGAAAATAACCGCCATACTTCCCGCGCTTGCTGTCGACGTAGCCCGCCTCCTTGAGCTGCGTAAGGATTTGCTCGAGGAATTTGACGGGAAGCCGCTCCTGGGTGGCCAGTTCCCCGATTTGCACAAGGCCGCGGCCCAACTCCTTGGCGATCCCGATGTCGATGAGGGCGCGCAGTGCATATTCGCCGCGCTTGGAAATCTTCATGGTTGAAACCCTATGAAACTGATAAAGTATAGAAGCCGAAGCCCCCCGCAAGCCAAACTTAGATATCCGCTGCGTATGAGATGAACTCGCGATACTCGGTGAGCAGGGACTCCAGCGCGAGGACAAAGGCCTGGCGCTGCAGATCCATCGGGGCGTGCTGCGGAGTTTCGATCACGACCTCGAAAGGCGCCGGCCATGTCCCGGGCGGAGCCGAAAGAATGCCGCCGTAGCCCGAATGGATGATGCCCTCGACGGCGTGGAAACCGTCGATGAGACTCCGCTTGTTGCGTGGTAGCGCCGCCTCGGCGGCAGCGAGCGCGGGCTCCATCAATTGCGTGGTCAGCGTGTGGCCGCGAACGAACCCGTAAATTCCGTCGCTCGTATCGTCCGAGTGGAGCGAGATGATTCCATTGAAGGACTGGAGTTGAAGCTCGGCCTCGAGCAGACGGATTTCCGGCTCGCGGCAATCGCTCCAAAAGTGCCGGTTGAGATCAAGCCCGGCCCGTGAATGCCGCGTGTTATCGAGGTAGCCCGAGGGATTGCAGAGCGGGTAAAGCCACAATTGGAATTCCTTGCCGAGCTGCGGATTGGCATCGAGTTCCCGCACGAAATCGATCAGCCCGAGGATGCCGGCCGGCTCATCCCCGTGGATGCCGGCAAAGATGCCAACCTTGATGCGCGACTTGACGATATTGGTGCGCTGGAAGACGAAGCGCGGCAGCCAGAACCGGTCCTCGCCCATCCGCCAGAAGCCGAGCGAATCGGCCCGGAGAGTATCCGAGGCGCCGACCTGGATGAAGAGCGGGAGTAGGATTTCTTTGATGGAGCGCTGCACGGGAGGGAATTGATCATCGAAGGAAAGGCCCCGCTTTCGCGAGGCCGTTCCCAACCAACCCGATTCTAAACCGGCGTTTGGCAATTCGCCTAGAACTTCAGGTTCACGTCCATCTGGAGCACGTCCACCGACTTGCCGTTGGCGAGATTCGCGCCGCCCGTGGCTTCACCCCCGACAATGCCCTGACGAAGCTGCCATGATTTATAATAAGTAATGGCGCCCACAAGCGAATCGGTGATGTTGTACGCGACCCCGACGTTGATGCCCTGGACGTTGAGATAACTGAGAGCGAAGTAGTTATCGTTGATGTTCGGATCGATTGAATCCATGCCGACCTGACGGTAATCGGCATACGCGGACCAATCCCCGGCGTGGATATTCCGGCCGACTTGCAATCCCGCGAGCCAGGCGAGGTCGTCCTGGGGGGAATGCGAGGTCAGGAAATACTCATTGGTGGCGCGCGCGGAGCCTTCGGTATTGTAGGCAAAGTCCCAGAAGACCTTCGTCGGCACGCTGCCGAGCTTGAAGGAGAAATCACCCGGGGCCGTGATGATGGCGAGATCCTTGGTTTCCTCGGCGGGTTCCTTTCCGACCGGGCTCGTGACGGTGGTGGTGCCGCCACCCAGCGTCTTGGTGGTGACAAAGGTCTCGTTGGCCAGCTTGGCGTTCGCCTTCAGGTTGTTCCCCTTTGCGCCGAAGGGAATGGTTATCTGCGTCTGGTTGTTTGTCGTCTCCGTGGTCACGGTGCGGACGGCGCCGGTAGCCGGCTCGGTCGTGGTGACGGTGGTGGTCACGTTCACCGGGGTTAGGGTGATCGAAGGCTGGCCGGTCGCGCTGTATTTGACGGTCTCGGTCTGCGTATTAGTGACCGTGGTCTGGGTCTGGACGCCGCTCGCGGCCGTCAGCGCATCGTTCGATTTGGTGAAGGGCTGCGCGTTTTCCAGACCGCTCAGCGAGGCCGCGGTGTAGGTCATGAAGCCGGGCGCAAAGGTCAGGCTGGTGTCCTTGTTGAAATGGTAGGTCCCCTTCAATTGCTCAACGAATTGAAACGCCGTGTCCGCGCCGGTGCTGAAACTCGATCCGTTCTCGAAGACGCCCTGCATCGAGATGAGTTGCAGAGAGAACCGGTTGTTATCCGGCCAGAGCGCCTTCGACAAGTCGAGGACCTCGACGGCTCCCGTCGGATTGATGGATGGACCCCAGACCAGATCGGTCGTATAGAAGGGATTGGCCTGCTTGCCGAGGATGACGGTCAGCCAATCGGTCGGGGTCCATCCCGCGAAGGCTTTGTCGATGTAAATACTATAGTTATCGTAGCCCTCCGTATATGTGTCTGAGTTGCTGTCCGATGCCTGTCCGGTGGCTAGGACGATGCCGGCAAAGAAATCGTCACCGAGCTGCGCGTCGGCGCCAATCCGCAGGCGGAATAGGTACCGGTTGCGGTCATCGGTAGCCTGCACTGGAAGATCGACCACGGGATGAAACTGGTCGTACTGGTAGCGGAAGCGCAGATCGCCAAACAGCTTCAGGTCGGTGACGCCGGAGCTAAGCTGGACCTTGCCTTGCTCGATTGTTGCCGCAGCCGCGGTACCGCTGTAATTGACGGTCATATCGGCCTGCTCCTGCTGCAATTTGTCCACCCTGGCCTGGAGCGCCTGGAGTTGCTTCTCCAGTGCCTGATAGTCGGCCGCCGATTGGCCAAAGGCGGGTATGGCGCCAAGGATCAAGGCCAAGGCGGCTGCGCGGGCTAAGAGTAGCAGTCGGTTCATAGGACGGGCGGGGGTTGGCTCAAACGCGCAATCCATACTGAAGCAGTATGATTGGGCAAGAAAAATCTCTTGCCTCCCGCTTGGGTCACCGGTCCGCGGCTGCAATGCCAGGCACCACCAGCACGGGGCAGGGCGCTTCCTTGAGGATAGCCGCTGTCACGCTGCCAACGAAGAGCTGATAGAGCGCGCCATGGCCATGCGAGCCTATGACGATCAGCGTCGCGTTGTGCTTGCGTGCGAGGTTGAGGATTTCCTCCCGGGGCGTTCCCAGCACCGGGATCGCCAGCACATCCCCCGCGCCGAATTTCCCTTTTAGCGCCTCCAACTGCTGTCGATTTGCCTGCACATCGCCAATTACAGCCGTGGGAACGGGCATCGGGACCGGATCGTAGGCCACGAATTGCGGCTCCGGCTCCGTGACATGCACCAGGATCACGCGGCTGCCAAATGCCCCCGCAATCGCCGCCGCCGTCTCCACAACCTTTCCCGTGACATCCGAGAAATCAACCGGGACGAGGATCGTTTTCATGAGGCCCCAATCAAAATCTCCACCACGCGGGCCATCTCGTCCAGCGTGTTATAGAAATGGGGAGAGAGCCGGATGTATTGCGTGCCCGCGCGGTCGAAACGCAGCGATGCGGTCACGCCGCCCTGCTCGAGCGCGCGAAATAGCGCCGCAGCGTCGCGCCCCGGATGGCGGAAGGTGGTGATGGCCGAGGCCGCGGGGCCGTCAAAGGGACCCATGAATTCGAAGCCGGCTGCGACCAGCGGTTCCACGGCGGCGCGCTTCAGCTCGAGGATGCGTTCGTGGATTCGCCCGGGACCCGCGGCGGCGAGCAGATCGAGCGCGGCCCGCATTCCGTAAATGCCGGCCACGTTGAGCACGCCCGGCTCGTAACGGCGCGCAGTCGGCTCGAACACGATCTCGGATTGGGTGATGAAATTCGGCGAGCGGATATTCCACGCGCCGAGCAGCGTCGGGCGCAGCAACTCGAAATGCTCCCGCCGCACGAACACAATGCCGATGGCCATCGGCCCGAGCATCCATTTGTGCGCGTCCGCGGAGAGAAAATCGACGTGCTCCACGCTCAGCGGCGCCGCGCCGAGCGTCTGGATGGCATCGAGCGAAAAAAGGACGCCGCGCCCGCGCAGCAGCCGGCCAATGGCGTCCACATCGATGCAATACCCGCTCAGGAAATTGCACGAGGCGAGCGCCACCAGCCGGGTGCGCTCCGTGAGCGCCGCCTCGACCAATTCCACCGTGATCTCGCCCGGTCGCCCCGCTTGCAGATACCGCACCACGACACCGCGCCGGGCCAGCTCCATCCAGGGATAGACATTGGCCGGGTAATCGTCCGCGTAGCAGAGCAGCTCGTCCCCTTCGCGCCATGGCAGGCCATTGGCGATCAGGCTCAAGCCAAGCGACGTCGGACCGAGCAGCGCGATTTCATCCGGGTGCGCGCCGATGAAATCGGCTGATACGCGCCGCGCCTCATTGATGCGCGCGATGACTTCGCCGAACTCCTGGTGATGCTCGCAGGATTCGCGCGTGTAATCGATCACCGCGTCCGCGACCGCCCGCGGCAGCGCGGTGACGCCGGCGTGCGCGACAAAAATTTGCGACCGGCAGACGGGAAAGGCGTCACGCCGCGCCGCCTCATCCAGCACGAGGGAAGCGATTGGGTCCGTCATGGCGTTGCCTCGGGCGGTATTTCCATTTCACCGCTGCCGGGCCTCCTTGCCTTCCTCGATCAGCTTCCAAAAATCATTAGCCTGGCCCAGTTGCTCGTCCTCGGCCATCGGCAGACGGGTGCGGAAGAGGAAATCGCGGATCGTGTTCTTGTGGAGGACGCGATGGATGGTAATGCCCTCCAGACTGCGCTCGAAGTAGATCCGGTAATCTTTCGTGCGATAGCGGTAGAGCTTCTTCCCCTCGCGCTCGATGAGGCCGAATTTCGTGCGGTCCAGGTTGTCGATGTCCTCGGGCATCACCTCGAATTCCGAGAGCAGATCCAACTGCAAATCCTGCGGCAGCCGCGCCATCTCCGCGGCGGAGATTTTGTTGAATACGATCTGGAACATGCGCCGTCTCCAAGTGTGCCGGCTCCGGCGGAAAATATCAATTCAGCGATAGAGCCGTTCCACTCGGGGACCGATGGAAGTGAAAATCTCCCACGCAATGGTGCCCGATTTGGCCGCCAGTTCCGCGGCGAGGATTTCCTCGTTTCCCTGCGAGCCGATGAGAACGGCCTCGTCGCCAATGGCGGTCCCGGGGACGTGGGACACGTCAGCCATGATCTGGTCCATGGTCACTCGTCCCAGCACGGGGCAGCGCCGGCCGTGGATGAGGACGTCCGCTCCGCGATTGGAGAGATGCCGCTGGTAGCCGTCCGCATAACCGATCGCCAGCGTGGCCACGCGCATCGGATGTGGCGTGATGTAGGTGCGCCCGTAGCTCACACCGTGACCCGCCGGCAGATCGCGGATGATCGTCACGCGCGTTTTCAAGGCAAGCGCCGGCCGCAACTCCGCCTGGCACTCCGGTACCGGCGAGCTGCCGTACAGCATCAAGCCCGCGCGTGCGAGCGTTCCGGCGTGGCCGGCGCGCCGCAGCAGCCCGGCGCTGTTGAGCGCATGGACGATGGGCGCTTCGAGCCCGATCCCGCGCAGGCTCGCGACCAGGCGGTCGAACCGGCCCAGTTGCTCGCGCGTGAATTCCTCATCCTCGTCCGCGACCGGCAGGTGAGTCGCCACGCCCGCGATCTCCAGGCCCGGCAGCCGCATGATCTCGCGCACCACCGCGATGGCTTCCTCTTGCTCAATGCCGATGCGCCCCATGCCTGTATCGATCGCCAGATGCGCAGGCACGCGCCTGCCCCGTCCCAGCGCGGCCAGCCCGGCGTATGCCGCCGCCTCCTCCAATGTCGAAACCGCAGGCACGAACCCTCCCTCGACGATCGCCGCGCGCTCCCCCGGCAGCGCCGGCCCCAGGATGAATACGCCCGGTTTATCATCCGCCAGCGCCGCGCGCACCGCTTGCGCCTCGTGCAGATTCGCCACGCCGAACATCGCAACCCCATCCCTCAGCGCGCCCACCACTTCCTCCAGTCCGTGGCCGTAGGCGTTCGCCTTTACGATGGCCATCACGCCCGCACCCGGCCCCGCGAGGCGCGCGGCCACGGACGCATTGTGCCGGATCGCGGATAGGTCGATTTCCGCCCAGCAGCGCAGGTTTTCGGCGGGCGTGTCCACTCAGGCCACCGGTTCGGGGACGGGCGCGGTCGTCTCCGCCAGCTTGCGGAGATTCGCGAGACCCGTGGAAAAATCGCGCCCGATCCACCACATCATCGCAAGGTCACGGTAGCGCGCCCAGGGGCACACGGACGCCTGCCAGCGCGCAACCCAGAGGACCCGGGTCTGGTGCGGCGCGACCTCCTCCAGCGAGATCGCTCCGTCCAGCAGCCAGCGATCATCGATGCCCAAGGTATAGGCGATGCGCTCCCCTTCGTGGCTTTGGATCATGTGCAGCGTGCCCTCGTGGGTCGGGCTGCGCCAATGCTGCGTCGCGCCCGCCCCGGCCGGCGGCCCGTCGTAATGGTATTCGATCTCCCGGCGCTGGTTCCATGCGGTCCAGCGCGGCCAGTTTCGCAGGTCGTTGAGCAGGGGGAAAATGTGCGCGCGATCCGCCCGGATCAGGATGTGCCGGGCGATGCGCGGGCGCCTTGGCAGGAAGAGCGGGAGGAGGCCGGCTGCCAGCCCCAGCAGCGCCAGCCGGATGCGAATGCGTTTCATAACGGGTCAAGAATCGCTTAGAAGGTTTGATTTCGGCAGAAAACATGGCAAACCACAAGCCAAGCCGAATCCCAATGAAGACCCCCCTCTTATCGCTCCTTGCCGCCGGCGGCCTTGCGACAGTGTCTATTGCCCAGGAATCGGTGCCACCTCCCGCGCCGCCATCGCATTTCGACGGGACGATGACAACGGGCGCACAGGCCCCTGATGAGGGGGCTGCGCAGACGGCTCCGATCAATGCTGTCCCGCCAGTGGTCTCACCGCCGGTTCCGCCCACTCCGAGCGCATCTCCTTCGGCAACCCCGGTCCATCATCACCATCACATTTCCACCCCCAGTCCGTCGCCCTCCCCAACGCCTAAGAAGAAACATCATTATTGGTGGGATCTGTCTGCGAAGCCCAAGGCCACTCCTTCTCCCACCGCGACACCAGAGGCCACCGCCACTCCTACGCCCACCCCGGTGCCGAAGAAGCGCCCCGAGGCCAGCGCCACGCCCAAGCCGGAAAAGTCTAGGTCATGGTGGTCTTCGCTATTCAAGCATAAGCCGAAGGAAACGCCCGGCCCCACAGCCTCTCCGACGCCCGCCTATCACAGGCACGCCGAGGCTGTTCCCACACCCGAAGCCACGGCCACACCGGCCCCGAAATCCTCAGAGTCAGAAGCTACCCCCACGCCCACGGAAAGGCCGAAGCCCACAGTCGAGTCAACCCCGCGCCCCACGCCGCCGCCGGTCCCAGCCGAGACCCCCGGCAATGGCGGCATCACCTCGCAAATACCCTTCGTGCCAAACGAGTCCAACCAGCAGCCCATCGCCCCGATTGTCGAGACGAAGTCACCCCTCGAGGAGGAGGCCGAGGTAACCGCCCTCTTCCAGGCCGCCAAGGCAAAAGCGATCGAGGACGCACACGTCCAGGATTTGCAGGCCAAGGCCGACAGCGCCACCGGCGACGATTCCAAGCCCGCTTTGCACCGCTATTACCGCGCGCTCTACGACAAAATGCGTGAGATCGATCCGGGCATCAAGGATCGCATCGACCGCACCGAAGCGGCCACGATGCGCCGCGTGGACGCCGAGGCGGATCAATAGCGCTACGTCCCCGTCTTTGCCGGCGCGGGCGCCGGCGCCGGAGCGACGGGCAATCTCGTCCGGATGATGGCCTGCGCGATGTGGGTCGCGAGCGCTTCCCGGAATTGCGGCGTGGCGCACCGCGCGGCTTCGGCTCGGTTGCTGATGAAGCCGCATTCCACGAGCACGGCCGGGTAATGATTCTTCCGCAGCACGCGGAATCTTTCCCACATGATGCCGCGGCTAAAGGTGATCGTGCCGAGGCTGTTCGCAATCGCCTGCGCCATCGGGATCGCAAGCGGCGAGAAATAATAAACCGTCGCGCCATGGATCGCGCGGCTCGGCGAATCGTTGAAGTGGATGCTGATGAAAAAGACCTGCGAATGCCTGTTCGAGATGGCCGCGCGCGTCTCGAGCGGGATGAAGACATCGGTCGTGCGCGTCATGATCGTGCGGAAACCGGCAGCCTGGAGCTTCGGCCGCAGCCTCAACGCTACGTCGAGGTTGAGCACCTTCTCCTGAAGATGATTGCGGGCGACGCCGCTATCGATGCCGCCGTGACCTGGATCGATGACAATCGTGTGGAAGCTCCGGCTCGTATCGACAAATCCCTGCGCGCATCCCGCGAGCCAAAGCGCGCACACGGCGAGCGGGAGCCGGGCAATTCTTGATTCGATCATGAAAAGCCGCCGATTCTGGCCAATCCGCACAATGCGTCAACCCCACAGCCATGCGGACTCGCGCCATCCATCCGGAAAGCTCTTCCTATTTCCGGGCAATGCGCGATTCTTCCGCGCATCGTGAGCGAGCATACCAACCGCCTCATCCACGAAAAATCGCCCTACCTCCTCCAGCACGCCCACAATCCCGTGGACTGGCGCGCGTGGAACGTCGAGGCCTTCGAAAAAGCGCGCCGCGAGCAGAAGCCGATCTTTCTCTCGATCGGCTACTCGACCTGCCACTGGTGCCACGTCATGGAGCGAGAATCCTTCGAGGACGAAGCGACAGCGCAACTGCTGAACGAGCATTTTGTCCCCATCAAGGTGGATCGCGAGGAGCGGCCGGACGTCGATCGTGTCTATATGATCTTCGTCCAGGCCACCACCGGCGGCGGAGGCTGGCCGATGAGCGTCTGGCTCACGCCCGATTTGCAGCCCTTCGCGGGTGGCACCTATTTCCCGCCGGAGGACCGCTACGGGCGCCCCGGGTTCAAGACCGTTCTGAGCCGGCTGGCGGAGATTTGGAGCACCGATCGCCCGCGAGTCCTGGAGCAGGGCGCCGCCATCATGCAGCGGCTGCGCGAATACGCCGCGCGGCCTGCGGCGCCGGGGGAATTGGGTTTCGAAGTAGCGCGGGCCGCGTTCGGGCAGGCCGCCGATAACTTTGACGAAGAATTGGGCGGATTCGGCGAGGCGCCGAAATTTCCCCGCCCGGTCATGCTCGATTTTCTCCTCGCGTTTTATCTGCGCGAGCCTGCCGCGCCGGATGCGCAGCGGGCGCGAGACATGGTCTTTCACACCCTGCGAATGATGGCTGCGGGCGGCATGCACGATCAACTCGGCGGCGGATTCCACCGCTACTCCGTGGACCGTTTCTGGCATGTGCCGCATTATGAGAAGATGCTTTACGATCAGGCGCAACTCGCTGCGACTTACATCTCCGCATGCCGCATCAACGGCGAGCCGCTCTTCGCCGCGACCGCGCGCGACATACTCGATTATGTGCGCCGCGACATGACCTCCGCGGACGGTGCGTTCTTCTCCGCGGAAGACGCCGACAGCCTCATCCCGGGTCGCGATGAGAAAGGCGAGGGCGCATTCTACGTTTGGACCAGGGACGAGATCGACCGGGCGCTTGGAGAGGACGCGGCCCTGTTCAACCGCGTGTACGGAGTCGAGCCGGAGGGAAACTCTCCGCCCGGCAGCGATCCGCACGGGGAATTGAATGGCCTCAATACGCTCATCCGTCGATTGAGCGATGAGCAGGCGGCGAAGCTCTTTCAAAAGACCGTCGAGGAAACACGCGCGACACTCGAGCGATCCCGCGCGGTGTTGCTCCAGCTTCGCTCGGCTCGTCCCCGCCCGCACCTCGATGACAAAATTGTCTCCGGTTGGAATGGCCTCATGATTTCCGCGTTCGCGCGCGCCGGCATGGCGCTGGGCGATGCCGCGTATATCGATGCGGCGCGAAAGGCGGCGGACTTCGTGCGGCGATCGATGTGGCGCGACGACCGGTTGCTTCGCAGTTGGCGCGAAGGGCCGGGGCCCGAGGGTTTCGCCGAGGATTACGCGGCCATGGCCGGCGGCGCGCTGGACCTTTACGAGGCGACCGGCAACGTCGCGTGGCTGCAATGGGCCGTTGAGTTGCAGGGGAAGCTCGATGAACTGTTTCTGGACCCCGGGAATGGCGGATATTTTTCCGCGCGACTCGGCGACCAATCCATCGTGGTGCGCCTGAAGGAAGACCACGATGGCGCAGAGCCCGCCGCGAGTTCCCTGGCCGCGCGGAATGGGCTCCGCCTCGCGCGAATGCTGGACGATGCCCAGTCCGCGGCGCGCGCGACCGAGACCATGCGGGCCTTTGCCGGGCAATTGCGTGCCATGCCAACCTCAATGCCCGCAATGCTCGATGCGCTGCTCCTTTCCATGAGTGAACCGCGGCAGATCGTCATCGCCGGTCCACCCGGCGACCCGGCGACGCAGGCCCTCGCGAATATTGCCCGCCAACTTGCGGCCCCCGGCGCCGCGATCCTTTACGCCGACGCCGGCCCTAGCCAGGCCTGGCTCGCGGAGCGCATTCAGTTCATTCGAACCTCCACTCCCGTCGCCGGAAAACCCGCCGCCTACGTCTGCGAAAACTTCACCTGCCGCCTCCCCATTACCGACGCAGATGAACTCCGGATCGCACTGAAGTAAGCTCCAAGGAATCCGCGGATCAAACCTACGGCTAATTCCGCCCCTGCGCCCCCGGCGTCACCTGCTGCAAATTCTGGTTATTGCCGGAGGACCAACTCTGCTGTTGTTGCTGCTGGCGCGCCGCTTCCTCCTGCGCGCGCTCCTGGTCGCGGGCAGCCCTATCCGCTTCGGCGGCTTGCTCAGCCGATGCGCGCGCGGCGTCCTCGGCGCGTTGCTCTTCGGCCTGCTTCTCCTCGATTTCCCGTTGCTCTCTTGCCTGGTCTGCTTGCTGCCGCTGCCGTTCCTGATCCGCCGCCTGTTGTTGCTGTGCGGCCTGCTCCTCCCGGGCGGCTTGTTGCGCCTGGGCAGCCTCTTGCTCCTGGGATGCCTGCTGGTTGCGCGCACTCTGCGGTTCGTTATTCACCGGCTGCCGCACGGGCTGCACAGTCTGCCCTTGCCACGAGATTGGCGGCCCGCCGTTTTGCCCAGGTTCATCCACCGCGCGAGGCCCCGGTTGCGGCTCGGAAACCACTCGGGCAGGGACCGCGTTATTCGTCACGGGCTGTGGGTGATACAATGGTTCGATCGGCGCGCCCGGTGGGCGCGGCGGACCCGGCGGCGTGACCAGCCGGCTGTCCGCGACCTGCCCGCCGAAATTTCTGGGCGCGGCCGGCTCCGGGCTGCCGACAATGCGAGGCGCAGTCACCTCGAACTTTTTCCCCGATACGACCGCGCCATTCCTGCCATGTTCGGCGAAGCCATCGCGTTGCAGGCTCAATCGCTCCAGCGCGCGCCGCGCCTTGGTGCGCATGAAATCGTAATTCGGCCCATAGCAGATGATCCCGCCGTACCCGGCGTCGTAATAGATATCCGTCACATTGGTGCTCTCGTCATAGACCGGCCCCTCGTCGTCCGGTGGCACTTCCACGGAGGCCATGCTGTCGTCGCCAAACTCGCTCGCGGGGACAAAAGTGTAATCGGAAGCGCCCAGCGAATATTGGGCATCGGTCCATTGCTGAATCCCCGACGCGGCGTCGAATTGGGCCTCCGGCGGCAACGGCGCCCAACCGACGAAATCGTTGCCATAGCGCCACGCGACCCAGGCCGGAGCCCATTGATCGCCCGGGACCCAGACCCAGCCGAGCGTATGCGTGCGCATCCAGCGCCCATAATGGTAGGTGATCCAGCCGAACGGCTCATCCGAATCCCAGGTCCAGCCCGCGTCGGTAAAGATGAAGCGCCCCAGCGTGTAAGGCCGCCAGTTGACGTCCTGCAGCGTCGCCTGCGGACGCCAGACAAAGCCATACCCCGGCATCTCCAGCCAGGTGCCGAAGGGGGAAAGATAATCGAAAAACGCCTGCTCGGACACGTCCGGACTGGGAGGAGCATTCTCAGCCGGCGTCGCGGCGGCAGAGGGCGGAGCAGCCGGTGGGGTAGCCGGAGCAGGGCTGGCGGCAATGGTCAATGCCTGCGTATTTTCATTCGCTTCCGCTTGCTGCTCATCCAGCGCCGCCTGGCGTTCATGCAATCCACTTTCCGCCGCCGCTTGCTGCTCCTCCACGATCCGCTCCTGGGTCTCCTGATCCTGTGCGGCCTGCTGATTACGTCCGCACGAGGCAAGCAACCCCACGCAGGTTAGCAAGGCGAAGGCGGGGAGAAGCTTCATACCTATTCGGATGCGCGGCAGCGCATTTTAATTCAAAGAATATAGCACACCCTCCCGCCTCTCGGGAAAAATCCATATTTTCGAATTTCGGATTTTCCTAGCAGATCGCGCTCCCGCCCACTTCGACCCTCGCCCCATATCTCCCGCCCGCGCGCCGCAGCCGCACCCGCGCCCCAAAAGTCTCCCCCAGCAGCCGCGAAGTCAGCACGCCCTTCCTCTCACCTGCCGTCAGGACGCGCCCAGCCTTCAGCAGCAGCACGTGCGAAAACACTGGCACGATCTCCTCGACGTGATGCGTCACCAGGATCAGCGCCGGTGAATTGCGCCCGCTTCCCAGCCGTTGGATGAATTGGAGAAAATGTTCGCGCGCCACCGGGTCCAGCCCGGCGCATGGCTCGTCCAGGATCAGGAGCCGCGGATGCGCCATAAGCGCCCGGCCAATGAGCACGCGCTGCCGTTCCCCCTGGGACAGCACCCGCCATGGCCGCGCGGCGAGGTGGCCGCACTCGACCCGCCTCAAGATGCGCGTCGCCTCTGCGCGATCCCGCGCGCTGGCCGTGCCCCAAAAATCGATCATGGCGAATTTTCCGCTGATCACGCTGTCGAGCGCCGGCTCGTCGTCGTGCATCATCTGCCGGATGGACGAGGAGACGATGCCGATCGCGCGCCGCAATTCACGCCAATCGCTCGAACCATACCGCTCGCCCAGCACCTCGACCTCGCCCGTCGTCGGCGTCAGGTAACCCGAGAGCGCGGAGAGCAGCGATGTCTTGCCGGAGCCGTTCGCCCCGAGAATCACCCAATGCTCCCCCGCGCGCACCGTCCATGTGATGCGGTCGAGAATGGTCGTCCCGTCGCGGGTGATGCCGAGTGCGGTAACGTTAAGAACGTCGCGGATTTTCATGCGGAGTAGTCCGGAAAATAGACTTGGGCTGTGCGTCGGAAAAGGCTTTCATCGGGCGCATGAATAAGCTGGCGAAAACGGACCACCCAATTCATGAATTGATGCGGGACCGCTGGAGCCCGCGCGCATTCCTCGACAAGCCGGTCGAACCGGAAAAAATCCTCAGCATCCTCGAGGCTGCGCGCTGGGCGCCCTCGTCCTCCAATGAGCAACCCTGGCACTTCCTGCTGGCGCGCAAGGAGGAGCCCGAGGCGTTTGCGAAATTGCTCGGCTGCCTGGTCGAAGCCAATCGCGTCTGGGCCAAGGCCGCCCCCGTACTGCTCATTTCTGTCGCGAAGCGAACCCTTGACCACAGCGGCAAGCCCAATCGCTGCGCCCTGCACGATGTCGGCCTCGCGAGCGAAAACATGGTGCTCGAGGCCGTCGCCCAGGGTCTCCAGGCCCACGGCATGGCCGGCATCGAGCTCGACAAAATCCGTGGCACGTACGCCCTTCCGGAGAATTTCGAGCCCATCGCCGCCTGGGCCATCGGCTACTGCGGCGAGCCGGACATGCTCCAGGGCCCGCTCAAGGAACGCGAGCTTGCCCCGCGCGAGCGCAAGAAACTGGACCAATTCGTTTTCGGCCCCGAATGGGGCAAGCCCGCGAAAGTGCTCTCTTAACGGAGCCCGCGCCCACCCGTTATCCCGCAAGCCGAAAGACCGTTTCCCGCAACACCCCCATCCACTTCGCGATGTAACTGAGGCATTGCCAAAGCCTCGGCAGCGCTCCCAGCGCCGCCGCCCGGTCCGAATACCAAAGCGCATCCTTCTCGCGCAGTTCCGCCAGCAGTTCCTCCTGCTTCGCGTGAAGCTTCGCGATCACCTCCTCGGCGCGATCGAGCTGTTGGTATTGCTCCGTGGACAGCAGCGCTATCGCCACCGGTGACGCCGCGGCCCTGCGCTTCTTCAAAAAGCGATCGATCCCCTGTTGCGCCTCCGCCACGGATCCGAAGAATTCCGCGATTTCCTCCGGAACGCTCTGCGTCCGTGCCAGCGCCTCGGGCATTTCCAGCTCCAGCAGATGCCGCAGCCGCGCCACTGGATCCGCCAGCGTCTGATAAGCCCGATTGATCTCCGCGAAATCACCGCCGCCCTCCGCGACATCCGGATGATGCCGCATGCTCAGTTGGTGATATTTCTCCTTGAGCGCTTCCGCGTCGATCCACGGGCGGGGAGGTTCTTCCAGCAGCGCGAACAGATTGGTCATTCTTCGCAACGACTCTTACGCCGCGAAGCTCTCCCCGCACGAGCAATGCGCCGCGGCGTTGGGATTGGTGACCTTGAAGCCGCCCTTTTGCAGGTCGTCGCTGAAATCAAGCACCGAGCCGCTCACGAACAGCGCGCTCTTCGGATCGACCACCACCCGCATACTCTGCGATTCCACCATGATGTCCCGATTGGCCGGGCCATCCACGAGGTCCATCTTGTATTGCAACCCGGAGCACCCGCCGCCGATCACCGCCACGCGCAGCGCCCCATTCTCGCGCCCCTGCCTGCGCAGCAACGAGGCCAGCCGCGTGCCGGCCTGCTCCGTCAGCTTCACGAGCTTCTCATTGCCGATCTTGTAGTTGACCGCCGCGGGCTGGTTCACAGGCTAAAGGTGCAGGCTGATTCCGGCTGGGTCAATACCTCGGCTTGCGCCTGTGCGATGGCCGCCAGGCCCGCCAGCGATGAAACGCACGAGAATTGCTCGCGCAGTTGCTTCGCCGCCGGCATTCCGCGCGAGTAGGCCATCAGGTGCGAGCGCATCGCCGCCATGGTATGCGGCTCCTCGCCGGCATGCTCCACGCTCAGCGCGCAATGCCGTTGGATAAATGCCCATTGATTCGCCAGCGGCATCGGTCCCGGCACGGTGCCGGTTTCCAGATACTCGCGAATTTCGCGAAAGATCCATGGCGCGGACATTGCCCCGCGGCCCAGCATCACGCCGGCGACGCCCGTTTGCTCGGCGCGCCGCCGCACCGATTCCGCCCCCGTCAGGTCGCCGTTGCCGATGACCGGTACATCGACCGTCTGCACCACCTGCCCGATGACCTCCCAATCCGCCTCGCCGCTATAGCCCTGCTCCTTGGTGCGCCCATGGACCGCAATCGCCTGCACCCCCGCTTGTTCGAGCACGCGCGCAGTGGTTACGGCATTGACCGACGCCCGATCCCATCCGATGCGAATCTTCGCCGTGACAGGGCACGGGGCTGCCGCGGCCACCACCGCGCGCGCCACCCGCTCCAGCAGCGGGCAATCGCGCAGCAGCGACGAGCCGCCGTTCTTCGACACCACCTTGTTCACCGGGCAGCCAAAATTGAGATCGATAAAATCCGGCTGCTTCCACTCCACCGCCATGCGCGCCGCCTCGCCCAGGTGATCCGGGTCGCCGCCGAACAACTGGATGCCCACCGGTCGCTCACTGTCGTCAAATTCCAGGTACTCCAGCGTCCGCTCATTGCGCCGAAAAATCCCCTCGGCGGAGACAAATTCCGTCACCACCACGTCCGCCCCCTGCTCCTTGCAGAGCTTGCGGAAAACGGTGTCCGTGACTCCGGCCATCGGCGCGAGGTAAAGCGGAAATCGATCCTGGAACCAGTGCAGCATGAGACGCCAACTCTACCACGAACCCGTCTTCCGGCAATCACCCCAGCAGCGCCGCCACTTCGCTTTGCACCGATTCGATCTGCTCCATCCGCAGACCCGGGTCGGGGACGACAAAGACCTCGCCCGTCTTCGCATGCTCATAGACCAGCGTCCGGCCATGGATATCTTCCTTCGCCTCGATTTGCTTGAGCAGCCGTTTGCGCTCGAGCATCACCGCCAGGATGTAGCGCGCATTCGCATGTCCCTCGTCCTGCCCGGTCATGTAGCGCCGCAGCAATCCCTCCGCGGTCTCCTTCTCCAGCGGCTCGGGCGCGGCGGGCGGGGGCGGCTCAAATTTTGCGCGCCAGAAGGAGTAGGGCTCCGGCGCCGCCCCATCCGCCTGGCGCGCTTTCCACGCCTCCTCGGACAGGTCCTCGCGCCGGAATCCATCTCGCTCGCGATAGA
>JBEKOV010000028.1:0-32884 GCA_049521415.1 Chthoniobacteraceae bacterium
AGGTGCCCCGGTGCTTGGGAAAGCAATGAGCGATGCGATTGTATTGCTCCGAGTTGATTTGCATCCCTGATCATCTCAAATCATTCCAGAATGTCGAGCTTTTACCTTAACAGGCCCTAGTTGGCGTCACGCCAGCCGGAAGGTATCAGATTATTGTATGTGATCTAAATGCCGAGCACTTAAAAAGAGAGAGGCGAGAACGGGCCGAAATTACGAAACTCTTGAACGAGCAGCCAGCCACTATTCACGGCCCGATGTCAGACATAGCGGAGGAGGGATCAACCGTTCGTGCCGCTTTTGCCGCTCTCCGTACGCAGTGCGAATTGATGATTCCGGAAATAGCTGCTGTCCCAGAATAAGGAACCCTATAATCTCCGTACCGAACTGGCGCCAACACCGAATTTTCAAGGTGATTTGCCCGCAGCGACGGCAATGGGAGGCAGGTCTGCCTGCCGCGTCAAGCAGGCTCGACAAATCCCGCTATGCGGGCAAAGTAGAATTATGCGCTACAGCGTTCTCGTTGAGCCAGTGGAGGAAACCGAGAAAATGCCGGGGTGGTTTTATGCCCATGTGCCTTCGCTCGGCATCACGACGCATGGCCAGGGGATCAAGGGCGCGCTGGAGGCCGCGCGAGACCTCATCCGTCTGTGGGTGGATGAAAAGTAGGCGGCGGCGGAAAATTAGGCCGGCAAATCCAAACACTCCCGCACCTTCTGCGCCAGCGCCGCGGGCTGATACGGCTTCTTGAGGAAAGCCATCCCGTCGGTCAACCCGAAGTCCTGTCCCGCCACCTCGATCGAGTACCCGCTGCTATAGAGCACCTTCAGGTCGCGCTTCTCCTGGCGCAATTTCTTCGCCAGGTCCAGGCCGGACATCCCCTCCGGCATCACAATATCCGTCAGCAGCAAATCGATCCGCGTATCATGCTGCGCCCATAGCCTCAGCGCCTCCACCCCCGACCGCGCCTCCAGCACGTCATAGCCGTATGATTGCAATATCCCCCGCGCCAGTGTCAGCACCCCCGCCTCGTCCTCCACGAGCAGCACGGTCTCCTTCCCGCCGCGCACATTCTGCGGCGCCACTTTTCCATTCTTCACGAGCGAGGTCTTCGACGAGGAGGGCAGGTAAACCTTGAACACCGTTCCCTTGCCGAGCTCGCTCTCGACCTCGATCCAGCCATGGTGCTGCTTGACGATACCATACACCGTCGCCAGCCCCAGCCCGGTTCCCTTGCCTACTTCCTTCGTCGTGAAAAATGGCTCGAACAGCTTGCCGAGCTTGTCCGGCTCGATGCCGGTCCCGTTGTCGCTCGCCGACAGGCAGATGAATGTCCCCTCGCGCGCCTCCGGGTTCCTCTCCACATAAGCGCGCGTGACCATCACCGGCACGGTGCCGATCGTCAGCGAGCCGCCGCCCGGCATCGCGTCGCGGGCGTTGACCGAGAGATTCATGATCACCTGCTCCATCATCGTCGCATCGGCTTCCACCGCGGGCAGGCGCGGGGCTAGGTTGCAGCGCAGGCTCACGTTCTCGCCCAGCACGCGCCGCAGCATTTGCGCGACGCGCTGGATGATCTCGTTGAGGTCGAGCGTTTCCATTTGCATGAACTGCTTCCGCCCAAAGGTCAGCAATTGCTGCGTCAGTTTCGCCGCCCGCTCGGCGGCCATCCGCACCTGGTCCAGAGAATCCATCCCGGATTTGCTCAGCTTCTCCCCGAGGGTCACCAGTTCGCAATGGCCCTGGATGATCGTCAGGATGTTGTTAAAATCGTGAGCCACGCCGGCCGCCAGTTGCCCCACCGATTGCATCTTTTGCGATTGCCGCAATTGCTGCTCCAGGTTCAGCCGGTCGGTCACATCGGAGGCGTAGCAATGCACGCAGCGGATCGCCGGAATCGGGAAAAACGCCCACGAAATCGTCCGCTGCGCGACCTTCGTCTCGCGCCGGATCTGCATCCCGCCGTTCTCGAGGCATTGCCGCACCGCCACGGTCGCCTCGGGCGGGAGGATTTCCGGGACCTTCTGCTTGCCCAGCGAGCGCGCCATCTCCTCGGCGGATTCATTGAAATAAACCAGCTCCCCCTCCTCGGAGAATTGCATCACCGGGTTCGGATTATAGCGGGGGAAGGCGGCCAGATTCTCAATTTCGCGCGCCGCCCGCTGCTTCTCGGTAATATCCTCGCACAGCGATGAAACGCCGATGATCCGCCCGCCGGCGTCCCGGATCGCCGTGCTGCTCCAGTCGCACAGGATGATGCGCCCCTCCCGGGTCACATTCTCGCGCATCCGGCCCGGCTCCGAGGAGCCCTTGAGCAGGTCCTGCCACACTTTCTCAAACTCCTCCCGCGTGGGCCGCGGGATGATCATATCGCGAAAGTCCCTCCCGATCACTTCCGCCCGCTGATACCCGAAAATTCGTTCGGCCGCCGTATTCCACTCCATGAGCCTGCCGTCCAGGTCCATCTCCATGACGCCGAGCGGCGTCTGCTCGATGTGCAGGTGCAGCTTTTGCTCGGTGTGCAGCAGAATTTCCTGCGTGCGCGCATCTTCGCGCTCCAGCACGCGCGCTCGCGCCATCGCCCCGGCGCAGTATTCCGTGGCCACCAGGAGGCCGGAAATGACGAGGTAACCCAGGATAGTCGCCAGGAAGCCGTTCAGACTGCTTAGCAGGACGGAGCCGGCGGCCAGCGAAAACACGATGACCCCCCATTTCCCCAGCGTCAGGCCGGTCCCTGCGTCGCGCTTCCCGAGGAACTGCTTCAGGACGAGCGCAACGATCCAGAGGGCGGCAAACACGGTGAAACCGGGATGGCTCTTGGTCCAGTCAATGGGCATTGCTCGTCCCATAAAAGCAGGTTGTGCGCCTGCTTTTGTCCGCTTCTGGGAATTCTGGGATTTCTCGCCCTATTCCGGTTCCGCGTACACCTCCACCGGCGGGCACGAGCATTGCAGGTTCCTGTCCCCGTATACATTGTCGATCCGCGCCACCGCCGGCCAGAATTTGTGCGTCCGCAGCCATGGCGCCGGGAACGCCGCCGTCTGCCGGCTATAGGGCCGATCCCACGCATCCGCGGTCACCGCGGCCGCCGTGTGAGGGGCCCGCTTGAGCGGATTATTGGCCCGGTCCATGGCGCCCGTCTCGACCGCCTTCATCTCGGCGTGAATGGAGATCATCGCATCGCAGAACCGGTCCAGTTCTGCGCGCGATTCACTCTCGGTCGGCTCGATCATCACCGTCCCCGGCACGGGCCATGACACGGTTGGCGCGTGAAACCCATAATCCATCAGCCGCTTGGCCACGTCCTCCACCTCGATGCCCGCCCCTTTCCATCGCCGCAAGTCCAGGATGCACTCATGCGCCACCAGGCCCCCTTTTCCACGGAAGAGCACCGGGAAATACGGCTCCAATCGGTGCGCGATATAATTCGCATTCAGGATCGCCGTTTCCGTCGCCCGGCGCAGCCCGTCCGCGCCCATCATGCGGATATACATCCACGAGATGACCAGGATCGACGCGCTCCCGTAAGGAGCCGCGCTCACCTGCCCCCCCTTCCCCTGCGGCCCGGGCAGGAATGGCGCCAAATGCGCCGCGACCCCGATGGGCCCCACCCCCGGCCCGCCGCCGCCGTGCGGGATGCAAAAGGTCTTGTGCAAATTCAGGTGGCAAACGTCCGCTCCCATTTCCGCCGGGCGGCACAGGCCGGCCTGCGCATTCATATTCGCGCCGTCCATATAGACCTGCCCGCCGTGCGCGTGGATGATCTCGCACACCTCCTGGATGCCCTCCTCGAAGACGCCGTGCGTCGAGGGATACGTCACCATCAGGCACGCAAGATCGACCGCATGCGCGGCGGCCTTTGCGCGCAGGTCGTCCAGATCGATGTCGCCATCTTCCAGGCAGCCCACTGTCACCACACGGAAGCCCGCCATCGCCGCGCTGGCCGGATTGGTTCCGTGCGCCGATTGCGGGATCAGGCATACCTTCCGGTGGCCCTCGTCCCGGTCCGCGTTGTAATCGCGAATGGCCATCAGCCCCGCGTATTCCCCCTGCGACCCGGCATTTGGCTGGAGCGATATCGCGGCGAACCCCGTGATCTCCGCCAGCCATTTCTCAAGATCGCTGAAAATGCGCGCATAACCCCGCGTCTGCTCCGCCGGCGCGAACGGATGCAGCCCGCCGATCTCCGGCCACGTGACCGGCAGCATTTCCGACGTCGCGTTCAACTTCATGGTGCATGACCCGAGCGGGATCATCGAGGTCGTGAGCGAGAGATCCTTCGCCTCGAGCCTGCGGATGTACCGGAGCATCTCCGTCTCCGTATGGTAGCTGTTAAAAACCGGGTGCGTCAGAAATTCTCCCGTGCGCGCCAGCTCGGCCGGGTACGGGTCATATAAATCGTACGGATCGTAATAGTCGTATCCCGCCGGCGCATTGAACGCCCGCAGGATCGGCCCCAGATCGTCGGTCGTCTCATCCAGCGAGATGCAGACCGTCCGGTCATCCAGCGCGCGAAGATTCACCCCTTCCTTCAGCGCCGCCTCCAGAAATCCCGCGGAGGAGGGGACCGTCACGCGCACCGTGTCAAAGATCGGCTGCTCCGCCACCCCATGCCCCAGCCGCGTCAGCGCCGCCGCGAGCCGTTGCGCCTGCGAGTGGATGCGCCGCGCGATCTTCCGCAGCCCGCGCGGCCCGTGATACACCGCGTACATCGACGCCATCACCGCCAGCAGCACCTGCGCCGTGCAGATATTGCTCGTCGCCTTCTCGCGCCGGATGTGTTGCTCGCGTGTTTGCAATGCCAGCCGGTAGCCGGGCCGCCCTTCCGCGTCGTGAGACACTCCTACGAGCCGCCCCGGCATGTGGCGCTTCAGGCCGTCGCGCGTTGCAAAATAGGCCGCGTGCGGCCCGCCAAATCCCAATGGCACTCCGAACCGCTGGCTCGACCCGACCGCGATATCCGCCCCAAATTCCCCCGGCGGACGCAACAGCGTCAGCGCCAGCAAATCCGCCGCCACCACCGCCAGCCCGCCCGCCGCGTGCAATCTCCCGATCTCCGCGTCATACCGGCGCACCTCGCCATCCGTCGCCGGGTATTGGAATAGCCCGCCGAAAAATCCGCCCGCGAAATCAACCTCCCGCTCGTCTCCCACCGTCACCGCGATGCCGAGCGGCTTCGCCCGCGTCCGGATCACCGCGATGGTCTGTGCGTGGCACGATTGCGAAACAAAAAATCCGCTCTTCTTCTCCTCCTTGCGCGCCGCGAGACAGATCGCCATCGCCTCCGCCGCCGCGGTCGCTTCGTCCAGCAGCGACGCATTGGCGATATCCAGCGCCGTCAGGTCCGTAATCATCGTCTGGAAATTCAGCAGCGCCTCCAGCCGCCCTTGCGCGATCTCCGCCTGGTACGGCGTATAAGCCGTGTACCAGCCCGGGTTCTCGAGGATGTTCCGCTGGATCACCGGCGGCGTGACGCACCCGTAATAACCCGCGCCGATGAAATTCCGCGCGACCCGGTTCTCTTCCGCGATCTCCCGCATTTCCGCCAGGCTCTCCCGTTCCCCCTTTGCCGGGGGCAGATTCAGTTGCTTGCGCAGCCGGATCGATGCCGGCACCGCCCGCTCGATCATTTCATCCATCGTGGCAAAGCCGATCTCCAGCAGCATCGCCGCGCTCTCCTCGTCGCCGGGTCCGATGTGCCTCCGCGGAAAACTGTCCAATGGGCCGGAAGTCTGCATTACACCTCGGAATTTCCGCTGTCGGAAATCAACTCCCGGTATTGCGCCGCTTCCAGCAGCCGCTCGATCTGCTCGCCCGCCTCGATGCGCAGTTGGAAGAGCCAGCCTTCGCCGTACGGGTCCCGGTTCACCAGGCCCGGGTCCTTCTCCAGCGCCGCATTCACCTCGGCCACCGCTCCCCCGATCGGCGAGTAAATATCGCTCGCCGCCTTCACGGATTCGACCACCGCCGCCGCCTGCCCGGCGGTCAGGTTCGCGCCCACCTTCGGCAGCTCGACGAAGACGATATCCGTCAGTTCCTCCTGCGCGTGATCGGTGATGCCCACCGTGGCCGTTTCGCCGTCCAGGCGCAGCCATTCGTGGGTTTTGGTATATTGCAAATGCTCGGGGACATTCATGGTTTATTAAGCTGGTTTCTTGAAAGGTTTCCGTTCCACCACGGCGGCGAACGGCCTTCCGCGGATTTCAATTTGAAGTTCTTCCCCGATTCGCGCCAGCCTCGCCGGCAGGTAAGCCATCCCGATCCCGATCCCCAGCGATGGCGACAGCGTCCCGCTCGATAGCTCCGCCACCTTCGCGCCATCCTTCAGCACCGGGTAATGCGCGCGCGGCGGCGGCCCCTTCTCCGTCATCCGGATCGGCGCCAGCCGGTACGGGATGCCGGCATCGCGTTGCGCGATCAGCGCCTCGCGCCCGACGAATTCCGGCTTGTTCAAATCCACAAAAATCGAGAGCCCGGCCTCCAGCGGCGTCCGCTCCGGCAAGAGATCGGAGCCGTTGAGCGGGTAGCACATCTCCAGGCGCAGCGTATCGCGCGCGCCCAGCCCGCACGGCTTGATGCCCGCGTCCGCCCCGCGCTCCAGGATGCGGTTCCATTGCGCCGCCGCCTCCGTGGCGGGAAAGAAAAGCTCATACCCCTCCTCGCCCGTGTATCCCGTGCAGGCGATCACATAGGTCGTCCCCTCGCGCGTCACCTGCCGCACCTCGTTGCGCCCAGGGCGCGATCCCCCGAACAACTCGTCAAACAGCCGCGGCGCCTTCGGTCCCTGGAGCGCCAGTCCCGCGTAATCCGCGCTGCGATTCGCAAACCCGATTCCCTCCTCGATTCGCTCCTTCATCCACGCAAAATCCTCCTCCACCTTCGCCGCGTTGACGATGAGCAGATACTCCTCGTCGCGCAGCCGGTAGACGATCAGATCGTCGATCACCCCGCCCTGCTCGTTCAGCAGAAAAGTGTACTGCCCGTGCCCGGGCGCGAGCCGCTCGATGTTGTTCGTCAGCAGCCGGTTAAGCCACGCGCCCGCCCGCGCCCCGCTCACGGTGAATTGCCCCATGTGCGAGATGTCGAACAGCCCCGCATTCGCCCGCACCGCCAGGTGCTCATCCATGATCCCGCTATACTGCACGGGCATCAGCCACCCGCCAAAGTCGATCATCTTCGCCCCGTGGCGGAGATGTTCTTCGTAGAGCGGAGTTGTTTTCAAAGCCGGGGTGGCGGTCACGGGCGGAAAGGCTAAGGCGCGCGCCGGGCATTTGCAAAACGGTTTTGCTTTTTCAGCGGCTCACACCCTGTGGCGGAAACCAACTGCCGGAAATAACCGGCGCGCACTGCATTGTGATGCTGTTGCCCCATCCGGGTTTGCTTTTTCCAGGGCCGGCGTCAATCCTGCGCCTGACATGAGCCTTATTGACCGCCTCGAATACCGCCTCGGCCGCTTCGCCATCCCCGGCCTGATGCGCTACATCGTCGCCCTCAATGCCCTCGTTTACATCCTCATCAAGTACAAATCCGACTTCTACCTCGCGCTCTATCTCGACCCCTCGAAAATCATGCACGGCGAGGTCTGGCGGCTCGTGACCTATATCTTCATCCCGCAATTTGGCTCATTCATTTTGCCGGAGTGGCTCGCCGCCGCCATGTACCTGATCTTCCTTTGGTGGGTCGGCAACGGCCTCGAGCACGCCCTCGGCGCATTCAAGTTCAACCTCTACTACTTCACCGGCATGCTCGGCATCACCGTGGCCGCCTTTTTCTTCGGCTCGGGCACATCGGCGGCGCTGCTCAATACCTCGCTCCTCTTCGCCTTCGCGCAATTTTACCCGGACGAGGTCATCTTCGTAATGTACATCCTGCCGGCAAAGGTGAAGTGGCTCGCCTGGCTCGCGGCAGCCATGCTGCTCTTCCATTTGCCGGACGGCGGCATCGCGTACGCCGCCAGCCTCGCCGTCGCGTTTTCAAATTACCTCATCTTCTTCGGCCCGGAGCTGATCCGCAATGCCCGCACACGCGCGCAGGTCGCCGACCGCCGGCGCAAATTCGAGGTCGCAAAGGCGCCTGCCACCGAGACGATGCACGAGTGCGTCGTATGCCACCGCACGGAAGTCACCAATCCGGAACTTGATTTCCGCGTCTCCCGCGACGGCCAGGAATATTGCCGCGAGCATCTCCCCAAGCCCGCCGCGCCGGTCAACGGATGAGAATTTGAACAGAAGGAAGCAAAGGTAGCAAAGGATCAGGCTTGGGGCCGACCCGGGCATTCGAACCGCTCACGGTGTTTCCATTCTTCTGTCCTGATCAAGTCCACCTTGGTTCTCCCCCCTTTGCTCTCTTTGCTTCCTTCTGTTCAATCCGTTCATCCTCCGGCATGTTTTGCCGAGAACTCCTGTAGCGCCTCCAGCTTCCCCAGCGCCCGCCCGCTCTGCAATTGCTCCCCCGCCATCGCGATTCCCTCCGCGATATCCCCCGCCAGCCCGCTCACCACAAATCCCGCCGCCGCATTCAGGATCACCACGTCCCGTTTCGAGCCATGGATTTTCCCGGATAGGATGCCCGCCAGGATGCGCGCGTTTTGGGCTCCGTCGCCGCCGCGCAATTCATCAATGTGCGGCTTGCGAAAACCGAGCCGCGCCGGGTCCAGCGAATGCGCGTTCACCTCGCCATCCTCGACCGCGCAATAATGATTCATGCCGAGCGTCGAAAGCTCGTCCACGCCGTTGCCGCGTTCGCCGCTCGACCCGTGTACCGCCCACGCCCGCCGCCGCCCCAGCAGCCGCAGCACCTCCGCATATTTCGCCAGCAGCCCCTCGGAAAAAATCCCCGTCAATTGGTACGCCGGACGCGCCGGATTCAGCAGCGGCCCCAGGATGTTGAAAATAGTCGTCGTCCCCTGCGCCGCCAGCGCCTTCCGCACCGGCCCGATCACATTGAACGACGGATGATACGCCGGCGCGAAGATGAACGCGATGCCCGTCGTCTCCAGGCATTCCCGCAGCAATTCCGGCGGATACGCAATCTGCACCCCCAGCGCCTCCAGCACATCCGCCCCTCCGGACTTGGAGGTGATCCCGCGATTCCCATGCTTCACAATCGCCGCGCCCCCCGCCGCCAGCACGAACATCGCCGTCGTCGACACATTAAAAAACTCCATCCGGTCCCCGCCCGTCCCGCACACGTCCAGCATCGGCCCGCTCAGCCTCGCCGGATCAATCCCCGGATCCACCGCCCGCGCCAGCAGCGCCGAGACAAACCCGGCGATCTCGCTCGCCGACTCCCCCTTCGCCCGCAGCGCCTGGAGAAAATCGGCCTTCAGCGTATCCGGCTGCCCCGCATCCAGCAGCGCCGCCACGGCCTCCGCCGTCTGCGCCGGCAAAAGGTCCTGCCGGTGGTAAAGCTGGTCAATGAGATCGCGCATGGGAGGGCAGCAGACTAAATGCGAAAATCAAAAATCGAAATTCGAAACATCAGCCGGGAATCCTTCCTTGCGCGCCTCCCGGCGCGCCAATTATTTCGAATTTCGAGTTTCGATTTTCGAATTTCCGCTTTATTCGCTATCCATGCGTTTCTTTCTCCCTCTGCTCCTCCTCTGGGGCTTTGCCGTATTCGCCGACGATCTTCAGCCCGCGGGCGGCTTCGAGGCGCCCGTCGTCACCGGGCGCACACCCAGGGATCAGGGCGGCGATCCCAGCAACAACGGCAGGGGCCCGGGCTGGATTTCCTTCCGCTACCAGACCACAGGCGCCGGCCTGCAGGTCGTCGGCGGCCTTACCAACGAGGTCAACCACACCGGCGGCCAGTCCCTCTACATCCGCTTCAATCACGCCGATCGCCCCTTCCAATCCGTCCTCCTCGTCTCAAACTTCATCCCGGTCATCCCGGGCACCGATTACAAAGTCGGCATCTGGGGCCGCACCGACGCGAAAGACCCCATCAACACCGATGGCCGCTCCGCCTACCTCAAACTCGAGGTCGATTACTTCGCCGCCGACGGCTTCACCTCCATTGGCGAGCCCCGATACGAAGTCCAGCCCATCCCCGGCAGCAAGGATCACGCTGCCTTCTTCCGGCCCGATGCCTGGGCGCCCTATTTTGTGAAAGTCACCCCTCCGCCCGGCGCCGTTTTTGCCCAGGTCATCTGGCGATGGGAGACCGGCAGCGATCCCGGCCAGGTCACCGGCATCAGCTATTGGGATGACGCCGCCTTCCTCGGCCCGCCCGCCCCCAATCCAACCCTCACCCCCGTTCCCGGGCCGGACGATACACCCGCGCCCGACGCATCCGCTTCTCCCGCGGGGCAATAGTGGGACTCATAGGTCCCATGCGTCTCATGAGACCTATGGGTCCTATCCCCCGCTGGTCGCAAACTTCCCCGCCACCAGCCCCCGCAACTCATCCCCGATCCGCTCATTCCCCAGCCGCTCGATGACTTCATTCAGAAACCCAAACACAATCAACTGCTGCGCCTGCCGGGCCGGGATGCCGCGCGAGAGCATGTAAAACAGCTCCTCCTCATCCACCTGTCCCGAGGTCGCCCCGTGCGTACAGCGCACCTCATCCGCGAGAATCTCCAGCCCAGGCATCGAATTCGCCTCCGCCTCATCGCTCAGCAGCAGGTTGCGCACTTTTTGGTACGCGTCGGTCCGGTGCGCGCCGCGCTCGACCCGGATCAACCCCGCAAAAATCGTCCGCGCCTGATCGTCCAGCGAATTCTTGTAGAGCAGATCGCTCGCCGTATCCGGCTCGCGATGATCCTGCAACGTCCGCTGGTCAAATTCCTGAGAATCCTCCGCCACGCTCAGCGCCAGCATGTCGCTGCGGCCGCCTTCACCCGCCAGCCGGCTCACGCTCTCCGTCCGCGCATATTTCGCGCCCAGATTCAGCGCCATATTGATCGCCGAGGCGTCGCGTCCCACCACCGTCGAATTGATCTGGAACGCCGTCGTCTGCCGGCTCCAGTTCTGCACATTCACATAAGTCAGCTTCGCCCCGCGCTCCAGGTACAGATCATTCACCCCGCAAGCAAACCCCGGCTCGCCATCCGCCGACTCAAACCGGTCAATCACCGTCACCTTGCTGTTCTCGCCCACAATAATCAGCGTGTGCGGAAACACCGAGCTATTCCGCCCGTGCAGCCAATGGAACGTCTCCAGCGGCAGCGCCACCTCAGTGTTCCTCGGCACGTAAATAAAAGTGCCCGCCCGCACATTCGCCTGATGCAGCGCCGCGAATCTCTTCGACCCCAGCACCACCTCCTGCGTCATGAAATGCCGGCTCACCAGCGACTCATTCTCGCTGATCGCCCGCTCCAGCGGCTTCCAGATCACCCCCTGCGCCTCCAGCGCCGCGTCGTACGCCTCGCGCGAGAGCAGTTGATCGTTCGCAAAAATCATCCGTCCCGCGGTGGCCAGGCTCGAAGCCGAGCGCCGGATCAATTCCGCGCCGGCCGATTCCTCCGCCGGCACGGGCCTTGCAAAACCGGACAGGTCCAGCGCCTTGATCGTCGCGAAACGCCACTCCTCGTCCGTCCGCTCGGGGAGGGGGGCATCCTGGAAATTCTTCCACCCCTCGAATCGCAATTGGCTGAACCAATTCACAAACGCGTGGTTCTCCTCTTCGGCGGGGCCGCTCGTAAGGATCAGCGAGCTTTCGTCGTGATTGATTCGGGGGCGTTCTTCAGTCGAGGCAATGGCTGTGCTCATCGGAGAAAATTCAAATGCAAACTGTACGGCGCGCCCGGCCTCAGCCCACCGACCCTTCCATCTCCAGGTCGATCAGGCGCTTCAGCTCCACGGAATATTCCATCGGGAATTGCCGCACCAAATCATTCACAAACCCATTCACGCTCAGGCTCATCGCCTGGCCTTCGCTCAGCCCGCGCTGTTGCATGTAAAAAATCTGCCCCGCGCTCACCTGGCTCACGCTCGCCTCGTGTTGCACCGCGTTGCCCGTGCCGCGCACCGTGATCGCGGGATAAGTATCCGTCCGGCTGTGCGCATTGATCAGCAGCGCGTCGCATTCCGTGTTGTTCTTGCAATGCTTGAGGTGCTTCGGCACATGCACCAGCCCGCGGTAAGTCGCCCGCCCCGTCCCCACAGAGATCGATTTCGAGACAATGTTGCTCGAGGTCTCATCCGCCGCGTGGATCATCTTCGCGCCCGTATCCTGGTGTTGCCCGTTGCTTGCCAGCGCGATCGACAGCACCTCCCCGCGCGCCTTCCGCCCCTTCAGCACCACGCCGGGGTATTTCATCGTCAGCCGCGAGCCGATGTTGCAATCGATCCATTTCACCTCCGCCTCCTCGTGTGCCAGCGCCCGCTTGGTCACCAGGTTGAACACGTTCGCCGACCAATTCTGCACCGTGACGTACTGGATCTTCGCCCCTTTGAGCGCCACCAATTCCACCACGGCCGAGTGCAATGTCGCCGTCTCAAATTTCGGCGCCGTGCAGCCCTCCATGTACATCACCTCGCTCCCTTCGTCCGCGATGATCAGCGTCCGCTCGAACTGCCCGAAATTCTCCGCATTGATCCGGAAGTAAGCCTGCAACGGATGCTTCACCTTCACCCCCGGCGGCACATAAATGAACGATCCGCCCGAGAACACCGCCGAATTAAGCGCCGAAAATTTATTGTCCCCCGTCGGAATAACCTTCCCGAACCACTTCCGGAAAATCTCCGGGTGCTTCTTCAATCCCTCCGTCGACCCCGTGAAAATCACCCCCTGCTCGCCCACCGCCTTCTTGATGTTCGAGTAAACCGCCTCGGAATCGAATTGCGCCTCCACCCCTGCCAAAAACTTCCGCTCCTGCTCCGGAATCCCCAGCCGCTCGAACGTCCGCTTCACATCCTCCGGCACCTCGTCCCAGGAGCGCGTCGGGCGCTGGCTGTTCGCCAGGTAATAGCGGATTTTTTCAAAGTGGATCGCCTCCAGGTCGTGGCTCGCCCAGTGCGTCGGCAGCGGCTTCGAGAGAAAAGTATCCAGCGCCTTCAGCCGGAACTCCCGAATCCACTCCGGCTCATCCTTCACGTCCGAGATATAATTGACCGTGTCGCGCGTCAGCCCGTAGCCCGCGTCAAATTCATGGCTCTCCGGGTAAACGAAATCCCCGACGCTCCGGTCGATATCGATGGTTTCTGTGGGCATATTCTTGTTGGGCCGCGTTACACCGCGACCGGTTCCTCCAGTTCGTCTTTGATCAGCCAATCGTATCCCTGCTCCTCCAGCGCCAGCGCCAGTTCCTTCCCGCCCGTCCGCACGATCCGCCCGCGCACCATCACATGCACCACGTCCGGCACGATGTAATTCAGCAGCCGCTGGTAATGCGTAATCAGCAGCACCCCCAGCCCCGGCCCGCGCAGCGTATTCACACCGTGCGCCACGATCTTCAGCGCGTCGATATCCAGCCCGCTGTCCGTCTCGTCCAGGATCGCAAACCGCGGCTCCAGCATCGCCATTTGCAAAATCTCATTCCGCTTCTTCTCCCCGCCGGAGAAACCCTCATTCACCGACCGCGCCGTGAATTTCCGGTCGATCTCCAGCAAGTCCATTTTCTCGTAAAGCCTCGCGTAATACTCCGTCGCATCCAGCGTCTCCCCCTCCGGCAGCCGCGCCTGCACCGCCGTCCGCAAAAAATTCGCATTGCTCACCCCCGGGATTTCCATCGGGTACTGGAACGCGATGAAGAGCCCCTTCCGCGCCCGCTCGTCCGGCTCCAGCGCCAGCAGGTCCTCCCCGTCCATCACGACCCTGCCGGAGGTCACTTCATAATCGGGATGCCCGCCCAGCACCTTCGCCAGCGTACTCTTGCCCGACCCGTTCGGGCCCATGACGGCGTGTACTTTGCCCCGCTCGATCTCGAGCGACAGGCCGCGGATGATTTCTGTGCCCGCCACGCTGGCGTGCAGGTCTTCGATGACAAGGGTGTTCATTGTTTGGATTGTCGGGCCGCGCATTCTTCGCACCGCCCTTGGAAAGAGACCTCGTGATGGGTCACAATCGCCCCAGGCGGCAATTGCCACCCGGTCGTGCCCGCCTCCGCATTGTCAGTCGGCACGTCGTGCACCGCCCCGCATTCCTCGCAGAAAAAATGCGCGTGCGGCTCCAGGTTCGCGCAATATCGCGATGGCTGCCGGTCGTGATTCACCGCCCGCACCAGCCCGCACTCCGCCAGCGTCTCCAGGCAATTGTAGACCGTCGCCAGCGAGATCCCCGGCAGCTTCCTCTGCACCCGCAGGAACACGTCCACCGCCGTCGGGTGATCCCGTTTTACCAGCAGCGCGTCATAAACCTCCCGCCGCTGCGCCGTGAAGCGGAATCCCTTCTGGGAGATCGTCTCATTGCAGCTTTTCCCGCTCGTTTCACTCGTGGCTTCCGAACCCATCCCCCGAATATCTGGCCCCTACCCACCCTTATCAAGAACAATTCTAAATAAAAAACGCGAACCAGTCTCAGTTGTGTTCCTCACCCTTCAATTAGCAATCCCGCGACTGCGGGATCAGCAATCAGCAATTCAGCCTCACTCCCCCGCGTTCTCCGCATTGATAAACGCCAGCACCGGCGCCGCCGTCCACGTCTCGTGCGCGCGCGTCGCCAGCAATTGCGTCTCCGCCTGGAGCCAATGCTCCCGTTCCCGTCCCGCTGGCCGGCCTTCCTTCTCCCAGATCAGGTAAGCGCAATAGGCGATTTCGTCCTCAGTTGGATTTCGGTATCCGTTCGGTTGTGACATTTGGGTCTTTGGCCTTTTGGGTCTTTTGGCGGGCCCGCCCCTTGGTGCCGTCGCGCGCCGCGCACCTGCGCGGCAGGCAAACCGCGCCTCGGGTCAAATCCACCGTACACAGCGGTATCATGATTTTGCCCCCTCGTCCATCGGGAGACCGTCTGAGCGGTCATGGCGGGTTTTTCCTACCGCCCCTCGGAGGAAAGTCTTGCTCACCGTTTCCCGCCCGCGCAGCAGCCCGATCAGCACCCCCTGCACCACCAGCTCCCGCGCCGGAATCAGGTCTGGGTACCGCGCGTTCTCCGCTTGGAGAAAAGGCGTGCCATGCCTCACCAGGTAACGCTTCAGCGTCGTCTCCCCGTCGATCAGCGCCGCCACGATATCCCCATGCCTCGGCTCCCGGTCCTCAAAAATCGCCGTGTCTCCATCCACAATGTGCGCCTCGATCATGGAATCCCCTCGCACTCGCAGCGCAAAACTGCGCGTTCCCCCTCGCACCCCGAGCGAAGCCCGGTCAATGCTCACCTTTCCCTCCGCCGCCTGCTCCACACTCTCCGGCATCCCCGCCGCGATCTGCCCGTACAGCGGAATATCGATCATCGGCGTCCGGTTCAGCATCGACGGCACCGATACCGCCCGCGCCTTCCCTGCCAGCCGCTGCACCGCCCCCTTCCGTTCCAGCGCCTTCAGGTGATTGACCGACGCCGTCTGGCTGGCGAACCGGAAATGCTTCTGCATTTCCCGCGTACTCGGCATAATGCCGGTCCGGTTCACTTCATCCGTCAGGTAATCGAGGATTTGCTGCTGCCGCGCCGTAAGCATTGCTGTTCACACGAACACTGCCACAAAATCCCGCGCCAGGCCAAGCGGAAAAATCACACCACCCTGCGCGTCCTCCCATCGGCCTGCATACATCCCATCTCCAGTCAGTGGAGAATTTGCGTAGTCTCCCCCCAAAGTGCAGTATCCACCTGCGGGCGGACCGTCGTCCGCCTTCTCTTTATGGAGGACCACGATGCAAAACGAGATGCGGTTGGAGATCAGAAATCGGGTCTGGGAGCCGCCGACTTGAAGCGGCACGAATCCCTGGGCACATCGCGTTTCGAAAAGCTCTTCCGCCGCATCGGTCTCTCCATTGCTCTCATCCTGCTCGTCGTCTTTGTGATTGAAATGGTCATCATTCTTCGCCGCTGAGCGGCATACATTCCAATGAAGCTCCCCGGCCGTTACCGGCGCAATGCGATGTTCTTCCTTGGGCTTGCGGTCATTGCCGCCTGGTTCCCCATCTGCCGTCCCTATCTGCGGATCGGCGATGATTTCCACTTTGCGGAGTGGTTCCTCACGGGTGGTATCCCCATTTACTTCCACGAGGACGGCGTCTGGCGGATTTTGGGCCACGAGCTGGGCGCCGCGGCCACACTGGCGAGTCCGTTGCTGCCGGGCATTCTCGCAATCCTAACGCAAGGTATCGCAGCAATCCTCTTCCTGTTGGTATTGAGACGGCTCTTGGTTTCGGATTCGCTCGCATTGCTCCTCGCGGCAATCTTCGCCATATATCCGTGGGGAGACACCGCCCTGCTTTGGGCGTGCGGATACACTTATCTGCTGGCGACGACATTCTTCATGGCGGTGCTGTGCCTCCTCTTGCGCGTATTTCCGTTGAGAGATGGCTGGAATCTCCTCCTTTGCGCCGTATGCGCGGCATTCTCGCTCTTCGCGAATGAGACGCTCTTCTTTGCCTTGCTGATTTCCGGCGGCATCGTCCTGCTTCGAGACAATGGCCCGCTGAAGCGCCGTCTGCCCCTGGCCGCCGCCCCCGCGCTCGGATGCTGCCTCTGGGCCGCCCTTTACAAACTCTACCCCGGGCAAATCCCGGCCGAGCATATCAAGCTCCACCTCCGCACACTCCTGTCGGGTATCTTTTACCAATACACCAACCTGGAAGTATTCGAACCGTGGAGAAGCGGCGGCACCCGCGCCCTGCTCTTTTTCGATTGGTCCTCGTGGCAGTTCGCGGCCGGAGCCATCCTGTTCTGCGCGCTTCTTCTCCTCTGGCCGCGCCGGTCAGCGCTGGCATCCGGGACCGATTCGCCGCGGCCGTCGTGGGATAATCGGATGCTCCTCTTTCTCCTGGCGCTCGTAGTAGCCTCGGTGGCCATATATGCGATCGGCGGCGGCTTCTCCCTGGATTCCCGCAAGAAGTACCCCATCGTTCCGATCGTCCTCTTATTCCTCGGATATGGCGCCGAGCGATTTTTTCCCCGGCTCCGGATACCCGATACGGCGATTCTCGCGGTGGTATTGTGCGGCATTGCAACCACGTGGCTGCAAATCGGTCTATGGAGATACGAAACCAGACGGCTCGATTTGTTGGTGGACTTTTTGCGCGCTCAGCCCGCGCCGGCTAGCGTCCATATCAATTGGGACAGCCGCATCCAGGCTGCATGGCCGCGGGCCGATCAGTTCTGGGGAACGCCCGTCGAGGGTTGGGTGATTGCGGACGCGCTTCGGTTGAAAGCACTCACATCCCCCCCGTCCCGCTTGCCCGGCCGGTGCAGTCGGTAAGGTTCGATTCCCAGCACTTCGCATGGGTGCCCGTAGCGGGACCATGAACATCACTGATTTGGACGAGACACGATTCCGGCCCACATTGGACAAGGTTCGCGGGATGCCGGTAAACAGTGCTGCAATGGGCATAATAGCAGGTATGGCCATTATGGTTGCCCCCGCGCGCCATATCTGCTACCATGCGAGCCTTGAATGAAATAGCTAATAGGACACGGGGTCTGTTGTTTCCAATGGTCGCTGCGGTGCTCTGGCTATTGGCCGGTTCGAATGGCATGGGGCAAACCTATACCTTCACCACGATCGATTTTCCCTCCGCCTTATCAACCCAGTGCAACGGAATTTCCGGCGATCAAATCGTCGGCGCCGCGACATTACCGGAAGGCCAGCCGGACAAATTATTCGTTCTTCAGAGCGGCAGCTTTGTCTCGACGTACCAGTTTGAAATTTCGGGAAAGGCAACGGGCATCTCGAATGGCACTTACACAGCCTATCAACAGACCGCCACTTCCAGTCCCGGCACCATGTCATTCGCGCGCGGCGTGCTCGACGGAATCGTGCAGTATGATATGTACGACCCAGTCTACGCGCTCGGCATCGACGGACAGACGGTCGTCGGCTATCGCGGCAACGGTTGGGGGAATTCGTCGTTCGGTGGAACCGTCGGGTTTGCTTACGATCTCTCCGCCGGATCGTTCACGGACCTTATCAACCTGGCTGTTTATCCGGAGGTGGTCATTCCCACGGCGATATCCGGCAATATAATCGTAGGTTATTACTCGGAACCGGGGCCGGATGCCCAGTTCGGCGACGGCGCGTTCGTCTATGACGGGACCACTTGGATGGACTTCGCCAATCCTTCGGCGGCAGCAAACTCCACCATGCCTACCGGCGTCAGTGGGAATCTGATCGTCGGGATATATACGGATCAGAGCAACGTGAATCACGGATTCACTTACACCTCGGGCACCTGGCAGACCGTGGACGATCCCGCCGGCACGGATACCGTTATTACCGGCGTCTGCGGCACGGACCTGGTCGGATACTTCACAGACGCCGGCCAGAAGGTCCATGGATTTTACGCCTCCGCCTCCGGCGCCACCGAGCCTTCTCCCACTCCTGTTCCAACCCCGACTCCCACCCCGTCGCCGACTCCCAACCCATATCAATTCGCACCCGTCGATTTCCCGAAGGGCCTGAACACATCCTGCGTCGGCGTTTTCGGGGATAACATCGTCGGAACCTATTATGATTCAAAGAACATCGAGCACGGCTTCGTGCTGAATTCCGGCCATTATTCCAAGGTCGATTATCCGGCGCCCAGGAAACCGCGCACCGTGAGCACGACCATCGCCGGCATTTACGATGACAAGGTGTTCGGAGCCTATTACTCGGGCGCCAATGCCTTCGATCATACCAACGCCAATCCTTTTATCCTCGACCTTTCAAAGGGCACTTACACAAACCTGGGCGCGCTCGGCCCCGGTTATTACTTCACCGGCATCTTCGGCAATCAAGTCCTCTGCTGCACGCCCCGGACCGTCTTCCAATACGACGAGGAGTCCGTGGTCTTCGATGTCTCCACTGATAGGTCAACCGATTTTACCGTGCCGTTTACGGAAGGCTATCAGACCTACTCTTCCGCCACGCAGGTCGCGGTTGCCCTTTCGGGGACGACCTTCGTCGGCTGGGATCGCGATGACGACGGCATCACGCGCGGTTTTCTTGCCTCCGGCGCCACCTCGGTGCCCTTGTTCGAGCCGAATGCCTCGCAGGTGACGGTCACTAACGGCCCCATTAGCCAGTATCAATACCTCAATCCGGCCCTCGGAACCCAGCCGACGGGCGTCGATGGCGGCAACGTCGTGGGAAACTACTGGGATGCCGCGTCCAATCAGCACGGATTCATTCTCGACGCCGCGGCAGGAGATTGGACGACGGTCGATTGCCCCCTCGGGAATGGCAATTACACGAACGTCACCGGCATTTACGACACCACTCTCGTAGGCAGTTACTCGGACACCAACGGTCACACCCACGGTTTTGTCGCCACTCCCGCCGTTTCTCCCAGCCCCGCTCCGACGCCGGAACCGACCCCGGTTCCGACCGTTGCCTTTGATGCCGCGCCCGGTGCCGTCAACGTCACCGGGACCTTCACCGGCGGGCCGGGATCGAAGCTCGATAAAGGCACGCTTCTCAAGTTATTCGGCCAGGGAGACGTGCGCCTCGACCAAACGGACTATTACCTGGATCGGGACACCGGCATCGTCGTCCTCGGCAGCAGCGATGAGATCAATGGCGATCCCGAGGTAATCTACGGCGAAGTATTTCGATTTGGGCCACAGACCATCGGCGCCCCTTTGAGCGGCGGCAAAATCATGGTCTCCGGCAGTTGCACCATGCTGGATAACGAATACTCCGGCACATTCACCGGCTGGTCCCGCAACCCGGCCACCTACTCGGCGGATCATATCATGGTCACAGTTCCGGTGCAGTCCGGCGCCGGCGGCCAATCGGCCCTGGGCATCCAGGCGCAAATCAACGACCATCCTTAGCCGCCGCGGTTACCTCCCGGATCGCAGCCAGCTCCTCCGCGTCATACCACGCCCGGAAGAACAATACATCCCCCGCTCGCACCTCCTGCACCAATTCCGGCCACGACGTCCTCATACTTTCGATCGTCGGATTGATCACGCCGAAACAAGGCGACCATCCATTCTCTCCGGGATAAGTCCGCCTCACCACGGGAGACATGATATTGATTGGCGTCAGCATATTCAATTGCCGGTACGGCGCCGTCGCAGTGTAATAACCCATCGTACTTTGCTCCGGGATCAGCAGCACGTCCGGAAACTCCGCCGCCAGATTCCGCATCACAAGGAATGATACCGGGCTCCCGGGGTCCCCGTTCGAATCGATATAAAACAAAGTCGCCCCCCATCGCTCCCGCGCGAAGCGAATCTTCATCTCCAGTTGATGCTGCCAGAATGCCTGGATATCCCCCGGCGGATCGCTCTTCCAATTCCAGCCGTCGTCATTCTCCCATATATTCGTAATCTGTCCCGCGCCGTCCCGCTCCACCATCACCTCTTGCGGTCGAATCGTCAGTCCCACACGATAACCCGCATCCCGGTACATCTTGAAATACCGGTCCACGATCGCCGCCATCTCCGGCGCCACGCTCATCGCCGGATTGTCCGGCGCCAGCTTCGTCGGGTCACCCATGTAAGTCGCCCCCGGGTATTGCGCCCCTTCGATGTCCCACGTGATGACACCCTGCGCATTCATCCTCTTCATCCTCGCCAGCGCAGCCCGCGCCCGCTCAAAGACAAGTGCCTGGAATCGCTTCACCCCGCGCGGCGTCGTCGTATCCACGTGCATGCTTGAGTCAAACCACTTCCGCGGATTGCGCCCGCCGTTCGTGTCGTTCGATTCGAAAAAAACCTGCGCGATCGGCCTCCGGTCCTTCCACTCGGCTACACTCCTCGTCACCGGGTAGCGCTGCGCGAATGATCCAAACAAATCCCCGCACACCGCATTCGGGTCCGGCATCGGCCCCGTAAACCGCAATCCGATCCGGAAGTGAACCGTCCCCTCCGGCGGGATCGGCCAGTACGGCCACGGCGACCCCCCATCCTCATAATCGTGATGATTCATCACCACCAGGCTTCCCTCCACGTCCTGCGCATTCCCCCGCTGCAATTTCATCAGCAGCGGCTTCGAGCAATCGGTATCTTCCAGGTCGCACACCAGCGCTCCCGGCAGCGGCCCGCCGTAATTCGCAAACAAAATCCCCGGGCTCCCCGTATTGTACGCCCTCAGGTTCGGGTTCCCGTCATTCGCCGCCACCGGCGTCGGGAAGCGCAGCGTGATCAATTGCAGCGTAAACTCCAGCACCGGCTCCGGCAGCCGGTTCGTGATCGTCACATCCGCGTAGACCCGGTTCGACTCCGCCGGCTCCGCGCCCCTCGTCCAGCGCACCGTCACCGACAATTTCCGCCCATAATCCACCGTGATTCCCCCGTCCGCCTCCAGTCTCGGCGCGCTCCCGTCCGTATCCCCCGCCGTTCCGCTCGGCCAATAAGCTCCCACCCTGAACGGCTTCCCATAAACCCCCGCCACCCCATCCTGGAAATTGAACCCCAGTTCCGCCCGCCCCAGTTCCGCCCGCCCCAGTTCCGCCACGCCCGCCGTCCCAGACACCTTCAACACCGCCTCCTGCCCCAGTGCCTCTCCCGCCATCAGCGCCATCGCCGCCATGCACCACGGCAAAACTCTCCACCCACGCGGCCAGCCGATTTCAATCTCAGGACAGCGCCGCATCATCCTCAATCGTCGCACTCCCCCGAAGCGAATCCCAGTGGAAACTTTTCCGGCATCTCTCGGCAATTCCCCGATTTATCACCCAATCCCCTTTCGCGCATTGACGCCGATTGGCGATTCGATTTCATTCGCCCGCTATGAATGTCCTGATTCTCGCCGCCGGGTATGCCACGCGTCTCTACCCGTTGACTCTGACCAAAGCGAAGCCGCTCCTCACCGTCGCCGGCAAGCCCATGATCGAATGGGTCATGGACAACCTCGCCCCCGTCCCGGGCATCGATTGCGTCTACGTCGTCACCAACAACAAATTCGCCGCCGACTTCCAGGCATGGGCCGACGATTACAACACCCGCCAGCCCAAAATGCGTTTCAAGATCGTCAACGACGGCTCCACCAGTGACAGCGACAAACTCGGCGCCATCGGCGACATCAATCTCGTCATCTCCCGCGAAAACCTCGCCGCCGATGATTTAATCGTCGTCGCCGGCGACAATCTCTTCAGCCAATCCCTTGAAGGTTTCGCCGTGGAAGCGCGCAAACATCCCGCCGCCATCGCCACCTACGACGTCGGCGACCTCGAGGCCATCAAGAAATACAACAACATCGCCACCGATCCCCAGGGCCGCGTCATCGACTTCGAGGAAAAACCGCAACACCCAAAAAACACCATCACCGGCATCGCCCTCTATTATTACTCAAAGGAAGTGGTCCCCATGTTCGCCCAGTACATCGCCGGCGGGAACAACCCCGACCAGCCCGGCCGTTTCGTCCAGTGGCTCTACAAGCTCAAGCCCGTCTACACCCATCTCATCGGCGGCACCTGGTTCGACATCGGCAGCAAGGAAACCCTCGAAGAAGCAAACGTCATCTTCCAAAAATTCGTCTGAGCGTGGGGTTCCCCCCTACGCATACACCAGCATATCGATATCCTCCGGCAGCGTATCCGACACCCGCCGGATCATATTCCCCCGCAGCATATTCACCAGCGCATTCCTCTGCGGCGCCCCCAGGATCAGCCGCGACGCCCCCACTGTCGCCGCGATATCCACAATCGTATCCGCCGGCGATTCGCTGATCGCATAGCACGGCAGCACCGTATGCCCGTCCGCGTGCTCCGCGGCATACTCGAAAATCTTGAACGCCTCCTCGTCCTCCGTCCATTTCCGCCGCCGATCCTCCCGCGTCACGATCGGTTGCTCGCGAACAAACAGCAGGTAAAGCGGTCGATCCGTCTCCCGCGCCTCCTCGATTGCAAAATCCAGCGTCCGTCCCACCCCCCGCACCGCCGCCAGCATTGGCTGCCCCGAGGCCTGGTGCGTCCCAAATTGGATCGTCTTCCGCGCCGTCTCCTGCGCCGCCAGCGCCGCCGTCGCCTCCGCTTCCACCACCTCCTTCTTCTGCCGCCGCTCCCACACCAGCCCGCGCGCGATCAGCCCGATCGCCAGGATCGCCAGCGAGAACGCCCGCGCGTTCGGCTTCTCGATGAAGAGCGATATCTCAATCGCCGCCATCACGATGAACGTGATGAACATCAGCGCCCGCTCCCCCTTCGTCAGTTTCAGATGCTTGTCCGTGGAACTCGCGCCCAGATTCGTCGCGATCGCGCCCACCACACCTACGGCATACAGGTCTGCAAGGCCCGACATGTCATTGACCGAGTACACAAGGATCGCCGGGATCACCATCGCCGTCAGGATGCCCGCATTCGGCACCCCAAACCGGTTCAGCTTCTGGAATACATCGGGCAACTCCCCATCCCGCGACATCAGGAATGAGATCGCGATCAGATCCACGATTGCCGTATTCACCGCCGAGAGCAGCAGCAACCCGAAAACGAACGATACAACCATGCCCGCAATCTTCCCGATCAGCAGGCTATGCGTCGCCCCGCTGACGAAAAAATTCGCCATGTAACACAACATGTAATCGCGCACCCCCGGCGAGCCCGGTGCGTTTACATCGGGATTCGCCGGATCCCCCACAATCGCCAGGTGAGGCAGCGCCAGCATCGCCAGCCCCAGCAGCGCCGTAAATCCGCACACCTCGATCGCCACCACGATGATCGCCTTCGTCGACGTCTTCCTCACGCTCGGATGCTCGTCCGTCGAGCCCGGGTCCAGCTTCATCACCCCCGTCGCATTGGCGATTGCCTCCACGCCAGAGAGCGCCAGCACCACCCCCACGAACGACTTCCAGCTTGCCCCTATGCCCCCCTTCAACGGATGGGTCACCGCCATGTGTACCGCCTCGCCGATGTGAGGCAGAACAAATATCCCTAGAATCACCACCACGATCGCCGTCGGCACGGATACCTTGAATGCCAGCCCCCCCGTGTGCTTCGGGCCGAAGTAATTCATGCACCCGATGACCAGAATCGCCAGCGCCGCCAGGATCCCGAGCGTCCACTGCGGAATCGGGATGCACCCCTGCAAATATTGAAATGCCGACAGCGACGATATCGCCGCCGTCACGATGTAATCCGCGATCAGCAGAAACGCCCCCACGATCGAAATAATCTCCGACCGATGCCGCACACTCGCGTACACCCCGCCGCCGTCCGGGTAATGCCGGCAGATCACGATGTAATTGATCCCCACCAGCGCCGTCAGGATGCACATCGGCAGGATCAGCCAGAATGACGCATACCCCGCCGCCGCAAACGCCAGCCCGATCACGTACGCCTTGCTCGTCCCCCAGTCCCCGTACAGGATCGCCGCCGCCGCCTTCCAGTCGACATTGCGTGGCCGCTTGCCGCCCGTCGCTAACATGCGCGGCCTCCTGCTGGGTTAAATGGTTCGGTGCTCTGGAGTGGATTCATGGCTTGTCAGCCCTCCCGGTATTTTCTGGGAAGGCAGTCCCCCGGCAAGAGAAGGGGGCAGCCGCGCTATTGAGCACCGGCCGTCCCTTGCCTTTAATGCAAGCCTGCGAGGTTAGCTGTCGGGCTGGGGCCATTAAATGCCCCGGACGCTTTCGCGACTTCGCCCCCAGCCAACGCGGTTTCTTTAAAAATCCCGCGCTGGCAAAGTGGTTCCCCCGTTGACCCGCTCGCGCGAGCCATTCGGCAGACAAAGAACTGGTCGGGGGAGATAGCAGACCCTCCCCGGTGCGTCAAGGGCCGGCGTAGGGCGATGTATTGGAGATTAATCCATATGCGTACGCCGCCTCAGCCCGCTGAAGGAGGTAAACTTTTTTCAATTAGCAATCACAGATTAGCAATTAGCAATCTCTGCCCATCCCCCATTTTTATAGCCCCCTGCGATTCGGAGCCGCTATCATCCCCCGCATTTGCCTCCCGCCAATATCGCCTTCCTCTTCGGCTGCGCCGAGCCCGGCAAAGACGGCGTCGGCGATTACGTCGCGCTCCTCGCCGCCGAGTGCAACCGCCGCGGCCACCCGGCCTTGCGCATCGCCCTCAGCGACCCATTCATCACCGGCGCTGCCCAGCGCGACGACCTCCTCCGCCTCGGCAGCCGCATGGATTGGATCGCCCGCGCCGAGCAAGCCCGCGGCGCCGTCCAGCGCTTCGGCGCCGATATCGTCAGCCTCCAATGGGTTCCGTATTCATTTCATCCAAAAGGCATCCCCCGCGGCATCCGGCGCGGCCTCGCAGAGATCGCCGCCGGCCGCCCCGTCCACCTCATGTGCCACGAGCTCTGGATCGGCGCGGAGATCGGCGCAACCTGGCGCTCCCGCCTCATCGGCGCCGCCCAGCGTTCCGTCCTCCGCCGCATCGTCCGCGCCTTGCGCCCCGCAATCATCCACACCAGCAATCCCGCCTACGCCACCTTACTAAATAAAGCCGGCATCCAAGCAACAGTCCTCCCCCTCTTCGGCTCCATCCCCATCACCGCCCCGGCCGCCCCGTCCGATTCCGCCATCGCCCGCTTCGGCATGTTCGGCGCACTCCACCCCGAGTGGCCCTCGCAGTCGCTCCTCGCCCGCCTGCGGTCACTCGGTCGCCCCATCTCCATCGAGCACATCGGACGCATCGGGAGAGGGGAGGGGACCTGGCGCGAAATGGAGCAACGTTACTCCGGCGATTTCGCCTTCAAGCGCCACGGCGAGCAACCCCCCGCCCGCATCTCCCAATTCCTCATGGAGATGGATTTCGGAATCGCCACCACCCCGCTCGCATTACTCGGCAAAAGCGCCACGGCCACTGCGATGCTAGAGCACGGCCTCCCCGTCATCGCAATCCGCGACGACATCCACTACCCCGGCATCCATCCCGCCCCAATTCCCGAAGGCGTGATTCCGATGAGCGACCGCTTCATCGATGCATTGCGCCACGCAATCAAGCGTCAGCCCTGCTCGCGTCTGCCGAGCATCACCGATCAATTCCTCGCAACCCTTCCGGTTCAGAAGCTTTAACCTAAGAACATTCGTTCCCCACCCGTGCCCTGCGATCCTTCACCGTCCGCGTGGCTCGCCCGTACACCACCATCGAAAGGCGGCTCCTCTGCTTCTGTGTTCTTTATGCCCCTTGCGGTTGGAAATCCCAGATCGAACCGCAGAGAGCGCAAAGAACACAGAGAACAGAGAAGAATGCAGTCATCCCCCTCGGATTTTGCGTTTTTTGTGCTCTCTGTGGTTAAAAATTCATCATCCAACCGCGGAGAACACAACGAGCGGCACTCCGGAAATTTCCACCTCCTCTTTGAGGAATCCTCCGTCCATATATACTTCCGAATCTCAAACTTCCAGGCTCCAAAGTTGATCAGCATTCCATGCTCCAGCCCCGACGATTTGAGGTATCCCAGAATCTGAGCCTCATGTTCCGGTGCGATTGCTTTGACGGCTTTGAGTTCTATGATCAGCCATCCGCCCACCAGCAAGTCCGCCAGGTAATCGCCAATCAAGGTACCGTCATCGTCATAGACTTTTACCGGGCATTGTTGCTGCACCTCTAATCCGGCTTTCCTTAGCCGATGCGCCAGCGCGTTCTCGTACACCTTCTCCAAGTGACCATGACTATGGTAGGCATGGATGTCATAGGCAGTCTGCCTTACCAGGTCACATTTCATCTTCACCCCTTCTTCATCCGGTTTCATCACGCTATCCAACACCTGCCCGCCGCCAACGGAAAGTCTTTGCTACTTTGCTGGGCTCATCCTTATGCCCTCCCGCAAAGGCGCCCGGCACCCCTATGAACATTCTCTTCTCCTCCCATTTCTTCCCCCCCGGCATCGGCGGCATCGAAGAAGTCAGCCGCATCCTCGCCCTCGAATTCACGCGCCGCGGTCACGAAGTCATCGTCATCACGCAATCCCCCGGCCACGCCGATTTCCCCTTCGAAGTCCGCCGCGCCCCCCCGCTCTCCGCGCTCGTGCCGTTCACCCGCTGGGCCGATCTCGTCCTTCACAACAACATCAGCCTCCGCACCGCCTGGCCCCTCGCCTTGATCCGCCGTCCATGGGTCATCGCCCACCAGACCTGGATCGCCCGCGCGGATGGCCGCCGCGCCCCCGTCGATAACCTCAAGCTCTGGTCCCTCCGCCACGCCCGCAACATCGCCGCCAGCCGCGCCCTCGCCGCTGCCATGCCCGTGGAGTCGCGTGTAATCCCAAATCCCTACCGCGACGAAATCTTCCGCGTAACAAACACCGGTCCGCGCGAACGCGATCTCATCTTCGTCGGACGCCTCGTCACCGACAAAGGCGTCGACATCCTCCTCGGCGCCCTCGCCATATTAAAAGAGCGCGGCATTCAACCCCGCGCCTCAATCGTCGGCGACGGTCCCGAGCGCGAAACCCTTGAGACCCACGCGAAGCGCCTCGGCGTCGAACCCGAATTCACCGGCGCAATGCAAGGCGGCGAACTGGCCGCAATGCTAAACAACCACCGCCTCCTCGTCGTCCCGTCGCGTTGGGAAGAACCCTTCGGCATCGTAGCCCTCGAGGCCATCGCATGCGGCTGCGTCCCTCTCGTCGCCCGCGCCGGCGGATTACCCGAAGCCGTCGGCGATGCCGGAACCACCTTCGAAAAAAGCGATGCCCGCGCTCTCGCCGACCGCCTCGAATCTCTCCTCTCCGACGCCCCCGCCCTCGAAGACTTCCGCCGCCGCGCCCCCGCCCATCTTGAGCGCCATCGCCCCGCCGTAATCGCCGGCCAATACCTCGCCGTAATGGAGGAGTCGCTGAAGTGATCACCGTAACTCACCCCACCGGCAACGCATTCGTCCGCGCCCTCCTCGATCACCTTGAGCGCGAACATCGCCTCACACGTTTCTTCACCACCATCGCCACTCGCAATCGCCGATCCTACCCCATCCCCGCCGCTCGCATCGACACAAACCCCGCCCGCGAATTGACCCGCCTCGCCCTCCAATCCCTCCGCACCCCCCTCACGCGCCACGAGACCGGCTGGGCCTCCGTCGACGCCATCTACCGTGCCCTCGACCAACGCACCGCCCGGTGGGTGAAAACCAACGCCCGCTCCGTCACCTGGGTCTACGCATACGAAGACGGTGCGCTCGAAACCTTCCTCGCCGCCCGCCGTGCCGGCATCCGCCGCGCCTGCGAGCTCCCCATCGCCTACTGGACAACCACCCGGCATCTCCTGCGCGAAGAAGCCGCCCGCCTCCCCGAGTGGGAGCCCACCCTCGGCGCCACCCGCGACTCCGGCGAAAAACTCGCCCGCAAAACCGAAGAACTCAATCTCGCCGATCTCATCGTCTGCCCCAGCCAATTCGTCATCGATTCTCTCCCTCCGCAAGCCCGCGCCCGCTCCCTCCTCGCCCCCTTCGGCTCCCCGCCCGCCACTCCGCGCAAACAGCGCCCCGCCGGCCCGCTCCGCGTCCTCTTCGCTGGCGCCATGACCCAGCGAAAGGGATTGGCCGATTTATTCGCCGCGATGAAGCTCCTTCGCCGCCCGGATATCCAGTTGGTCGTCATGGGCTCCGCGTTGATGCCCATGGAATTCTACCGCAAACAATTCGACGCCTTCGTTTACGAGCCCCCCCGCCCGCCCGCCGCCGTCCTCGACCTCATGGCCGCGTGCGACGTGCTCGCACTCCCCTCCATCGTCGAGGGCCGCGCCCTCGTCCAGCAGGAGGCCATGAGCTGCGGCCTCCCCGTCCTCGCCACCCGCAACGCCGGCGCGGAAGAGCTGATCGCCGAAGCCGGATTCCTTGTCCCCATCAGGTCCCCCGAAGACATCGCCGCCCATCTCCAACGCCTCGCCGACGACCGCTCCTTGCTTGAAACCATGTCCCGGCGCGCCCAAGCCGCCGCCGCGCGTTACACCTGGCAATCCTACGCCGCCGGCATCGCCGCCGCATTGCAGCCATGAAGAGCCAGTGGCTCCAGCGCCTCGTCTACGCCTATTTCTTCCTCCTCATCTTCGAGGGCGCGTTGCGCAAATGGATTTTCCCATCCCTCTCCGGCCCGCTCCTCCTCGCGCGCGATCCCATCCTTCTCGTCATCTACCTCACCGCCCTCTGCCGCGGCTTCTGGCCGTGGAATGGCTGGATGATCGCCACCGCCGCCCTCGGCGCCGCCAGTCTCCTGGCCTCGCTCGCCGTCGGTTGCCCGCTCTTCATCACCCTCTTCGGTGTCCGTGCCGATTTCTGGCAGATCCCCTTCATCTTCCTCATGCCCTCCATCCTCGGCCCCGGCGAAGTCCGCCGCATCGGACGGTGGGTCCTCCTCCTCATGCCCGCCATGGCCCTCCTCGCGTTGCTCCAATTCCGCGCCGGCCCCGCCCACTGGCTCAACGCCACCACCGGCGGCTTCACCAGCCAGCAATCCACCCAGCTCTTCGCCGCGGAGGGCCGCGTCCGTCCCTCCGGCACATTCTCCTTCGTCACCGGCATGGTCTCGTTCCTCGCACTCTGCGGCGCCTTCGTATTCGACGGTTTCCTTGAGGACATCGGCGGCAAACGCCTCTGGACTGCCACAGTCGCCATGGTCCTCGCGCTCGGCATCTCCGGCAGCCGCTCCACCATCCTCTGCGTCGCCATCGTCGTCGCCGCCGCCGTGCTCATGGGCTTCCGGAATCCCGCCTGGCTCCGCCGCATCGCCATGCCCCTCGTCGCCGCCGCCCTCGCCTTCGCCTTGCTTCGTGGCTCCGCCGATTTTCGCGAAGGCCTCGATGTAAACAGAGGCCGCTTCGTGGAAAGTGGCGGCCTCAAGCAAGGCATTCTCTACCGCTGGTTCGGCGATTTCCTCTCCGCGTGGCAATCCGAAACTGAAGCCCCATTGCTCGGTCGCGGCCTCGGACTCGGCACCAGCGTCGGCGCCGGCCTCGCCACCGGCGCCCGCCAATTCCTCCTTGCCGAGGGCGAATGGGCCCGCGTCATCCTTGAGAGCGGCCCCATCCTCGGCGCCGCCTTTATCGCCCTGCGCGTCGCCATCGCGCTCCACCTTCTGCGTTGCGCATTGCGCGCCCTCCGCGAGCGCGCCGATGCCCTCCCCGCCCTCCTCCTCGTCGCAGGCATCGTCGATCTCACCACCGGCCAATGGGGCCAATCCACCGTCAGCGGTTTCGCCGTCTTCACCGCCGGCCTTTCCCTCGCCGCCAGCTCCGGCGAAGCCATCGAGTCGGAACCCGAGCCCGAACCCGAGCCCTTGCCCAAACTCCGCGGACGCGGCGTCTTCGCCGCCGCAATCCGTGGCCGCCGCCCATGAAAGTCCTCCTCATCGCCAATTACAAAGGCGACCGCCAATGGAGCATGGACCGCTATTGCCGAATGCTCGCCCGCGCCCTGCGCGATGAATCCATCGACGTCAAAATCCTCCGCCCTCCGGTAATCCTCGGCCGCCTCTGCCCCGCGCGTCCCGTCAACAAATGGATCGGCTACCTCGACAAATTCCTCCTCTTCCCCCTCATCCTTCCCTCTGCTCTCAAAAACCTCGACCTCATCCACATCCTCGATCAAGGCAACGCCCTCTACTCTCACCTGCTCTCCTTCATTGGTCTAATGAGTCCCATGAGACCCATGGGTCCCATCATCACCTGTCACGACCTCCTCGCCATCCGCGCCTCCCTCGGCGAATTCCCCCAACACCAGGTTTCCCTGTCTGGCAGGCTCTTCCAGCGCCTCATCCTCCGCGCCCTCCGCAAATCCCCCGCGATCATCTCCGTCTCCGAATCCACTCGCAATGACGCCGCCCGCCTCATCGGCAACTCCGTCGTCATCCCAAACGCCATCGAAGAATTCTGGCGTCCCATCCCCCCCGCCGACGCATGGCCCCTCATCGAGCGCGCCGGCGTTTGCGCCGCCACCCGCCGCACCGGCTGCCTCCTCCACGTCGGCGGCGATCAATGGTACAAAAACCGCGCCGCCGTCATCCGCGCCTTCATCGGCTTGCGCCGGCAAACCATCCATTCGCACAAGCTCATAATGGTAGGCCCAAAATCCAACTTCCCCGAACTCCATCAATCCGACCTCGCCCAGGACGTCATATTCTTGTCAGACATCCCCGACCAAACCCTCCGCGCCCTCTACTCCGTCGCCCGCGCCCTCATCTTCCCCTCCATCGCCGAAGGCTTCGGCTGGCCCATCCTCGAAGCCCAATCCTGCGGCTGCCCCGTCATAGCTTCCGAATCCGTGCGCCAGGTCGCCGGCCCCGCCGCCATCTACCCCCCCGAATCCGATTGGCCCGCCGCCATCGCCAACCTCCTCGAAATGGACCAATCCCATCGCCTCGCATTAATCGAAGCCGCCCTCAATCACGCCCACCTCTACAACATAAAAACCATGTCCCGCCAATACGCCGAATATTACCACCGCATCATCAATCCATCCCCTCCCGACCGCTGCGTATAACACGTTCACCCGCGCTCTCAATCAGCAATCATCAATCACAGATCAGCAATTTCCTCGCGCTCGACCCGCCCGCTGCGTACCCGCGCCACCCGCTCTCTCAATTAGCAATTTCAGATCAGCAATTAGCAATCCCCCCATGCCCCTCTCCCTCCTCCACCTCATCGATTCCCTCGACCCCGCCGCCGGCGGCCCCGTCGAATTCCTCTCCTCTCTCTCCCGCCAGCTCGCCGTCATGGGCCACAAATCCTCCGCCGCCCTCCTCACATGGCCCGACCACCCCGCTCCCGATTCCCTCGAAATCCTCTACGCCGCCCGCAAGCAATCCTTCGGCGGTTACGGCTTCCACACCGGCCTCGTCGCATGGCTGCGCGCCGAATCCCGCCGCCACGACGCCATCTTCGTCCACGGTCTCTGGCAATACCATGGCGCCGCCGCATGGCTCGCGCTCTCCTCCCGCGACACTCCCTACTACGTCTTCCCGCACGGCATGCTCGATCCATGGTTCGCCGCCGATCGCGCCCGCCATTTCAAAAAACACCTCTACTGGCATGCCGTTGAGAAACGCATCCTCCATCGCTCCCGCGCCCTCCTCTTCACAAGCGAACAGGAAATGTCCCGCGCCCCGCTCACCTTCGGCGCCCCATGGCGTGCCGCTCATCTGATGCCCTTGGGCATCCCCGACCCTCCCCCCGACGCCGACACCCAGCGCGAGTCCTTCCTCCGCCGCTTCCCGCAATTCCGCAACCGCCGCATCCTCCTCTTCCTCGGTCGCATTGATCGCAAGAAAGGCTGCGACCTCCTCGCCCGCGCCTTCGCATCCTTGCAACCCCAAGGCTGGGACCTCGTCTTCGCCGGCCCGTGCGCCGATCCCGCTTTCCTTGCAGAGCTCCCCGGCGCACATTTCACCGGCATGCTCCAGGGCCCGGAGAAATGGGGTGCCTTCCGCTGCGCCGAAGTTTTCGCCCTCCCATCCCACCAGGAAAATTTCGCCCTCGCCATGGCCGAGGCCCTCGCCTGCGGCCTCCCCGTCCTCCTCTCCACCGCCGTCGATACACACGCAACTGTCACGGCATCAGGCGCTGGCTTCGCCGAGCCCGATACCCTCGATGGCGCCCGCCGCCTCATCGAGCGCTGGCTCGCGCTCGTCCCATCGGAACGCGATCAAATGAAATTAGCTGCCCATCATTGTTTTCGCGCCCATTTCCATATACGAGAATGCGCCGCTCGCCTTCTTTCGCTATTGGAAGGCGGCCGTCGCCTCTCCGATGTCTCTCGCTGAACACGATTTCAGAACCTCGCCTTTTCCCTTGAGCCAGCAATTCGCCCGGCTCGCCTGGCAATTGTTTTGCACTGTATTTATGCGGTTAAGTCCGCGTCCCTGCCACGGCTGGCGCGCCGTCTGCCTCCGCCTCTGGGGCGCGCAAATCGGCCCGCGTTGCCGCATCTATCCGTGCGCCGTGATCTGGGCCCCGTGGAACCTCCACTGCTCCGCCGATGCC
>JBEKOV010000029.1:0-31293 GCA_049521415.1 Chthoniobacteraceae bacterium
CTCCCCCTCAGTGATGCCTCCTCCGCTTCACATGCAACTGCGCCAGCGACTTCTGCAACGCCGCCTCCACCGCCGCGCACTCCTCATCGTTCAAATGCTCCCCGTGCAGCGCATCCTGCGCCCGCTTCACCGCCTCCTCCGCCGCCGATTCATCGATCGCCTTCTCCTCCAGCGCCATATCCGTTAGCACCGTCACGCTATCCCCCGTCACCTCCACAAACCCCTCCCCCACCGCCATAAACGTATCCTGCCCCTTGCTGCTCACCCGCAATTCCCCCGGCTTGATCATCGTCATCAGCGGGATGTGCTTCGGCAGGATGCCCAGCTCCCCTTCCACCCCCGGCACATAAACGACCTCCACGTCCTGCGAAAATACCTTCGCCTCGGGCGTCACGATCTCGAGCTTCAGCGTCGCCATGCTTCTTACTGCGAGATCTGGTCGATCCCGCCTTTCATATAGAAATTCGTTTCCGGCACGTCATCGTGCTTGCCTTCCAGGATTTCTTTAAACCCGCGGATCGTCTCCGGCGTGCTCACATATTGCCCCGGCGTCCCGGTAAACACCTCCGCCACGTGGAATGGCTGCGAGAGAAACCGCTGGATCTTCCGCGCCCGGTACACCGTCAGCTTGTCCTCGGGCGACAGTTCATCCATCCCAAGGATCGCAATGATATCCTGCAAATCCTTGTACCGCTGGAGCACCCGCTGCACCCCGCGCGCCACCGCATAATGCTCGTCCCCCACGATCTCCGGCGCCAGCGCCTTCGATGTCGACGACAGCGGATCCACCGCCGGATAAATGCCCAGTTCCGCAATCGATCGCTCCAGCACGATCGTCGAATCCAGGTGCGCGAACGTATTCGCCGGCGCCGGATCCGTCAGGTCGTCCGCCGGCACATAAACCGCCTGGAACGAAGTAATCGACCCTTTCTTGGTCGATGTAATCCGCTCCTGCAAATCGCCCATCTCCGCCGCCAGCGTCGGCTGATAGCCCACCGCCGAGGGCGTCCGCCCCAGCAGCGCGGACACTTCCGAGCCCGCCTGCGAAAACCGAAAAATATTGTCGATGAAAAGCAGCACGTCCTGGTTCTTCTCGTCGCGGAAGTATTCCGCCATCGCCAGCGCCGATAGCGCCACCCGCAAACGCGCTCCGGGCGGCTCATTCATCTGCCCGTACACCAGCGCCACCTTCGACTTGCCGATATCCGTCTGGTTGATAACACCCGCCTCGCTCATTTCATTATAAAGATCGTTCCCTTCGCGCGTCCGCTCGCCCACGCCCGCGAATACGGAGTAACCCCCGTGCCCCTTCGCGATGTTGTTGATCAATTCCATGATCACCACGGTCTTTCCCACGCCCGCGCCGCCGAACGCGCCCACCTTGCCCCCCTTGGTAAACGGGCAGATCAAATCAATAACCTTGATCCCCGTCTCCAAAATCTGCGCCTTCGTATCCTGGTCCACCAGCAGCGGCGCCGGGCGATGGATCGGGTACCGCTTCACCGCCGTCACCGGCCCGCGCTCGTCCACCGGATCGCCGGTCACATTGAATACGCGCCCCAGCACCCCTTCGCCCACCGGCACGGAAATCGGCGCCTGCGTATTGAGGACCGGCATCCCGCGCTTAAGCCCTTCGGTCGAGGACATCGCGATCGCCCGCACCCAATTCTCCCCAAGGTGCTGCTGCACTTCGAGCGTCAGCTTCACGGGATGGCCGCTCACCTCGAAGTCGATCTCCAGCGCGTCATATATCTTGGGCAATTTCGTCCCGGTGAAGTCCGCGTCGATCACGGGACCGATCACCTGCACGACGGTGCCGATGTGTTTGGTGTCAGTGGCTGTGGGCATGGTGGTATGGTTGGAATTGGGTTTCTCCGGCTGAGAGCATTTTAACCGGAAGGGTAGCCTTCATCTCAGAAATTCTTGGTCGGGATGAGCGGGATGCAACTGGCGGATTCTGTCATACTTATGGAATACATCCTGTAAATCCTGTTCATCCTGTCTAAAATCTCTTCTGCATTTGTGTTCTTTGCGCTCTTTGTGGTTGATACATGGGACGAACAGCATTTACCAGTTGAACCCCCATGGGATCCGCCAATTCCGTCATCCGCATCCTGTAAATCCTGTTCATCCTGTCTAAATTATTAGGGCCGCGCTTCATCTCAAAATGGTCTACCCCAGCGCCATCTGCGCCGTCGTGATTTCCAGCAATTCGGTCGTGATGCTCGCCTGGCGAATCTTGTTGTACTCCAGCGTCAGGTCCTTGATCAGTTGCTTCGCGTTATCCGTCGCGTTCTTCATCGCCACCATCCGCGCGCTGTGCTCGGATGCCCGCGCATCCAGCACCATCTGGTAAACCTGGAAGTGTACATAGTGCGGCAGGATCCCCGCCAGCACTTCCTCCGCGCTCGGCTCGTAAAGAAACTCAACCCCCGGATCCTCCGCCTCCTCGCCCTCCGGCGGTTTCGGCAGGTCGGCCGGCGAGATCGGCAGGATGGTCTGCACCGTCGGCTTCAGCGTCAGCGTATTGATAAATTTCGTGTAAAGCACCTTCACCCGGTCCACCTCGTGCGACAGAAATTTATCGATCACGAATCTCGATATCGGTTTCGTGTCGATCAGCCCCGGCGCGTCCTTCAACGGAAAATCCGCCAGCAAATCCCTCTTCGTCCGCGCCAGGTATTGCACCCCCTTCCGCCCCGTGGCCACGTACGCCGTCGGCTCCTTGTCGAATTGCACCGTCTCCCGCAGCAGGTTCGTGTTCAGCGCCCCGCACAGCCCCTTGTCCGTGCTCACGATCAACACCAGCTCCTTCTTCACCTCGCGCACGTCCAGCAGCGGGCTCAATTCCGGGTTCGTTCGCCGGCTCAGCGAGATCAACACGCGATTCATCAGATCCGCATACGGACGCCCCGCCACCGCCGAGGCCTGCGCCTTCCGCATCTTCGACGCGGCGACCATCTGCATCGCCTTCGTGATCTGCGCCGTGTTCTTGATCGACTTGATCCGGCGCCGGATATCTCGCGTATTGGCTGCCATCGCTTATCGCCAGGTCGATTTGAATTCGTCCACCGCCCCGCGCAGCAAGCCCTCGACATCCTTGTCGATCTGCTTCTTGTCGCGCACTTCCTTCAGCACCGCTTCCTTCCGCGTCGTCAAAAATTCCATCAGCTTCGCCTGGTACTCCTTCACCCGCTCCACCGGCACCGTGTCAAAGTACCCATTCTGCATCGCCCACAGCACCGCCACCTGCTGCTCCACCGGCGTCGGGTTGTATTGCTTCTGCTTGAATAACTCGACGATCCGCTGCCCGCGCTCCAGTTGCGCCTTGGTCTTCGCGTCCAGGTCCGAGCCGAATTGCGCGAACGCCGCCAGTTCCCGGAACTGCGCAAGGTCCCCCTTGATCTTCCCCGCCACCTGCTTCACCGCCTTGATCTGCGCCGCCGAGCCCACGCGGCTCACCGATAAACCCACCGAAATCGCCGGCCGCACCCCCTGGTAAAACAGGTCCGTCTCCAGGTAAATCTGCCCGTCCGTAATGGAAATAACGTTCGTCGGAATATACGCCGACACGTCGCCCGCCTGCGTCTCGATGATCGGCAGCGCCGTCAGCGAGCCATTGCCGTTCTTCTCATTCACCCGCGCGCTCCGCTCCAGCAGCCGCGAGTGCAGGTAAAACACATCGCCCGGATACGCCTCGCGGCCCGACGGGCGCTTCAGCACCAGCGACACCTGCCGGTACGCCACCGCGTGCTTCGACAGATCGTCAAACACAATCAGCGCATCCATCCCGTTGTCCATGAACCACTCGCCAATCGCCGCCCCCGAGAACGGCGCAAGGTACTGCGTCGTCGCGCTCTCCGCCGCCGGCGCCGTGACTATGATCGTGTACGGCATCGCCCCATGCTCCTCCAGCACCGCGAGGTTCCGCGCCACGTTCGAGTTCTTCTGCCCGATCGCCACGTAAATACTGTAAATCGGGCGGAAATCCGGCTTCCCCTCGTGTTCGCGATTGATATTCGCGTTATTAATAATGGTGTCGATCGCGATGGTCGTCTTCCCCGTCGCGCGGTCCCCGATGATCAATTCCCGCTGCCCGCGCCCGATCGGGATCATCGCGTCGATCGCCATGATCCCCGTCTGCACCGGCTGGCTCACCGGCCGCCGCTTGATGATCCCCGGCGCGATCTTCTCCACCGGATAACTCACATCGGACTTGATCGGCCCCTTCCCGTCCACCGGCTGGCCCAGCGCATTCACCACGCGCCCGAGCAATCCCTTGCCCACCGGCACCTGGAGCAGGCGCCCGGTCGTCTTCACCTCCATCCCCTCCCCCACTTCCGTGAAATCTCCCAGCAAAATGCAACCCACCTCCGTCTCCTCCAGGTTCAGCGCCAGCCCGTACAGCCCGCCGGGGAACTCGATCATCTCGTTGAGCATGACGTCGCTCAACCCCTCGATCTTCGCCACCCCGTCCCCCGCCTCCCGCACAATGCCCGTGTTCGATTTCGTGGTGCTCGTCTTCAGCCCCTCGATTTGTGATTCAAGTTCTTGTAGAATTGTGCTCATGGAAATCTCTTCTGCATTTGTGTTCTTTGTGCTCTTTGCGGTTGATTCAAAGCACCAACAGGATTTGCCCGGCGAACTCCATGGGAGTCGTCAGTTCTGTCATTCCCATCCTGTTCATCCCGTTCATCCTGTCTAAAAATCTCTTCTGCATTTGTGTTCTTTGCGCTCTTTGTGGTTGATACAAAGGACCAACAGCATCTGCCGGGTGAATTCCACGGAAGTCACCACTTCTGCAATTCCCATCCTGTTCATCCTGTTCATCCTGTCTAAAAATTTCTGGGGTTCCGCCTGCATCTTTGTCTTAAACGGTGGCCAGTTCCTGTTCCAGTCGGTCCAGCCGTCCGCGGACGCTCCCGTCCCAGACGTCGCTGCCCACCCGGATTCGCAGGCCGCCGATCAAATTCGAGTTTACGCGAAAATCAGTCGTCAATCCCTCCCCGTACTTGCTCCGCAGATCCCGCAGCACGTGCTCGCTCGTCTCCTGGCTCAACGCCGCCGCGCTTTCGATCACCGCGTGCCGCTTCTCCAGTTCCAGCCGGATCAGCCGCTCATAATTCTTGAGGATATCGATGTAATGCCGCGGCTTTCCCGCCACCACCTCCGATACAAATCCGCGCACCTTCCCGGCGTCCAGTCGTCCGCCGGTAAAGCTCGCCTGGAATAGGTCTTTGGATACTTTGCGCACTTCCTTGGTCAATCTCATGCCTGTCGGGGGTTGATTTTTAAGGGTTGGAAAAAAGGGGGTTCTTAGGGGTTCTTACGCCGCGATCTGGCTCGCCGTCTCTTCGTTGATCCGCCGTTGATCCTCGGGCGTCAATATCTTGCCCGTCACCTTCGTCGTAGTGCTCACCACGAGATGGCCCACTTCGCGCTTCAGGTCCGTCAGCATCCGCTCGTGCTCCAGTTGCGTCGCCTCGCGCGCCTTCGCAACGATCTGCGCCGCCTCCGCCACCGCCTGCTGCGTCTTCTTCTCCGCCACCGCCGCCGCGCTCGCACGCGCCTCCTCGATCATCCGCTGCGCCTCCGCGTTCGCCTCCGCCAGGATGTCCGCCTTCTTCTTCTCCGCGTCGGCCAGTTCCGCCTTGATCCGCTCCGCGTTCCGCAGCCCCTCCGCGATCTTCTCCCGCCGCGCCTCCAGCACCGTCACGATCGGCTTGTAAGCGAACTTATTGAGCAAAAAGCACACGATGATGAATGAAATGCAATTCGAGAGAAACAGCGGCCACGTGACCCCAAAACCGTCCAGGGTCGATTTGAGCGAATCCACAAGGCTGGGATCCTGCGCAAGGAGTATGAGCGAATTCATAAGAAAATGGGAAGGGTGCGGCGCGGGACCCCGCTTGGCGGGACCCCGCGCCAGACACGGTTATTTCACCAGGAAGAGCGCGTAGAACACAATCGCTTCCGCCAGCGCCGAGCTGATGAGCGCCTGCACCAGGATCTGCGTCGCAGCTCCAGGGTTCCGGCCCACCGCTTCGGACGCCTTCATGCCGATCACTCCCACGCCCAGCGCCGAGCCGAGTGCGGCCAGGCCGACGTGAAAGTTTCCGGTCATTTCTGCCAGCATTGGTGTGATCATCTTTAACTTTCTTTTTGTTGTGGTTTCTTCCGGCCCCCGCGGGTTGCCCACGGTCAGACCGGAAAATCTTTTAAAATCAATGAGGGTGTATCCCGTGCCCTTCGTCCGGATGCTGGCAGATCAGCAGCGTAAAGCAGGCGCACAGCAGCATGAACACCAGTGCCTGCACCAGCCCCACGAAGATCTCCATGAAATAAAACGGGATCGGGATCACGACCGAACACACATCCTTCAGCCACATCGGATGCTGCACCATGTTCGACGTCGTCTCGAGCATGTTCTCTCCCGCGAAGATGTTGCCAAAGAGACGAAGGCTCAGCGCGATCGGCCGCACAAGGATCGAGATGCACTCCAGAATCCCCACCAGGAAGAAAATCACGATCATCATCGCCTTCATCAGGATTCCCTTCGACTCCCCCTTCGGCCCGAACAGGTGCATGATGAATCCCCCAAATCCGTTCGCCTGGAACGCCCAGATCGTCCACATCAGGAAAAACACCATCGCCATCGCGAACGTCATATTCAGGTCCGCGTTCGCCCCGCGAAACAGCGGCTCCCTCACGTACGCAATGCTCATTGGTCCCGTCGGCGGCCCGAACCCGATCGTGCCGATCCCCGGAATCAATCCAAACCAGTTCGAGAAAACGATCAGAATAAAGAGCGACGCAAACAGCCAGAATGTCTTCTTCACCAGTTGATGCCCCACGATGCTCTCCAGGAAGTTGTAAAGTCCCTCCACCAGCCACTCACAAAAATTCTGCGCCCCTTCCGGCACCTCCTTCATGCTCCGCGTCGCGATTTGCGCGAACACGATGATCACCACCGCCACGATCCACGTCTCCAGCATCGAGTTGGTGATCGTAATCGGCCCAACGTGAAACTGCGGCGCGTTCAGCGTCAGCCCCCCGCCCTCTTCCGCCGCGTGCGCGGCAATCGGCGCCCCGGCGCCCAGCGCCAGCAGGAGGAGCGGTAAAAAGTGACGGCAAAGCCTTTTCATTTGGTGAACGGGCACTCGGCGGCACTGGAACACACGCGCGCGGGGGAGCCGCAGAGTACCGCAAAGCGTCCGGGATGGAACAACACCAAAAATAGGTTGGCAAGTGCTATTTGTGAAAAATTTCACAAGCCCGGAAAATCGCCGGTCCAGCCATCAGAGTTCCTCGGCCATTTGACCCAGCTTGGCCGGGTCAATCCCCGGCATTAAACCGGAATCATGGGTGCGCGTGATGAACTTGCGGCGCGGCTGTGGCGCGGCCTTCGGCTCATCCGCGAGCAGCGCCAGAACATCGCGGACGAGTTGCTCGCAGCGTGCCGCCCATCGCGGGTCGAGCGTGCGCAGGCGTTCGTCGAGTTCTTGGGCGATTATGCTCATACTGGGAGGATGTCGTACTCGGTGCCCTGCGTCAACGCGCCCGCCCGGAAATTTTGATACCGCCGGCAACGTAAATTCCCAACAGCACCCATGAGTCCTATGGCCCCGGTGAAGGCCCCGCCACCGCCGCGCTCGTCGCATTCGCATCCTCCATCTCCACCGGCAGCGCCCTCAGGATCGGCTCGTTATCATCCTGGAACGCATCCGTATACAGCTTCCCGTCGATCACCTCGCTATTCTGGTCCACCCGCCCGTAAGTGCTCTTCTGGTTCGACGTCTGCCCATGCTCGTCGGTAACGTAAAACCCTTTCCCGCCCGGGATCACCGCAATCCCCGAGAGCGCCCCGTCCCGATTGTTCCCATACGGCGACAGCTCCAACTCCTCCCACGGCACCGAGAGATTCCCCGTCACCACCATATCCGGCGATATCAGCGCGATTTGCCGGTCCGTGTCCCGCGTCACCAGCGCCGTGTCATCGTAAAACGCAATCTCGATCGCATGATCCACTCCGACCGAAGTCTGATTCGAGCCATCCGCATCCACGCGGTACACATTGTTCCCCACCTCGTCCGCCATCCAGATCCGCCCCTTCGCGTCCACCGCCACTCCGCGCAGGCTCATCGCCCCGTGGATGACCGCGACCCCATTGCCGCCCAGTCCCGCCGGCGTCGCCTTGCACCCGTCGCTCCCGAATCGCGTATCGATCAAATACCGGTGCAATTCCCCCTTCTCCCGTTCCGTCGCGTACAGCACCGTGCTCCCTCCCTCGCGCGTCGCCACCACTCCGTTGCAATCCTCCATTGGAATGCTCAGCAACACCTTGCTCAGGTCGCCGTCGTAAACGTCGATGCTCGCTCCCTCCGCCAGATACACGCGGTCCTTGTCGTCCACCGCCAGCGCCTTGGCCCGGTGAAATTGCAGCACCGCCACCGTCGCGTTCTCGTAATCGGCGATCCGCAGATCGATCTTACGCACCTCGCCCGAGTTGGTCATCCTGCTGTTTTTGATGCTCAGCGCCGGGCCGTTATTGAAACTCTGCACATAAGTCGCGTACAGGTAATTGCCGTCGGGTGAAATCGCCAGGCCGCGATTGGCGCGCGGATATACCTCCTGCGACCGCCCAAACACGGACTGGCTATTGTCGATCAGATACTGAACCGACCACTTATAAGCCTGCGGCGCAGCGCATCGCGCCGGAGTTACTCCGGATGCCAGCGCCGCAATAATCGCGACGAATCGATTGCGTGAAAGAAACATGCGCAATGAACGAGAGATAGGGTGGATTTGACGGATCGCCCCTGCTTGGGGAAATCCGTGAGCGTGGCGGAGAATGGCCGATTCCAGCCCTTCAAGTCAACGGTAAGTACGAATTACAACCACAATGAAACCTGTCCGGTATATAAATACTTTTTCATCCATTCTCCTTCTCTTCCATCCAACACTGTACTTACTCGGATATGTTATTATCTCGCCGGATGAGCCGTCATTGTAAAATCTTGCCGGCTTATCCCGGTTAGGCCAGCGCTACGTTGACTTCGACGATCATCTTCTTGGCTCCCGATCCGCGATAAGTCCCCTGCACCGGCACGATATCCGCATAATCGCGGCCCACGGCCACCTTCACATAATGCTCGTCGGCCTGGCGGTCATTGGTCGGGTCAAGTCCCCGCCAGCCGAAGTCCGGGATGTAAATCTCGCACCACGCGTGACTCGCCTGCGCCCCTTCCAATTCATCCAGCGGGCCGTTGTACAGGTAGCCGCTCACGTACCGCGCCGGAATCTTCAGGCTGCGGCACATCCCCAGCATCACGTGCGCGAAGTCCTGGCACACCCCCTTCCGCTTGGCGACGATTTCCGCAATCGGCGTATGCACCGTAGTCGCCTCCGGCTCGTATTCGAATGATGAGTGGATAAAATGCATCACCTTCAGCGCGGACTGCCATGCATCCTCCTCGCCTAGCGTCGCATCGATCGCCAGCCGCCATAACGCCGGATCGATGTGCACGTGCTTGCTCGATTGCATGAAATCGTAGCATTGCTCCATCGCCACGCATTCGCGCAGCCGGCTCATCGGCACGGTCGTCTGATCCGGCGGCATCGCGCGCGACACGGTCGTCACCACCGAGCTGCTCTCGATCGTCAGCGTGCTGTGCGGCTCCGGGATTTCGAAAAAATGCACGCAGTTCAGGTAGAAATCCAGGTAATGCGAAAGCCGCGTCGACGGCAGCACCTTCAGCAGAAACGCATGGCACACCTGTCCATCCGCCGAGGTCGGCTGAAGCCGCGTCTCGTTGAAGCTTTCAATCACCGCGGCCGGATACTCATACCGCGTGCGGTGCATGACGTGCAGCTTCACGCCTGCTCCCGCTGCTGCTGTTGTTGTTGCTGCTGGTCCGAGAATCCCTCGTGAAACGGATGATAGATATAGATCGAAAACAGCGCCTCCCCGATATCGTTCAACTGCAATTGCAAATTATCGAGGTACTGGTGCAGCCCGTTCGCGAAAACTTCCGAGATGTCGCTGAATTGCAGCTCCGCCAGCAGCCGCCCGGAGCGCTTCTCCGCATCGTTCCAGAATCGTCCCGCCGGCACCCCGGAGAGCGCCCGCAGCACCCCGTCCAATTGCGCCACGCAAAACCGTACGGACCGCGGAAACTCCGGCGACAGCAGCAGCAATTGGCTCACCCGCCGCGGCCCCACATCCACGCCGTGGATGTGCCGGTAGGCATCCCACGCGCTGCATGAGCGCAGGATCGCCGACCATTCCAGCGCATCGGTCTGGTTCACCATCGCCGGCACCCCCTTCGCCGGCATCATCTGGTTGCGCAGGTCCAGGATCCGCGTCGTCTTGTCCGCCCGCTCGATGTATTTGCCCGCCTGCAGGAAGTACCACCCTTCGTTGCGCGGAATGGTGGAATCGATCAGCCCCTGCAAATCGCACGAGCTCGCGCGTACCTCGTGAAAAAACTCCGCCGGACTCGATTGCCACATATCCAGCGCCCGCTCCGAGCGCAGCAGCAGGTGCAACCGGTTGATCTCCTCCCACATCTCGATGGTAATCTGGTCGCGCACCATTCGCGCATTCTCGCGCGCCTGCGAGATCGAAGACACGATCGAATTCGGATTCTCCCGGTTGAACACAAAATATTCCGGCACCGTTCTCCCGTTTGCCTCCTCGTAAAGCTCGAAGAAATGATCCTCGTCCCCGGTGCTCTGCACGATCGGCGTCCAATGCCGCGCCAGGTGCTCATCGTCCAGCCGCCGAAAGTCCAGCAACAGTTGCAGGTTCACATCCAGGATGCGCGCCACATTGTCCGCCCGCTCGATATACCGGCTCATCCAGTAAAGTGAATTTGCAACCCGGGATAACATTTAAAAGGATTTAAAATTTGGCATTTGGAAATCGGATTTTCGAAGGCCCCATTCCGTCGATTCGCGCGCAGCGCGCCAATCTTTCGAATTTCGAGTTTCGAATTTTCTCAGTCATACAGCACCCACGTATCCTTGCTCCCTCCGCCCTGGCTCGAATTCACCACCAGCGAACCCTTGTTCAGCGCCACGCGCGTCAACCCTCCGGGCACGATCGTCGTCTTCTCCCCGTACAGCACGAATGGCCGCAGGTCCACGTGCCGTCCCTCGAATCCCGCCTCCTCGCACCACGTCGGATGCCGCGACAGCGAGATCATCGGCTGCCCTATATAATTGCGCGGGTCCGCCTCGATCTGCCGGCGGAATTTCTCGATCTCCTCCTTGCTCACCCGCGGCCCCATCAGCATTCCGTACCCGCCCGATTCATTCGCCGCCTTCACCACCAGTTGGTCCAGATGCTCGAGGATGTATTTCTTATCCTCCTCCTCGGAGGCAAGGTAGGTCGGCACATTCGGCAGGATCGGCTCCTGGTCCAGGTAATACTTGATGATCCGCGGCATGAAATAATACACCACCTTGTCATCCGCCACCCCGGTCCCGATCGAGTTCGCCAGCGACACATTCCCCTCCCGGTACGCATTGATCAATCCCGGCACGCCCAGCACCGAATCCTTCCGGAAAACCGTCGGATCGAGAAAATCATCGTCCACCCGCCGGTAAATCACATGCACCGGCTCCAGGCCGCGCGTGGTCCTCATGTAAACGTGCGAGTCCCTCACCACCAGGTCGCGCCCCTCCACGATCTCGATCCCCATCTGCCGCGCAAGGTACGTGTGCTCGAAGTACGCCGAATTATACGCCCCAGGCGTCAGCAGTACCACCGTCGCGTCCGCCACCCCCGCCGGCGCGATGTACTCCAGCGTCTTCAGCAAATCCGTCGAGTACGAGTCCACCGGCCTCACCCCCACACTCTCGAATATCCCCGGGAAACTCCGCTTCATCGCCCGCCGGTTCTCCAGCACATACGACACCCCAGAGGGCGAGCGGCAATTGTCCTCCAGCACCATATAGGTCCCATCCTTGTCCCGGATCAGATCCGTCCCGCAGATATGCACGTAAATATCCTTCGGCACCTCGAAATTCACGAACTCCCGCCGGAAATGCTTCGCCGAGAGCACATAAAACGGCGGCACCACCCCTTCTTTCATAATCCGCTGCTCGTGATACACATCGTGCAGGAAAAGGTTCAGCGCCGTGATCCGCTGCTCCAGACCCCGCTCGAGGTGCTCCCATTCGGACGCCGGAATGATCCGCGGAATCAGATCGAAAGGAAATATCCGCTCCGTCCCCTGCGAGTCCCCATACACATTGAACGTGATCCCCTGCCGCAGGAACGCAAGGTCCACCGCCCGCCGCTTCGCCTCGAACTCCCCCACGTCCACCATCCCGAACCGCTCCACAAACCGCTGGTAGTGCGTCCGCACATCCAGTCCCGGCGTCATCATCTCGTCGAAAAACTCCTCCGGCGTGTAATTGGTCAGCAAGGACATGGATGAATATTAGGCTCTATGGCATGAAAAGGGCCACGCCGGCGGTGCTCACTGGCGTGGCCCTTGGGATCATCTTACTCGACCTTACAGATCGAAGTACATCGCGAACTCATACGGATGCGGGCGCAGACGCAGCGCGTCGTGCTCCTTCAGCTTCATGTCGCACCAGTTCTCGATGAAGTCCTTGGTGAACACGTCCCCCTTCAGCAGAAACTCGTGGTCCGCCTGCAACGCCGCGATCGCCGCCTGCAGCGAATCGGGCGCCTGCGGCACCTTCGCCAGTTCCTCCGGCGGCAGATCATAGAGGTTCTTGTCCAGCGGATCACCCGGATCGATCCGGTTCTGGATTCCGTCCAGGCCCGCCAGCAGCATCGCCGAGCACGCCAGGTATATATTCGCCGCCGGGTCCGGCGTGCGGAACTCAATGCGCTTCGCCTTCGGATTCGGCGAGTAGGTCGGTATCCGGATCGTCGCCGAGCGGTTCCGCGCGCTGTACGCAAAGCTCACCGGCGCCTCGAATCCCGGCACCAGCCGCTTGTACGAGTTGGTCGTCGGATTGGTGATCGCCGTCAACGCACGCGCGTGCTTGATGATGCCGCCTATATAGAACAGCGCCATCTCGCTCAGCCCAGCGTAAAGATTCCCCGCGAACAGCGGCTTCCCGCCCTTCCAGAGCGATTGGTGCGTGTGCATTCCCGACCCGTTGTCGCCGAAGAGCGGCTTCGGCATGAAGGTCACCGTCTTGTTGTGCCGCCGCGCCACGTTCTTCGTGATGTACTTGTAATACATCATGATGTCGCCCATCTGCTTCAGCGGCGCGAACCGCACGTCGATCTCCGCCTGGCCCGCCGTCGCCACCTCGTGGTGATGCCGCTCGATCGGCACCCCCGCCTTTTCCATCTCCAGGCACATCTCATTGCGGATGTCCTGTTGCGTATCCGTCGGCGCCACGGGGAAATATCCTTCCTTGTGCCGGATCTTATATCCCAGGTTCGGGAATTCCTCCCGCGCCGAATTCCAGATGCCCTCATTGCTGTCCACACAGTGGAATGAGGAATTCGCGCTGTAATCGAACCGCGCGTCATCAAAGATAAAGAACTCCGCTTCCGGCCCGAAGAACGCCGTATCCGCGATCCCGGTCGATTTGAGGTAAGCCTCCGCTTTCTCCGCCACGCCGCGCGGGTCGCGGTCGTACGGCTCCCGCGTGATCGGATCGACGATAGTACAGATCAGCGAGAGCGTCGGCTCCGCGTTGAATACGTCCACCCACGCCGTGGTGGGGTCCGGGATGACCAGCATATCGGAGGCGTTGATCGCCTTCCATCCGCGAATCGAGGAGCCGTCGAATCCCAGGCCGTCCTGGAATATGCCTTCGTCGTATTCATTAAGCGTGGTCGTGAAGTGCTGCCAGGTCCCAAGCAAGTCACAGAACTTGAAGTCCACCAGTTTGATCCCCTGGTCCTTGACCATTTTCGAAACATCTGCGGGTGTGTAGTCTTTAGGCATTGGATGAGCTTGTGTTGAGGTTATCGGCCATCGCCGCCATTGCCCCCAGCCCGGAGTGCCCGGGGGCACGTTGTCGAGCGTCTTAATATCACGACATCGCAGTGGCAATCGAATTGTTGGCCCCCGCGGAACACCCCTTGCCGCCAGGCCGCGGCTGGAGGAGGACTGACGGGGGGTTCACCCTCGCCCGGCAGCAGAGGATATGCCATTTCCTCCCCCAATCCCTCGTCTCCAGAGGCGATTTCTCTTTTGCCCATGGCCCCATCCCTCTCCCTGTGATAACATTTCGACAACGCAGGCCTCCCCACTGTCACTCACTGTCAAAAAGCCCGCACCCCTCACTTCGCCCTCCCCTCCAAAAACTCCCCGTCACTCAGGGCTCGACACATCCCTCACAATCCAAGTAGCCTGCGCACCTTTTTCCCGACCCACCGTTATTCATGAGTGCAGCATTATTCTTCAAGAGGTTCCTCCAGCGCCCCATGCAGGTCGCCTCGATCATTCCCAGTTCCAAGGTCCTCATCGACAAGGTCGCCGCCAAATTCGACTTCTCCGCCCCCCGCATTATCGCCGAGTTTGGCCCCGGTGAAGGCTGCCATACCCGCGAGATCATCCGCCGCATGCACCCGGAGTCCCGCCTCCTCCTTTTTGAGCTCGACCCGGAGCTCGCCGATCACCTCCGCGATCACTTCCGCGACGATTCCCGCATCTCGATCATTAATACCGACGCCGCGAACCTCCCCAAGGAACTCTCCTCCCACGGCATCGAGTATTGCGATTACGTCGTCTCCGGCATCCCCTTCTCCACCATGGAAGTCGGCAAGAAGCGCCTCCTCCTCCAGCGCATTCACGAGTCCCTCGCCCCCAACACCCGCTCCGCATTCATCATCTACCAGGTCACCAACGAGCTGCGCGGCCACGCCAAGCTCTTCCCGCGCGTCGCCAGCGAGTATTGCCTCCAGAACATCCCTCCCATGTTCGTCACCGTCTTCTTCAAGCAGGCCCTCAACGGCTCCTCCCATAACGGCAACGGAAACGGAAACGGCAAACATTAGTGGTTGCCCGCAATAGGCGGCAACGTCGCCTTGGGCGGCACGTTGGACGGCATTTACACGCGGGCCGCAAGCATGCTATTGTTGACCCTGTGAAATCCGACACAGTCGAAATTCCCACGCACGTCCTCTTGTCGGTGGAAACGCTCGACGAATTGCAGGACTGGCTCACCGCGCAAAACCGCAAGGTCATTGCCGAGCTGCGCGTCGCCCGCCGCGAAGACAAGGCCGGTAAATTCAAGCCGTGGAAGCCGCGCCATTTGGCATGCCCTACCGCGTCGAAATAGGCAGCAAGGCCGATGCTCAACTGACTGAACTGGATCCCGCCATTGGTGCGGGTGTCGAACGTAAAATTCAGTGGCTCGCCGAAAACGCCGCCGTGATGGTCCATCGGCGGCTCGTGGGAATGCCCGAGGATTTGGCCGGATTGTGCAAACTCCGCGTCGGTGACTATCGAGTGTTGTACTGGAATTACCCCGATCAAAAACTGGTCCGAATCTATCGCATCCAACACCGTTCCGAAGTTTATCGCCGCCTCTGACCACGACTTTTGCCATGGCAGCTTCCTTCGCCTCCGCCTTGCCATCCGGCCCAATAGGTTTGCGCGTGACCCCACCCCGCTTTTCGGGCAGCCTCTAGCCTCCCTATGGCTGATACACGCACGGAAAAGGATTCGATGGGCGCCATGGAGGTCCCAGCCTCCGCCCTTTACGGCGCCTCCACCCAGCGCGCCGTCCTCAATTTTCCCATCAGCGGCTATCGCTTCCCGCGCGAATTCATCCGCGCCCTCGGCCTCATCAAGATGGCCGCCGCACGCGCCAATCAGCGCCTCGGCAAACTCGACGACACCAGGGCCAACCTCATCGCCCAGGCCGCCGCCGAAGTCTCCGCCGGCGTCCTCGACGAGCATTTCCCCGTCGATATTTTCCAGACCGGCTCCGGCACCAGCACCAACACGAACGCAAACGAGGTAATCGCGAATCGCTGCTCGCAGATCGCCGGGAAGCCCATCGGTTCGCGCGACCCCGTCCATCCCAATGACCACGTCAATATGGGCCAGTCGAGCAACGACGTGATCCCCACCGCCATCCACGTCGCCGCCGCGGACTCGATCAACACGCACCTTCTGCCCGCCTTGCGGAAGCTGGAAGCCGCCCTGCGGCGCAAATCCGTGGAATTCTGGGACATCATCAAGATCGGGCGCACCCATCTCATGGACGCCACGCCCATCCGCCTCGGCCAGGAATTTGGCGGCTACGCCAAACAAGCCGAGTACGCCCGCCTCCGCGCCACCAACGCCATCGCCGCGATCGAGGAGCTGGCCCTCGGCGGCACCGCCGTCGGCACCGGCCTGAATGCCCACCCCGATTTCGCGCGGCTCGCCATCGCCATCGTCGCCGACGAGGTCGAGATCGATTTCCGCGAGGCCTCCGATCACTTCGAGGCCCAGGGCGCCAAGGACGGCCTCGTACAGGCCAGCGGCCAGCTCAAGACCATCGCCGTCAGCTTCTTCAAGCTCGCCAACGACATCCGCTGGCTCAGCAGCGGCCCGCGCTGCGGCATCGGCGAGATTCAGCTTCCCGCCACCCAGCCCGGCTCCTCCATCATGCCCGGCAAGGTCAACCCCGTCATGTGCGAGGCCCTCATGCAGGTTTGCGCCCAGGTCATCGGCAACGACGCCACCATCTCATGGTGCGGCGGCAACGGGAACCTGGAACTCAACGTGATGATGCCCGTCCTCGCCCACAACATCCTCGAATCCGTCCGCCTCCTCGCCAACGCCGTCAACATCTTCTCCGACCGGTGCGTCGATGGCATCGTCGCAAACAAAGCCCGTTGCGAGGAACTGGTCGAGTACTCCATGGCCATGGTCACCTCCCTCGCCCCCATCATCGGCTACGACCGCGCCGCCCAGATCGCCAAGGAAAGCGCAAAGACCGGCCGCTCCGTCCGCGCCATTTGCGAAGAGCAAAAAGTCCTGCCCATCGAGCAATTGGCGGTCGCCCTCGACCCGGTCGAAATGACCAAACCCGGCGGCGAAGGCAGCGCCGGAGGCTAGACTACCCCAGCAATTCCCCCACCAGCTCCTTCTCCTCCTTCAATTCCGCCACACTCTGATCAATCTTCCCCCGCGAATACTCCGGCACACTCACTCCCCCGACCACTTCCACCTTCCCTCCATCGCTCCGCACCGGAAACGACGAAATCAATCCCGCCTCCACCCCATATTGCCCGGTCGAGCAAATCGAAACACTGTGCCAATCCCCCGGCGCCGTCGGCTCGACGATCGACCGCACCGAATCCACCACCGCATTCGCCGCTGACGCCGCGCTCGACAACCCGCGCGCCTTGATAATCGCCGCCCCCCGCTGCTGCACGGTCGGGATGAACGTCCCCTTCAGCCATTCCAGGTCCCCGATCACATCCACCGCCGGTTTCCCCTCGATCCGCGCATTATAAAAATCCGGATACTGCGTCGCCGAGTGATTTCCCCAGATCGCCATATTCGTCACGCTCGTCACATCCACCCCCGCCCGTAGCGCCAGTTGCGATTTCGCCCGGTTCTCGTCCAGCCGCGTCATCGCAAACCACCGGTCGCCGGGAATCTCCTTCGCATTATTCATCGCGATGAGGCAATTCGTATTGCACGGATTCCCCACCACCAGGATGCGCGCGTCGCTCGCCGCCCCGCGCTGGATCGCCTGCCCCTGGCCGATGAAAATCTTCCCGTTGATCCCCAGCAAATCCTTCCGCTCCATCCCCGCCTTCCTCGGCACGCTCCCCACCAGCAGCGCCCAATTCACCCCGCGAAAACCCTCGTCCAGGTCCGCCGTCGCCGTAATCCCCTTCAAAAGCGGAAACGCGCAGTCCTGCAATTCCATCACCACTCCATCCAGCGCCTGCAGCGCCGGCGGAATCTCGATCAAATGCAAATGCACCGTCTGGTCCGGCCCGAACATCGCCCCCGAGGCGATTCGAAACAGCAGCGAATATCCGATCTGGCCGGCCGCGCCGGTCACAGCGACTTTAATGGGCTCATTCATGGCTTTGGAAAATTTGGGATCACCAGCAAAACAAGAACCCTCTCGCGGAGCCAGAGAGAAAATTCAAAATCGGCAACCCTCAACTCCCCGCCTCCACCCTTCCCGTCTCGCGCAGGATCGCATGCACCGCCTCCGCCGTCTCCCGCAACTCCGCCCGCGTCCCCCATTTCTCCACCTCGTACGGCAGCCTCTCGCTCCAATTCGATTGCGCCACCGCCCCCGGCACATTGAACCGCTGCGTACCGCCGAAGAAATCCGTAATCATGCACACCGCGATCCACGCATTGCTCCGAAACAGCGCCCACAGCAGCTTCCGGTGCAGCGCCTCGCTCCATGGCTCCGGCTCGCGCATGTACATGTGCGCAAACGCCGTGATTTTCACCATCTCGTCCCACGCCGCCGCCTTCGCCGCCGGGTCCGCCCCTTGCGTCGCGGCATGGCGCCGGTCCCACCACGCCCGCAGCGGCTCATGATCGTGCGTCGCGTAAGTCGCCACCGATAGCCGTTGATAATCCGCCCCATCGATCAGCCACCCGTCCCATTTCGGCTCCCAGATCGGGATTTTAAACCCCGCGATCCCCAGCGACGCCAGGCTCGGCCTCACATACGGCGGCACCGTCCCAAGGTCCTCGCCAATCAGCCGGAACTGCCCCGTCTCCTCCAGCAGCGCGCGCAGATACTCCTCCCCGTCGTGCCGGTTCAGTTGCCGGTTTTTCTCATCCGAGTCGTCATGGGCGAAGAATCGCGGCAGCCTCCCCCCCGTTTTTACCCGCGCCTCCGCCGGCGTCAGCGTGGCGAACTCCCCATTCCGCTCCGGACGCCACGGGAAGGCGTGGATGCGGTAAAAGCCGAGCACGTGATCGATCCGAAAAAGATGGAACATCTCCCGCGTAAGCCGCACCCGCTGCCGCCACCAGCGGAATCCCGTCTTCCGGTGCCGGTCCCAGCGATAGACCGGCACGCCCCAATTCTGACCCCATTTCGCAACGAACGGATCGTCCCGAAACGCCGCCTCCGGCGGCGCGCCCCCGCTCCATTCCAGGTCGAACAAATCCGGCTCCGCGAACACATCCGACGAATAATACGACACCCCGAAAGGCACATCCCCCATCAGCCACACGCCTCGCTGCTCTGCGTACTCCTTTATCTCCTGCCATTGCCGGTACGCGACCCATTGCACCCATTTATAAAACCGCACCCGCCGCTCGATCCGCTTCCGCGCCGCGCTTGGCTGCCGCGCCAGCCAGCCCCACGCGCCCGCGAACGTCCGCTGCTCCTTCGGCCAGAGGTCCCATTGCTCGTTCACCCCATTCTCGTCCATCAACACGCGGAACAACGCGTATCCGTCAATCCATCCCGTCTGCGCCGCAGCCCACGCGCGGAATGCGCGCGCCCGTTTCGTATTCCGCGAGAGGTCCGTTCCTAAAAAATTCTCGAACGCCTTCGCCAGCAGCCCCAGCTTGAGCGGCTTGACCAGCGAATACTGCACCGGTCCCGCGCGCAATTGCTCCGGATCGATGCCCGCCAGCGCCTCCGCAATCGCCTCAGGCACGAGCCCCGGCACACGCTCCGGCGTCAGCTCCAGCGTCCCCGGCTCGATCGCCGCCGAGCTCACCGCCATGTACGGCGAATGATCCGCCCCGGTCTCATTGATCGGCAGCAATTGCACCAGCCGGAACCCATTCCCCGCCGCCCAATCCACGAGCTCCCGCAAGCACCCCACGTCTCCCACGCCCAGGTCATCCTTCGAGCGCAGGGCAAACAGCGGCGCGAGAACGCCCGCTATGCGTGTATCCGGGGTGATGTTCAACACAGGCACGGGAACAAGCCGCGCAGTCTTCCCGTTCTTACTCGAATTGCAACCCCGTTTCGGGCCGCTCCATTATTTTTGAACAGAAGGGAGCAAAGGGGGAGCGCCCGACGCCGCGCAAAAGTGGATGCTGGGCAGACCGGCGATTTGCCACGGCGATCAGGCGGCCGATAGGTTGTATGAAGTAGAAATGGCCGGATGCGCCATGCTGCGATCATACAAAATCTGGAATAGGCGCGGTCACTTCCGGAACCTTTGCTTCCTTTGCTTCCTTCTGTTCAAATCTCCTTCTTCTGTTATTCGATCGCCACCAACCCCCTCCCCGCCGCATAGCGCGTCAGGCTTGCCACGTCGTGCAGGTTCAGTTTCACCATCAGGTTCGCCCGGTGGTTCTCCACAGTCTTTGTCGCAAGGTCCAGCAGGCTGGAGATCTCCTTCGAGCTTCTCCCCTCCGCCACCAATTGCAGTACCTCGCGTTCGCGGGACGTAAGCTCGTTTTCACGCGGCGTGCCGCCCATTGTCTCCGCCAGTAACTGCCTTGCCTCGACGCCGAAGTAGCTTCCCCCATTGGTCACGGTCGATATCGCCTGCCTCAGGATTCCCAATCCCTCCAGCTTGTCCACGTACCCGTGCGGCCGCTCCCACAGCGCAGACTTGATCAATGCGCAATTGCACGTCCCCGAATAAATCAGCACCCGGATCGACGGCATCTCCTTGCGCACACGCCGCAACACCTCAACTCCCGAAATGCACGGCAACGCAAGGTCCAGGATCAGCAAATCCGGCCGGCGCAAACCGCATATCCTCATCGCCTCAAGCCCAGAGCCCGCTTCGCCAATGACTTCATAACAGGCCTCCTTCATCAATATCCAGCTCAGCATGTCCCTTATCGAGACATGGTCATCCACAATCACGATTCGCTTTTTCATCCACAATCCTCCTATGCCTTGCGATGCCCCGTGCAGCCATCCCACATGGCCCATGCGGCGTCCTCTTGGCTGGCGCGAATCGATAACAGCTATCCGCCGCCAATTGCAATATGAAATATCAGCCGGCCTTAAAAATCACGCCGCCATCGACATCCGCCGCAGCTTCCCGACCACCCCTTTTAATATCTCGATTCCCCGCCGGACTTCCGCCGCCGTATTATACCGGCTGAACGAAAATCGCAGGCTCGACCGCGCACGGCTGGTTGAGAACCCCATCGCCTTCAGCACGTGTGAGGGATGCACCGAGCCGGTCGTGCACGCCGAACCCGCCGAGCAGCACAACCCCGCCTGATCCAGCAGCAGCAACACCGCCTCCGAGTCAATCCCCTCGAACGCGATGCTCGTCGTATTCGGCAGCCGATGCTCCCGGTCCCCGTTGACCTGCGTATCCGGAATGCTCTCCAGCACCTCCCGCTCGAATTCATCCCGCAGCCCCCGCACCGTCTCGTTCTCAAACGCCATCTGCTTGCCGGCCAGTTCCGCCGCCTCGCCCAGCGCCACGCAATACGGCACATTCTCCGTGCCCGCGCGCTTCCCATGCTCCTGCCCCCCGCCCATCAGGTACGGGTTGAAGCGCGTCCGCCGGTTCACATACAGCACGCCCACCCCCTTCGGGCAATGCAGCTTGTGTCCGGAAACCGAGAGAAAATTGATGTGCGAATGCGCATGCGCCAGGTTCATCGGCACCTTCCCCACCGCCTGCACCGCGTCCGTATGGAAAAGGACATGCTTCCTGTGTACGATCGCCGCGATCTCCTCGATCGGGAAAAGCACCCCCGTCTCGTTATTCGCCCACATCATCGAGACAATCGCTGTATCCGGACGGATCGCCCGCTCCAGTTCCCCCAGGTCGATCTGCCCCTTCTCACCCACGCCCAGCCACGTCACTTCGTGCCCCCTCTTCGCCAGCCACTCGCAATGCTTCATGATCGCGCTGTGCTCCACCCGCGTCGTCACAATGTGCTGCCGGTCCGGGTCCATCGTCAGCGCCGAGGTAATCGCCGCGTTATTCGATTCCGTCCCGCAACTGGTAAACAGCACCTCCTTCGCCTCGCATCCCAGCAGCGCCGCCACCTGCTCCCGCCCCCGCTCCACCGCCTCCCCCGCCCGCTTGCCGAACCGGTACGCGCTCGACGGATTCCCATACTCCTCCGTCAGATACGGCATCATCGCCTCGAGCACGGCGGGATCGGTCCTGGTCGTGGCGTTATTGTCGAAATAGATGAGCGATTCGTCTGACATGGAACCATCAACACTAGCCAAATCCCCCGCCCCGCGCCACAGCGAACTTCCCCACGCCCCCTACCCTCCCGCCGCCGCTAAATGAATACGTCTTCGTCCGTCTCGAAGCCAGTTCGCTTGCCGACCCCGCTCAAGCTCTCCCGTGTCTCTCGAAAGCGCTCGATCGCCAATTGTCGCCGCAATGCCTCCGCGACGAATGCGTCCGGCGTTTGCCCGGCCTGTTGGGCTCGGCGAACCACATCCGCGCTAACCTCATCCGGTAAATCCAGCGTAATCGACATGCCGTTACCCTAGTCGCTTCTGGGTGCTCCGGCAAGCGCGCCCTTGCGCCCCCTACCCTCCCGCCGCCGCCTCCCTCGCCACCCGCGCCACCGCCAGTACCCATTGCGCGAACTCATGCGCGGTGCGCAGCCACTCGATCCCAAACGTCCGCCACGTCACGTGCGGCGACGCGATAATCAGCAGCAGCGTCAGCACCGCCAGATTCATCAGGTAAATCACCACCAGCGAAAAAAACGTCCCGTAATAGCTCAGGTCCGTCTGCCCCTTCGGGATCATCCAGAGCGAAAACGACACATGGAACGCCCATGTCACCCCGATCGCCGCGTACAGCCACCGGTGATACGGCTCCATATTCCAAAACAGCGTCCCCATCCCGTACAACCCAATCACCAGGATCGAGTAGAACGGAAAAAAATACGGCGTCAGCGCGATCCAGAAATTATGCTTGTCGCTCACGATGTGCCCCCCCGAGCGCGACACGTGAAACCGCGACACCCGCCCCCCCATCACCCACACCCACAGCGCGTGCGTCAGCTCATGCCCGAACACATACAGCACAATCGGCCTCGGCAGCCCGAAGAACGCGATCACCCACAGCACCACCCCCAGCCCAAAAAACCAAAACTCCTCCGTCGCCCACAGCCGGTGCTCGAACGTCGCATGCCGGAAACACGTAAAAAACGTCTGCGTCGAAATCCACGCCGGCGCCAGCAGAAAAAGCGCAATCACCGTATTCAGCCACACGACCGGGATCGTCCGCGGCTCGCCCCCGGCAGCGCCCCCGGCCCGCAACTCCGACCGCGTCCTGTTCCTCCCGCGTCTATTGCTCATTCATCATGGTTTCCCGCGCACCATACCGCGAATCCCCACGACATTTCGAGCCCGGAAATCGTTTCTGCCCCAGCCAGCCCCTACGCCCTCCCCATATACGCCCCTGTCCGCGAATCCACCTTGATCATCTCCCCCTCCTTGATGAACAGCGGCACCTGGATTTGCAACCCCGTCTCCAGCACCGCCGGCTTCTGCACATTATTCGCGCTGTCCCCGCGCACTCCGTCCGCCGATTCCACCACCTTCATCACCACCGACGACGGCAGGTCCACCTGCACCGCCCGCCCCTCGATCGACAGCACATCCACCTTCAGGTTCTCCACCAGATAATCCTTCGCCTCCTTCAGCAGGTCTTCGTTCAAGCTCACCGTCTCATACGTCTCCGGGTCCATAAAATGGAACCCCTGCTGATCCTTGTACGAAAACTCCAGTTGCGACCGGTTCACATCCACCGTCTCCACCTTGTCCGTCGAGCCAAACCGCACATCCGCGCTCTTCCCGGTATTGATGTATCGGATGATCGCCTGCACGAACGCCCTCAGGTTGCCCGGCGTGCGGTGCTGGACTTCGAGGACGATTGCAGGGTTTCCGTTGTAACGGATCGCCATGCCTTTGCGCAGATCATTTGCCAGAGCCATAGGGAGTATTGAGTCGGTAAAAGGGGTTGAGCCCGCCACTATCCATGGCCCCGGCCCGTCGTGCAAGGGCAAGATAGCCTTCGCACGATCACATCCTCGCCTCGGTCCTCGCGCCCTTTATGTCCTTTTCGTCCCTTTCGTCCCTTTCCGTCCTTCGTTCCCTTCGCTCCCCCCGGCCAATCACTTCTTGTCCACCAAATAAGTCGCCGCGATTTCATCACTGCTCGGCGCCTTCTCGAAATTCCCCGCGTTCAGTTCCGCCTGCACCTTCTCCGGCACCTCGAACCCGCATTCGCGGAATGCCTTCGCCGCGCACTCCGGGCAATACCCGTGGCTCAGCGACGCATTCGTATGATCGTGAATATAAGTATCAATCTGCGCCCAGTACCCTGAGTCATCGCGCACCCGCTTGCAAGCGGAGCAGATCGGCAGCAATCCTTGGAGCGTCTGCACATTGTCCAGCGCATCCTTCAGCGCCACGTTCGCGCGGATGATTTCCGCCGCGTGCCGCGCCGCCCGCTGGCCCAGGAAACAGACCGCCCCCATCAGCAGCGAGACCACCACCCCCAGCCCCAGCACCACCTGCGGCAGCGGCGAATCCAGCCGCGCCGCAAAGCTCTCCGTCGGCCACACGCTCATCTCCCACGTCGCCCCGGGCAGTTCCACCTTCTCGTTCATGATCCACTCCCGCCTCATCGCCGGCCCGTCCGTGTCGCGCTCGAAGAATGTCTGCCCGCCATCGGAAATCCGGATCGCCTCCCCCGACGCGACCGCCGGCGGCAGGTAACGCTCAAGGCATGGCTGCGCCTTGAATACCGCCGCCGCCACACCGTTGAGTTTGCCATCGATCGTGATTGGCACATACACCACGAACCCAAGCCCGCCGTGAAACAGATCGACGATCCTGGTAATCGTCGGCTTGCCCTCCTCCGCCTTCGCCACGGCCGCCGCCCGGCGCGGCTCGATGGTCAGGTTCAGGTTGAGTTTCCCCTCGTTCCCCGCCAGCGGCACAACCCAGCGCACACGGTGCGTCGTGTCGATCACCTCGATCGCCTGGACCTCCGGAAAATCGTGCAAATAAGCAGCCGCGTCGTCCTGCCACGCCGCCTGCGACGGCGTACCCGCGAATTCCCACCGCCTCGCCATGCGCACGAACCCGCGAATCCGCGCATCCATTCGCAGCGCCACCTGGTCCCTTGCGCTATCCGCCCCGGCCTTGATAGCCGCTGCGATATCGTCGTCCTGCTTGCTCTGAAGCGCCATGTACAGGATCAGCGATCCCGTCAGAATCCCTAGCGCCACCGGCGCCGGCAGCCATCGCGGCGTCTTCTCGCCGGGACGCAGCGCCATGTTCCACGCGATTGCGAACAGCCCCACGCCCGCCAAACCGAAGCCCGCCGCCGTGCGCACCGCGATCCGCGTCAGGTGCGCCCACCCATAAGTGCCCGGCAATCCGATCGCGTAACCCAGCAACGCCATCGCCGTAATACTCATAACGATTGATGCCAGCGTGCCCACCACCAGCGGCAGCCGCCGTCTAGTCGAGCGCAGCCCCAGCAGCACGAACGCCGTTCCCACCGTCAAAATGCAGAACGCTGATATGGGAGACATCCGGCCGGCATTGGCCACCTCCGTGGCGATATAGGTGCGGAAGAAAATCTGGTCGATCCCCAGGTTCGCGTGAAAAAGGTACTCCGCCATCGTCAGACAACCCGTGATGGCCACCAATCCTCCGGTGATGAGCACCACCGCCCTCGGGCGTCTCGATGCCCAGGCGTCGAACGCCACTCCCATCAGCACGAAGCACAGCGCCGTATTGTACTGCATCGGTGGCCACGAAGGGCGGGGCTGGACCAGCCACGGCAGATAAAGGTGCCAGCCGATGATTACCAGCAGACCCAGCAACGCCAGGGCGCTCCCAGCCGCCGCGACAGAGTATCGCAGCCACATCGGGTATTTCGAGGGACAATTCTGGGCGGAGGCGTACATCGGACCAACTCTCTATAGCAGGCATAATGCCCCGGTTTATGAGAAATTGTCCTACGCTGCCTCAGTAGTTTCCCGCGCCCGATTTTTCCACCCCTCTCGCGCCGTCTTCTTACAGCCCCTCCGGGTGCCGCGCTTCGTATCCCCACGTATCCCGCCCATCCGCATGCCACCGCGGCCCTTCCGTCCCATAGCACCCCGTCGTGTCCAGCCGCAGCCCCGCGATCACCGCAAACGTATGCCCGTTCCGCGAGTAAATCGTAATCCACCTTCCCCGCCCCCGCTCCCCGTAATTCATCAAATCCTGCGACGGGATCGGCTCATCCAGCACCCCCGCATAGTGCAGCGCATACGACACCGTCCCAGAGCAATCGTATCCCCAGTCATAAAACGACCCATGCCCGCCGCCCCACTTATACGGCTTGTGACGCAACGCATTCGTCGCCCAGATCGCCCGCTTCACCGCGTCCGGCGCATCCTCCGGCGCATAGGCCACCCCGCGCCGCACAATCGCCCGGTCGCCCTGCACAGTCGGCTCGCTGCCGCCGTGAACAATGGCTGCGTCCCCCGGCGAATTCTGGTCGTACACCTCCGGCTGGTACACCGGCGCTTGATAATAGCTATAATAGTAATATTGCGCACGCGCCGATACCGTCAGGGAGAGCAAGACCAGCAAAATATATGCGATTCGTCGGGACATCATAACTTCTCGAAAGCTGGAATTGGGCCACGTTCCGCTTGCGCCCGCGCCGGCTAGGCACCCGCATGCGGAAGTTTCCGCTGGTTCTAGCGGCGCTTTTCTTTAAATCAACCAAAACCACCGCTGATTTTGAAAATCGCCTCAAAAAAAACGCACACACCCGCGCCGGCGCACTCTAACCTGCACATTCCGTGGAATGTGCTGGGTTACCCAGCACTTTCTGGTACGCCCCAAACGTAATCCAGAGCGAATTCGGCCAAGCATGCGCATTCCTTTATGAAAGCTCCTCTGCCCGAAAGTGCTGCCTGGCCTTCCGGCCAGGCGGATATGAAATATCCGGGCTAATGATCACCTTCATCCTGCGCCGGTTGATCTCGCTGCTCTTCGTCCTCTTCTGCGTGGCCAGCATCACCTTTCTCCTCATCCGCCTCGCCCCCGGCGGCCCCTTCGACCGCGACCGAAAAATCCCGCCCCAAATCGAGAAGGAGTTACTCGCCAAGTACAAGCTCGATGGCACCCTCTGGCAGCAATACAGCGGCTACATGGGCGACCTGCTCCATGGCGATCTGCGGCTCTCGACCAAATACCGCAACCGCTCGGTCAACGAATTGCTCGCGCAATCCCTCCCCGTCTCCGGCCTGCTCGGTTTCGTCGCCTTCCTCATCGCCACCGCCGGCGGCATCTGGGTCGGCGCCTATGCCGCCGTCCGCCACGACAAGCCCGCCGATACCCTCGCAATGCTCGGCGCGCTGCTCGCGATCTCAATCCCCACATTCGTCATCGGCCCCCTCCTCATCCTCATCTTCGCGCTCAATCTCAACTGGCTCCCCGTCGGCGGCTGGGGCGGCTTCGGGTGCCTCATCCTCCCCGCTGTCACGCTCGCCAGCCCTTACCTCGCCTACATCGCGCGCCTCATGCGCACCAGCATGCTCGAGGTCCTCGGCCTCGATTTCATCCGCACCGCCCGCGCAAAAGGCCTCGCGGACAGCCGCATCGTCTTCAAGCACGCGCTCAAAGTCGCCATCCTCCCCGTCGTCTCATTCCTCGGCCCGCTCGCCGCGAATCTCCTCACCGGCTCCATCGTCGTCGAAAGCATTTTCAACATCCCCGGCGCCGGCGGCTTTTTCGTCAACTCGATCCAGAACCGCGACGGCTTCCTCCTCGGCGGCGTCGTGATCGTCTATTGCAGTCTCCTCGTTGTGATGAATCTCGCCGTCGATCTCGCCTACATGGCCCTCGATCGCCGCATCCGCCTCTATGACTGACATCCCCGGCCCCGGCCACGACCCCGGCATTTGGCAGCGCCTCTGGCGCCGCCGCGTCGCGCGCACCGCCATGCTCGTCATCGCCGCGATAACGCTCGCCGCCGTCGTCGGCCCCGCCCTCATGCCCGCCGGTTACGGCCAGGTCAGCGGCGCCCAATTCCAGCCGCCCGGCCGCGCCCACCTCTTCGGCACCGACCTCAATGGCCGCGATCTCCTCTACCGCGTCTTCGAAGGCGCGCGCATCTCCCTCCTCGTCGGCATCTCCGGCGCCCTCATTTCCTTTTTCGTCGGCACCGCCTATGGCCTCGTTGCCGGTTACGCCGGCGGCCGCACCGATTCCGGCATGATGCGCGCCGTCGAGATCCTCTACTCCATCCCGCGCCTCATCATCATCATGGTTTTCATCAACGCCTTCGACACACACCTCAAGGACTGGATGGCCCGCGTCGGCCTCGGCCCCTTGGTCGCCGATTCCCGCGTCGTGATCCTCGTCCTCTGTCTCGGCCTCATCGAATGGCTCACCATGGCCCGCATCGTCCGCGGCCAGGTCCTCTCCCTCAAGGCCCAGCAATTCGTCGCCGCCGCCCGCGCCCTTGGCCAGAGCCATTTCAAAATCCTCGCCCGCCACCTCCTCCCAAACCTCCTGGGCATCATCGTAGTCTATTTAACGCTGACCGTCCCCGCCGTAATCCTCGACGAATCCTTCCTAAGCTTCCTCGGCCTCGGCGTCCAAGCCCCCCAGGCAAGCTGGGGCTCCCTCCTCGCCGGCGGCGCCGAAGTCATCAACCCCATCCACAGCAACTGGTGGCTCCTCGTCTTCCCCGCCCTCGCCATGTGCGTCACCCTATTGGCCCTAAACTTCCTGGGCGACGCCATTCGCGAAGCAGCCGACCCAAGGCGAACAGCAGAGCATTAATAACCTGCCTTGCGCCACACTATGGCGGTTTTACTTTTTGTGTAGCCGCCCCTGCCTGCAACGCTTCCCCCCCGGATGCGGGCGGGCGTCCTTTCGGTCCTTTTCGTCCTTTTCGGTCCTTTTCGTCCTTTCTGTCCTTGCTCCGCTTTTCGTCCTTTTCGGTCCTTTTCGTCCTTTCTGTCCTTGCTCCGCAAAAGGCGGCTACAGTAGAGCATCGGCCATGGAATTCACGACTGCGTTGCTCGCCGCCGTAGCCGCGCTTTTTCCGCTGATGAATCCGGTGGGCAACACGCCGATTTTTTTCAGCATCACCGCAAATGATTCGCCGGAATACCGGCGGCGGCAGGCCGCGAAGATTGCGATCAATGTTTTTGTCATCCTGACGGTCTGCCTGGTTTGCGGGCGTTACATTCTGGCGATGTTTGGGCTGTCCGTGCCGGTCCTGCGCCTTGCGGGCGGGTTGATTGTGGGCAATGTGGGATGGAAGCTTCAGCAACAGAGTCCACGGCTCAATGATGACGCGCATGCCGAGGCGCGGGACAAGGTGGACGTTTCGCTCAGCCCGATGGCGCTGCCCATCATGGCGGGCCCGGGCGCGATGAGCGTCGCGATTTCGCTCGGGGCGGGGTCGCCGCATCTCTGGGCCGCTCTGGGGGATTTGGGAGGGCTGGCCGTGTTGACGATCCTGAATTACGTCTGCCTGTTGCTGGGGGAGCCGATTGTGAAGAAGATGGGGTGCAACGGGATGGATGCCTTCAACAAAGTGCTCGGCTTCCTGGTCCTGGGGATCGGCCTCAGCTTGATTGTTTCGGGCGCGCAAGAGTTGATCAGGGCAGGCGTACGATAGTGTGGTGTCACGCAAGTTTCTTCTATAAGTCCGAGGGTATTGCAGGCCCGGAGGGCCGGCCCGAAATTAGCCGGGGGTGAAGCGAAGCGGAACCCCCGGATACTTGTACACCACGGCAAGGCCCCGGCAGGGGCGGCAGAATTCTTTAATGACCTTGCCCAACCGCTCGTCAGAGAGAAAAATCACCCTGCTCACCATGAACATAAAGCCAAATGGAAAATCCCCGTTCAGATCGCGACCCCTCGTCCTTTCACTCATTTTCCTCATCGGCGCGTCCATCGGTCACGCCCAATCAGACCAGGGATCGCCCGCCGGCTCGCCCGCGGATCAAGCGCCCGACAGCGCCGCCCTCAAGGACCTGATCGACCGGCTCTATACCCAATGGGATACCAACCACGACGGCAAACTCGATGTCAATGAGTTGACCGCCGCCATTGGAGATCCGCAGGTTCGCGGGCTGCAAGCCGCCGTTGCCGTGTTACTCTACAACAGCATCGCCCAGGCTGAAACCGACAAGCTTCACGAGCAGTTCAAGGATTACAAAACCAACAAGGCCGAGAATGCCGCGATGCACGCGCAACAAAAGGCGGACGAAGAGAAGGTCCAATTCATCGCGCGCGACGATGCCCTGGCCCTCGCCGCCAAGGCGCCGGTCGATAAGAAGCTCTTCAGACGCGCCAAACACGTCCAGTCCATCAACCACGCGCTCTTCGCCCCCGGCGACCCGAATCTCCAGAGTTTTCACCAGGGCGGCATGGGCGACTGCTACCTCCTGGCCGTCATCGGCGCCTACGTCCGGCGCGATCCCCAGGCCGTCCGCCGGATGATCCAGCAGAACCCGGACGGCACCTATTATGTGCATTTCACCGTCGGAGAAGACGTGACGGTCAGACCGCTCACCGACGCCGAATTGCTCATGGGCGCGAGAGAAGGCAGCGACCATGGCGTCTGGCTCTCAGTCCTGGAAAAAGCCTACGGACACATTGCCGCCGAGCAGAAAGAGAGGAAGACCGGCCAGGAAGTCGATGCCGATGCGGACATCCCCTCGCACCTCATGGGCCGCGGCGGCTCGCCCGGAATCGTAATCACCATCATGACCGGACACAAGACAGCGGGAATGCCCCTGTCGCTCTGGGTAAAAAAAGACCCCGCCCACGGCCTCGACAAGGCCGATGCCCTCCTCGCCAAAGTTTGCGATGAACACCGATTGATGGCCGTCTCCACCCGCGCCGGCGTCCAATTGCCCAAAGGCATTCCTCACGGCCACTGCCTCTCTGTTTTCGGATACGACTCCGCCAGCCGCACCGTCACAGTCTTCAATCCGTGGGGCAATTCCGTGAAGCCCGTCGATCCTCCCGGCCTCGTAAACGGCTATCCGACCACCCACGGCGTTTTTCAAGTTCCCCTTGCCGATTTCATCAAGATATTCGCCGGATTCTGCTACGAGACCAATCGCCCGGCAACGGCGGATTAGGGCATTTTAAGTATAAGTGTAGCCGCTCTTCCGGAGGGCCAAAGGCCCGTTTCATATCAGCCTGGGGCAACGCCCCAGGTAACTTCGCAGGAATCGGCCAAGCCCTGAAGGGGCGTCTCAATCGATGCGGCCACAACATAACTTGAAATACTAGAGCATTTTCTATTTAATCTGAAGCATATTGGGCATGATGAAGGAAGTGGAGGCATTCGGAGGCTGAGAAGCAGTTGAGGGCGTGGGCGATTGCCTTGACGAGGTCATCGAAGGTTCT
>JBEKOV010000030.1:0-30887 GCA_049521415.1 Chthoniobacteraceae bacterium
GGTGCCCCGGTGCTTGGGAAAGCAATGAGCGATGCGATTGTATTGCTCCGAGTTGATTTGCATCCCTGATCATCTCAAATCATTCCAGAATGTCGAGCTTTTACCTTAACAGGCCCTAGTCGTCGGTGCGGGTGACGGTGGAGAATGACAGCGTGCGCCCCGCTACGAACCAATCCTTTTCTCGAGACCTAATGCGACGGGATCGTCACATTGACGTCAATGGACTTGGACGGTCCCGCCAAATTGGAAGCCTGGACGCGGTAAATATAATGCGCGCCCGGGCTGACTGAATTGTCCACGTATGCGTGCGCGCCGGCCGGCAGTGTCGCCAGAACGGTATGGCGGCCAAATCCGGCCTCCTGCCGGCTCAATATGAAATTTTGCGCATTCTGCGTTCCACCGGCCCATTCGAGCGTGACTTGAGCCGCGGTGACCGAGGTGGCCTGCATCACGTCAAGCGGGCCGGGAACGGTGGGAGTGATTGCGTTTGCCACATTCGATGCGGTTGAATAGCCAACCGCGTTGGCCGCTCGGACAATGTAGGAATAGTGCGTGTCCGGATTAAGCGAGGTGTCGTTGTAAGTGAGGCTATTTGCCGGGAGCACGGCAATATATGACCAATCGGACGAGGAATCGGGCCTCCGCCCAACGAGGTAGGCCGTTTGGTCGGTGGCGTTATTTTTCCAGGCGATGTCGATCTCGGTATTGGAGGCCGGGGTGGCGATAAGATCAGTCGGAGCCTTTGGCACGGAGTCGGGGAGGGTCTCGAAGGACCAGGTTTGGATCTGCTGGATGGCGGTCTGGCCACCACTGGCCCCGGTAAAGCCTACATAACCGGTGTCAGAGCCCAATTCGGTCGGGATCGAGACGGTATATTTATGAGTAAATACGGCGCCGGTGACGGTATCGGTGATCGTTTCGGTCAAAACGCCGGAGAGATAAATGAGATTGACGCTGAATATATCGCCGGAATGGAAATCCAGACCCTCAGGCGTCACACTGATCGCCGGCGGGGCGTCGTCATTTGGATGCGCGCCATCCTTGTAGAGGCCCGTCGTGCTGAGATTGGGATAGATATCGAACTTGATAGCGATGCTTTTCTGTATGCCCGCGTAACCAAGATCACCGCCGCCGCCGGCGAGTTTGATGTTGGAGACATCCTGAATGCAGAAGGTGAAACCATCAGCAAAACCGTCCCCGTCCGGGAAAAGCTGGAAGGTGAATGTCGTGTCGAAGCGCTGGATATTCTGGACCAGTTGGCTCCAGACCGAACCTGTCTCGCCGTTGCCGCCGCCGGTCAATTGCGCGATGCTGCCGCTGGCGAGCGTGGCACTGCCCGCGTAGTTCAGTTGCGAAGTGGAACCGGCGAAGCCGCCGCTGAAGTCGAGGTTCCGCGGCTCCGCGACGGTGGTGGCCTCCGCTGTATTCGAGTAATCGGAGTAACTGAGAGTATCGTGGGCGTTATATGCCCGAACGCGAAATGTATAGAAAGTGGACGGGGTCAGGCTCGTAATGTCGGCGGCGGCGGCAGTGGCGCCAAGGGTTGCGACTTGATTGTAAGCTTCTCCATCGGTGGAATCCTCAATTACATAGCCGGCCTGATTGGTTCCATGGATGACCCAAGTCAAAGCAACATCCGTTGACGAAAGCGCAAGGGCGGCGAGGTTGGTCGGCGCCGAGGGAGGGGAAGGGGGCGGGGGCGCTCCGCCGTAAGCATAGACGCCGCGAGTCGTGCCGACAAAGACCAAGCCGTCGGCGACGGTCGGCGTGGTAAACTTTACGACCGGCCCGAGGTTGTCGCGGGACTGCTCCATGTCGCTATTCCAATACTCCTGTGTCAGATCCTGCGCATCGTAGACGCGAAGCTGATTCGAGCCGCGGTCGATTACCCACATGAGGGCGTTGTTGGTTCCGTCGGCGGTAATGGTGGGGGTGCCACCGGGCCAACTGAAGCCATCGCTGGATTCGCTGATGGCCGTGCCGCTAAAGGAGGCGTTGGAGATCGAGAATATCTGGGCATTGTTTCCGGCGCCGGCCCAATAGAAGTTCCCATTGAAATAGGCAGGAGAGCTGAATGAACCGGCTCCATTGAAAGCATTGGCCTGGCTCTGCACAACATTATCGGCATAGGGGCTGTATTTGCCCATGTTATCGCGATCGACAAGATATACTTTACCTTCCTTGCCCGCGCCGATTACGAGGTGGGGGTGGGCTTCGCTGCCGGCGGAATCGGGCAGGATCATCAATCCGCCGGAGCCGAGGTCCGTATCATTCTGGGCCAGGGTCTGGTTATCCATCGGCGCGAAGTAGTCGATCACCTTGAAGCCCCAGCCGTTGGTGTTTTGATTGGCCTGGGTAGTGGTGGGATCGAGGGCGAGCTTGAGGAAGCAATCGCCATAATCGCCCCTGACCGGAAATCCGTTGACGTCCAGGCCTGTGACGCCACCATAGCCGTCGAAGCTTCCGTTGCCAGTCAACATGTAGAAGTAACCCTCCTCGTCGACTGCCGGGATGCCGCCGGCCTGCCAGATACCGCCATCGCCGCCATTTGGGGTTGTGTTGAAGACGCCATTCAGTGTCAGTGTGCCGGCGTCGAAGGAAAGAAGCCATCCATGAAACGGGTAGTTGTCCCCGTGAGAGGCGAAGGCGAGATACAAGCTGCCATTGTAGAGGAGGGCGCCGGGGCGATTCATCTGACGCAATGCGTTGAAATAGACACGGCTCTGGTTATTGACGGTAATATTGCCATCGCCGGAACCGGGAACGAAAGGGTCCTGCGAGACAGAAGGATCGTCATTCGTGCGGTACACGTAACCTTTGCCGCCGATATAAGTGGCGGCGAAGATGTTACTGGATAATATGCCGCCGTCTTGGATCGAAATCTTGAAGAGGGTGTAAACCCAGCGGGGACGAGCGGGGTCGGAGGAGAGGACCTGCTTTGTCTTGGCGGCGACATAGAGGAAGCCGGAGGATCCGTCGATAACGGGTGTGCCGGTGATACCAATCTGCGGGACGAGGTCGGTGGTCTCGGTGTCCTTGCTGGGCACGGAGGTGATGAGGATGGCGCCGGGCAGGCCGCGGGTGAGCAGGGAGCGATGCCAGAGGAGCTGGCCAGTCGGGGCATCGATGGCGTAAAGGCTGTCGTGCTCGGTTGCGACGAAGACCGTGTTGTGGACGCCCTGGTGCGGACCGGTGGCGATATTGACGCCCTCCATATAAAGGGGCTGGGCGTAAATGTAACCGTCGGTGAGCCTGACCCAGCGTTTCATGAATGAGCCGGGGACGACGTTGGCGGGGGTGAGGGTGGTCTCGGTGAGGTCCTGGCCGGTGTTTTGCTGATCGTAGTGGTAGCTCAGGACATTTGTGGCGCGAAGGGCGGGACTAAACGAAAGGAGCGCAAGGAGAATGCAAAGTGCGGGCCGAGAGGGGCATTGGCTGAGCATGAATAGGGGGACGCAACACCGGGTCGCGATGAGAGTCAATGCTTCTGACGGCATTTCTCATGCCAGCAATACAGCCGCACCTAAGCCAGGCGGACCAGCGGGCGCTGGTAGCGTTTTTGAAGACGCTTAGTCCGGAGTAAGAAGCGCGGCGGCTCGACAGGGCGGGGGGGGTCCGGTAGTGTGGTTGTTTTACGCGATGCCGCACGATGTCTTCATCAGTCATTCCAGCGCCGACAAGGATGTAGCGAACGCCATTTGCAAGGCGCTCGAAGGAGCCGGCGTCCGGTGCTGGATCGCGCCGCGCAATATCGAGCCGGGGGCGGATTGGAGCGTGGCGATCATGGAAGCGATGAAGTGCCCGGCGATGGTGCTGGTGTTTTCGGCGCATTCGAACGACTCGGCGCACGTGCAGCGGGAGGTGGGGCGGGCGTTTGCGAAGGGGCTAACGGTCATTCCATTCCGGGTGGAGAAGATCGAGCCGAACGGGAGCATGGAATACTATCTCGCGTCGGTTCACTGGCTGGACGCGGTGACCGCGCCGCTGGATCCGCACCTGGAGAATCTGGCGGAGCGGGTAAAGCTGCTCCTCGCCAAAGCCGCGAAGCACGAGGAGACCGATCACTCGAAGGAGACGGCGACCATCCCGGTACACATGCCGGAGACGGCGCACAGCGGCGCGACCGTGGCTGAAAAGCCGCAGGACGACAAAGTGCTGTCGGTGATCCAGGAGGCGCGGAAGGAAGTGCCGGAGGAATCGGGGCTGCCGTTGCGGCTGCTGCTGAATTTCTCGCGGGTGATCGTGGCGGGATACAGCTCGACCATTGGGATCAAGATCGAGAATCCGAGCCCGTCGCCGCTGGAGGATGTGGCGGTGTCGCTGGAGTCGAACGGGTTCGCGTCAAGCACGGCGAAGGAGTACCGGCGCATTCCGCCGGGCGGGAGCACGCGGGATTTGATCGAAATCGACAGCGCGCGAGGCGGGAATTTTGTCCTGCGCTGCCAGGTGAAGTATTCGCAGGATGGGATTGTCTATTATTTGCGCGGGACGACGCAATTAACGGTAAACGTGGTGCCGGACGGGCGGTTGAGCCTTGGCGATATCCAGATCGTGCGCGGCGGCGGCGAGCATGCGGCGGTGAATATATCCCACGTGGTGCCCGCGGGGGCGGTGCATACCTTGAACGATCTGCTGAATTATACGCTGCCGGATTCGTACGCGGCGGTGCCGCTGGAGATGGACTACGACGTGAGCCAGGTGGCCATCAAACGGATCGATGAGTCGGCGACAGGCGGGCGGTCGATCCCGAAGGCTTTTCTGGCGAGCATGGGGACGGGGACGAAGCTGAAGCTCGATCCTGGAGAGAGTGACGGTGCGGTGCGCGGGATTCATCTGGTGGCACGGCACGAGTTCAAGCTGGGGCGGTCGCGGCCGGACGTGGATTTCCTGACATGGTTCTGGCCGCGGACGCCGGAGACGGAGGAGAAGACGCGACGCCTGAGCCGGGTGCATGTGATTGGAAAAATCGACGACGAAAAGATATTCATCCACGACGCGCGGAGCACGAACGAGAGCACTTTCGAAGGGCTGCCGCTGGGCGCGGAGGAAAATAACGAAATCCGGCAGCGCGGCACCTTGACGCTGGGCCACGAGTACACGCTGGATATTACGCCGTTCCCCTCGACGCTGCCGGGCGGGTTGCAAATCTCCAATGAACGCTCGTGGAATGGTCCGCCCGCGACGCAGCCGGCGATTCGCGGATGCGTGCGCTTCCTGCCGACGAAATCGGAGATCGCGCTCTTTGATGCGCTGTGGATTTTTACGGATGCGAATTTCGGGACGAGCCGGCTTAATCCGCTTGTGCTAACGGCGCCGAATGTCGCGGAAGCCGAAGGGCGGTTCCATTATTACCGGGAGAATTTTTGGATCGAGGCGTTCCAGGGATCGAATCTGCGCGTCAATGGGACGGTGCTAAAGCCGAATGAGATTGTGCCGATTGCGACCGGTCAGGAGATATCGATCGGGCCGACGATTTACCACGCGACGGTCGAGCCGTAGGACCCGACTTAGTCCTCGCGACGGCTTACGCAGCGGATTTCCTTGATACCGCTGGTGAGATAAGTGGCGGCGCCGTCGTTGAAAGTGAATTCGAGGCGACCACCGCAAAAAAGATGGTCGGGCTTGATGGTTGCGGACGAGCCGAAGGTGCATCCCATAATGCGGACGCGCCCGTGCGGACGATCCTCGCGGTCGGTGCGCAAATCCGCATCGCGACCGGCGACGAAGACGAAATCGTAGCGCGTGTGCTCGGTCACGATTCGGAGCAAATCCCCCGGCTCGAGCTGGCTCAACTCGAACTCATCGTCACCGTTCCCGACATTTTCCTTGATGCTCGACAGCCAATCCTTGGGCATAACTCAATACCCGCCATAACCCCCGTACCCGCCGCCGCCGTAGCCGCGGCTGCGCATGAAGCCATCGAGGACCTGCTGGCCTGTGCTCGGCTTCGAGGACTCGCCCTGATCGGAAGAGGAGTTACTCTTCGAGGAGTTGCTGTCTTCATCGTCCGCGGTGTCGCTGGAGGTGACCTTGCGCCATTGAGCGGGGCCGAGCGGGCCGTATGTTTCCATGGTATTGCCGCTCACCTCGTATGCGACTTCGGCCTGCTCGTTGCCCGCGGAGGAGGCCATGAGCATGAGGCCGTTCGAGCCGTTGGCGACGCCGGAGTCGGCGAAGAGGCCGGAGATCGAGTATTTGCCGTTGCTGGAGACCTGGAGGCGCATTGTCTGGGCCTGGGAATTGGCGGCCGCGGCGACCCATGTGCCGACGACCTGGGAAGCGACGGCGCCGGACTGGGCGGTCGCGGAGCCACCGTAGACCACGGCGATTTGCGCGCGGGTGGCGGAGTAGCCGGCGAGGGTGGCCTGTTGCAGCAATTCGGTGGCCTTGGCGGGGTCCGCGGTGACGCCTTCGCCGTTTGAGTACATCCATGCGAGGCCGCTCATGGCTTCGCCGTCGCCTTGATTTGCAGCCGCCTGGTAATAGCTGATTGCCTTCGTGTAATCCTGGGCGACGCCATCGCCGATCCTGTAAATGCGGCCGAGGTTTTCCAAGGCGACCGGATTACCGGCGCTGGCGGCCTGCTGCCAGCAGGCGAGGGCTTTTTGCGGATCTTCCATGACGCCTTTGCCATTTGCGTACATGAGGGCAAGGTTCAGCATTGCGCCGACGTCGCCTGAATCAGCGGCTCGTTGAAACTGCGAGGCGGCCTGCTGCCAATCTTTCGTGACTCCCTCACCGGAAGCGTACATCCAGCCGAGGGCGGTTTGAGCGGGCGGGTATCCCTGGTCGGAGAGCTTTTGGAAAATGGAAAGCGCCTGACTGAGGTCCTGCGGCATGCCGAGGCCGGCTTCATAGGCGCCGCCGAGGCAGACGCCGGCGGCGTCCACGCCTTGCGCGGCGAGCTGTTGCAGGCCGGCGATCGAGCGAACGGCAATCGAACTGGCCATGGCAAGATTTTGCGGGACGCCGTTGCCGACGCAGTAGAGCCAGGCGAGTGTGAATTCGCCGATCGGGTCACCGTTATTGGAATCCTGGGCGGCCTGGGTGGCCAAGGTGAGGGCCTGCTTGTAATCCTGCTGGGTCCTGTAACCGTTGGCGTACCAGTAGGCCAACAAACCCCGCGCCTGGATGTTGCCAGCCTGGGCCATCTGCTGGACTTTTGACGGGTCGAGCGCCTCGAGATCCTTAGCCGCCGGCGTGGCGGCGGCGACGGCGGGCGCGGGCGCTGCCGTGGGCGCCGGAGTTGTGGGGGCGACAGGGGCCGCGGTCGCGGTGGGGGTCGTGGTGGCGCCGGAACCGCCTGCGATGTTCGTGTTATTGGACTTGCCGTGGAAAATAACGACCGCGACGACAACGATTGCGATCAGAGCGATGGCGGCGATTGCCAGCAACTTCGTTTGCGGAGCGCCGGACGCGGCAGTTGTGCCAGTCGCAGGCGTGGCGCGCGCGGTCTGAGGGACTCGCTTGATTGGCGTCGGGGCGTCCTTCTTGACCGGGCCGGACGGGGTCAGCCGCTTGGCCGCGGGCGATGCGGGGCCGAAGAGCATCTCCCCAAATTCCGCCACGCTCTGCGGACGCTGAGCGGCGTCTTTATTGAGGCAGGCGGCGACTGCATCCTCCCATTTTTGCGGGATCTCCTTTTTGCCGGTGATCTGGAGACGCGAGCGGCGCTCGGTCATGGTGGTGGCCTCTTTCTCGCGCAATTGCCTGACGACGTCGCCGGAGTAGAAGGGGGGCTTGCCCGTGAGGAGGTCGTAGATCGTGGCGCCTATCGAATAAAGGTCGTCCGTGACGGCAGGCGGCTCTCCCATGGCCTGCTGCGGGCTCATGTAAACGAGCGTGCCGGAGGTGGTGGGACGGACGCTGACGCGGCTCATCGATTCAGTGAGGGTGCCGGCAATGCCGAAATCGGCGACCTTGATTTTGCCGGACTTGGCGAGCATGAGGTTGCTCGGCTTGAGGTCGCGGTGGACGACGCGGGCCTCGACGTGGGCATAGCTGAGCGCCATGCAAAGCTGCTCGATCCACGGCGCGATCTGATCGACATCAAAACAGCCGCCGGGCTGGTCCACTTTCATGGCGGAGAGCGTTTCGCCGTCGATGCGCTCCATGGTGATGCCGGCCCAGTTTGGACCCTGCACGAAATCGTAAATACGGACGATGTTCGCGTGGGTTAGCTCGAGGCTGCGCCTGGTTTCGCGCTTGAGATCGGCCGTGGCTTCGCGGTCGCGAACGACGATATCCGGGAGGAATTTCATGGCGATCTCGCGTTTGAGTTCCTCGTCCTTGACGAGCCAGACAACACCCATGCCGCCCTTGCCGAGGATGCGCTCGAGCGCGTAGCGGTCCGAAAGTTTTTCCCCCGGGGAAAAGCCCTTGAGCGTTGCTCCCAAGTCTAGATCGTCATCCATAGCGGCGGCAGGGTATTATACCTCAATCATGTCCAAAGGTGAAGATGTGCTTTAGCTTTGCCTTGATGCCGCCGCCGGAGGAGCCGCCAGAGGAAGAACTGCTCCTTCTGGTGCTGAGGCGGCGCCATTTGGTGAGGCCATCCGGGCCGTAGGTCTCAAGGGTGCTGCCGTCGATGCCATAGGCCAATTCGGTGGTTTTGCCATCGGAGGTGATTTGCTGGAGATTTCCCTCGAAGCCGTTGACGGCGCCGGTCTGATCCTGCTGGCCGGAGAGGGTGTATTTTCCGGTCCTGGAAATCTGCCAGCGGATTTCATCCGAATCGTCGGAATCGCTCGTTGTCTCCCATGTGGCGGCCAGCGAGGTGTCCACAGTGGGCGGGGAGTCGTCTTCGCTCGATGCCCCCGTGCCAGATGCCAGCAGCTCCGAGAGGCCCGGCGCGATGTTCGATAGAACTGATCCTTCGCCGGCATCGGGCGAGGCGGCGGCTTTTTGGTAAAAGTCGGTCGCCTTGGATGCGTCCTCGGTTACGCCATTGCCCGCGGCATACATGAGCGCGAGGGCTGTATTCGCGGGCGCGTAGCCCTGGACGGCGGCATCCTGGTAGTAGCCCGCGGCTTTATCCAAATCCTGAGTCATGCCGACGCCGGCGGCGCACATCCAGCCGAGACCATAGAGGGCCGCGGCGTTTCCCTGGGCGGCGGCCTTCTCGAAAAGCTGCTCGGCCTTTGCGAGGTCCTTGTCCACGCCGGCGCCCTCAAGGTACATCCGTCCAAGGCCGACCTGCGCGGTGACGCTGCCGGCATCGGCGGCCTGCTGCCAGAGAGTGATCGCTGTCGCCTGCGAGTGGGAGGTGCCGGCGGATTGGTCCAACAAGGCCAGCGCGAGCATCGCATCAGGGAGCTTCTGATCGGCGGCGCTTTGCAATAACTGGGTCGCCTTGGCGGTGCCCTTCGCTGTCCCCTCGCCTTCCGCGTACATGAGGCCGGCTTCGTATTGGGCCATGGCATTGCCCTCGTCCGCCTGTTTCTGGAAGAGGGCGAGCGCCTTCGCCTGGTCCTGGCCGGCGCCGAGGCCCTGCTGATAAGCCTTGGCGAGGCAATACGAGGCGGCGGGGGCATCCTTGGCAGCAAGCGGTGCCAGTTCCAGCACGGCTTTTCCGGCCAGTTGATTTGCCATGTCCTTGTTTTGCGCAATGCCATTGCCGGTCCAATAACAGAGGGCGGCGGCGAACTGGCCCACCGGGTCGCCGGCGTCGGAGGCCTTGGCGGCCCATTGGAAGCTTTGCTTGTAATCCAGCGCGACCTTGTAACCGGCACCATACCAAAGCGCCAATTGTCCCTGCGCGGCGGCGTTGCCCGATTCCGCCAGATTCAACAGGCTGGTGGCGTCCATGGCCTCCAACTGCTGCGGCGTCGGGCCGGACGGGGTGGGGGAAGCAGCCGGTTTCTGCGGGGCAACCGAGGCAGTTGCCACGACGGGGGTGGCCGGGGTGGACTTGACGACCGGGGCTGCGGAAACCGCCGGAGCCGCAGTGGGGGCAGCGGCCACGGCGGGTTTCGGAGCGACAGTTGGGTTGGCTGCCACGACCGGGGCAGCGGTGGGCGTGGCCTGGGCAACGGGCTTTGGCGGCACGGGGATTGGCTTTGGACGGTGGAGATAGATGGAGATGCCGATTACGGCGGCGATCAGCACGACGGCGGCGCCGGCGGCCGGGATGAGTTTTTGACGCTGCGCGGCCGGTATTGCCGGGATGGAGGGGAGTTTCGTGAGCGTTTCCAACTTCGGCATGGTTGGAAACCTGGGCATCGTGGGGAACTTGATCGTGCTCGCGACTCTGGTGATCGTCCCGGAAATATTCGGGATGCTGATGCGCGGGGCGGTGACCGTCGCCGGATGGAAGAGCAATTGCCCCACTTCCCGCGCGCTCTGCGGGCGCTCGGCGGGGGTTTTCTTGAGGCATTTTGCGATCGTATCTTCCCAATGAGGCGGAATCTCCAGCTTGCCGGTGATGCCCAATCGCTCCCGGTGCTCGGCCATGGAAGCTGGGATCTTTTCACGCACCTGGGTAATCACGTCGCCGGAATAAAAGGGCGGCTTGCCGGCGAGCAGATCGAAGATGGTCGCGCCGAGGGAATAGATGTCGTCCGTGACCGAGGGATGCTCGCCCATGGCCTGCTGCGGGCTCATGTAGACAAGGGTTCCGCCGCTGACCTGCTTGACGCTCACGCGGCTGACCGATTCCGTGAGCGTGCCGGCGATGCCGAAGTCGGTGATCTTGAGCTTGCCGGTCCTGGTGACCATGAGGTTGCTGGGCTTGAGATCGCGGTGAACGACCTGGGCGTCCTCGTGGGCGTAGGCGAGGGCCTCGCAAAGCTGTTCCATCCAGCCGGAAATTTCCTCGACGTCGAAACAGCCACTGGGGCGGTCGATCTTGAGAGCGGAGAGGGTGTCGCCATCGACGTACTCCATGCTGATGCCAGCCCAATTGCCCTCGTGGACGAAGTCGTAAATGCGGACGATGTTGGCGTGGGTGAGTTCGAGGCTGCGGTTGGTCTCGCGCTTCAAATCGGCGATGGCCTCGCGGTCGCGGACGACCATCTCCGGGAGGAATTTCATGGCGATATCGCGCTTAAGCTCCTCATCGCGAACGAGCCAGACGACGCCCATGCCGCCCTCGCCGAGAGTGCGATTGAGCGAATATCGCCTGGAAAGCTTCTGCCCGGGAGCAAAGCCCTGAATCGTTACCCCAAAGTCAAGGTCCTCGGCCATACAGTGTGCTTAATAAAGGGCAAGGGGACGGCCCGCCCAGAGACCGCCCTCATGCGGCAAGGATGTCATGGGTCGGGATTGGACGCAAGGAGGGAGTCGGGTGAAGCGTCCCTGGACAATCGATTTGACCAAGATATGAAAAAGCGGCATTTTGGCGGCGTGAGCACGCAAGAGATCATTGAGGAATTGCCAAAGCTGAATCGCCGGGAACTCGAACAGGTGAATTCGAAACTGAACGAGTTGCTTGCTGCGCCCGCGGCTTCCCGCAGTACCGGACAGCGATTGAAGCAATTTGCCGGGGCCGTGCGAGGCTTGCCGTCTGACATGGCTCGCAATCATGACCATTATCTTCACGCGCGCCCGAAGGAATGATGTGGTCTTAGTCAACGGATTGAGGACCAGCGTCCTCACTTCCCGTACAAGCCGTAGTAGTACCAATCCTGGACCTCGCCGAGGAGGGCGCGTTCGCAGCGGGTGACGTGGGCTTCGAGGGCGCTGGGGGTGCCGGCGGCGGCGGCGATCTGGGCCTTGTAGCGGGTGAGGAGGCCGATCATTCGCTTGAAGTGAACGAGGCGGCGCTGAATCTCGAAGACGTAGATGAGGGAGAGGGCGCTGGTGGCGAGCAGCGGGGTGATGGAGAGCAATTGCGTGGCGACGCCGGAATAGATGGCGCCGTGCGAGATGCGGTGCTTGACGAAGGGGCTGACGATGAGGATGGCCATGAGGATCGCGGATACGATCATGGAGGTCAGGAAGGCGAAGTGGAGGCGCTTGTGCCACGGCTCCAGGCCAACGGATTTTTTGTGGTAATACCAAATCTGGCCGCGTTGGGTCTCCAAGGCGCCGATGCGGTCATCGAGGTATTGTTTGACGGCATCGGCCTGGCCGGGGGTGGAAATCCTGTCACCAAGTGAGCGCAGGAAACCGAGCGACCTGAGCAGGTGGGAGAATTCGACCGGGCCGCCGTCGAGGGCGAGGGTGGTCTTTACAGGCAATTCCCAGGTGGCGAGGATGGAGCGGCAGACTTCGGCGGTGAATCGGCACGTGAGCCAATGGCCGTGCTTGATCCTGGCGGCATTGGAGGCCGCGACGCCGAAGACGATGACGAAGAGGATGAAGCGGGAGACGTTGAGGAAAGTCTCCGCCTGGATGGTGCGGTCGGAATGCCAGAGGGTGACGATGGAACCGGCGCCACCGAGGATGGTGACGGCGAGGTTCAGGAAGACCATTACGGCGGCGAGGCGGCGCACCTGCGGAGCCCAGCGGGTGGCATAGGCGTCGGCTTTGTCCATGAGCAATTCCACCGCGGCGCGCGGCGGGACCTTGAGCGTCTCCTCTCCGACCGCATCCACGTCGAGACACTTGCGCATGGAGTCGGTGGTCTTGTCCTCGAAAGGATTCGCGGGGAGGTTCTCAGTCTTTACCTCGAAGGTCTCCGAGTGGATCCAGATGAGGGGGCGCTGGAGACGGCGGGCGTAATCGACGATCTCCCCGGTGCCGCCGACTCCGGCGGCCTTGAGGCCGTTCCAGACGACGACCAGCAGGTCGCATTCATCGACGATCTCGAGGCCGCAATCGAGGTAGGCCTCGGGGCGGGCGCCCTTCATCTCTCCCTCGCGCGAGGCAAGGGCGGTCTTCCGGAGATCAAGGGCGGCCTGCCAGTCGGGGGGATCGAAATCCTTGCTGAATTCCTCCGCAGGGAATGGAAGCCGCACTTCGTATGGAATGCCGACGGCGCGGCACGCGCGCAGGAAAAGCTGGTCACCGCCAATGGCGAGGGAACTCAGGCCGACCAAGTGCGCGGCAGCCTGCCCATGCAGCTTCCGCAATTCGGCATCGAGCGCCGCCAGAGCCTTGTCTGGGTCCGCGAGGCGGCGGTGTCCGGAAAAGCCTATAAACCAAAACGATGGAACGACGGAGACTGGCATCCCGACGATCCCGCTACTGCTGCTGCCTCCACTGAATGACCTGGTTCTGGAATTTGGAGAGATCGACGCCGATTTCCGACTGGATTTCGACAAGCAGGCGGAAGGTGTCCCGATTCCAGGTCGAGAGGGCGGCCTGATCGGCCCAAGAGTCGGTATCGCCCTCGTTTTTGACCGGCAGCGGGTCGGTTACCTTGTAGGTCTTGCCCTGGAAGCTGATGGAAAGGAGCGAGGGCAGGAGTTGGTTCCACTGATAACCCTGGGGCACCACGGACTTGTCCCACAGGAGTTCGATGGCGGGCCTGCACTCGTCGTACGGGATGCCGGTGGGCGAATCCGCGGGATATCTATCGAGGACGTCGTAGAAGGAATTTTCCTCCGTGGCGACGGAGGAGAGCGCGGTCGAAATGGAGCGCAGGACGATGTAGGCCGAACCGGTCTCGGTGTTTTCGTTCATGCCGGGGACGGCGGAACTGATGGAGATGCCGGTCTGGAGCAGCGCAATGAGATTCCGCTCCGACAAGCTGGCGCTGCGCGCCTGGGCCTGCAGGGCGGCGACATCCTGCGGGAGTACGGTAAATACGGCGGTGTCGGTCTCCCGGCCGATCATCCATGCGTTGTCGCCGACCTTGTACCAACTGTAACCGGCGGCATTCGCGCTGGTGAGGTCCTTGGTGGTGGGATTTGGGAAGGTCTGCTGGCCGAAGTATTCGATTTCCCTCTTATCGCGGATGATGAGCTTGCCCTGGCGTTGGAGCTTCCTCAATTCGCCGCAGACACGCAGAAAGAGGACGTACGATTCGGGGCTGCCCCGGGTCGGAGAATTGGTAAGGACGGAAATCTCGCCATTGGGCAGACGCATCTCGATGCGATCGACGAGAACGCGGAGCAATTGATCGATGGGCCAGCCCTGCTGGCAAAAATGCTCGAAGATCTCGGGTTGAATCTGGGTCAGAAACTCCTTCGCGGCCGAGTCGCCATTGAGCGGAATATAAGTGAAAGACGGAGTCGATTCCACGCTGCCGCCGACGGTATTGCCGAGATTGAGCGAACGCGTGACCACGCGTGCAAAGGTGGTCGCAAGAGGCGAAAGCAAGCCGCTGGCGGCCGGCGAATAAACGGTGTTCGTGTTGCCCGAGGTCCTTTGCAGGCCGCCGGCGGCGCCGACCGAGGCGTTGTCGCTGGCGTCGTATTCGTAGGAACTATTGATCTGTCCGACAGTGAGAAAATAGGGGGGCAGGCCGCAATTCAACCGGGCGAGATTGTAAAGCATTTGCTGGTCGGATACTTGCGCGTAGGACTCTGTGTATCCGCGCACGTCGGTGCGGAAGCTCTGAGTGGCGCAGCCCATGAGGGCGGTCAGCAAAAGGGAAATAAGAAGCTTTGCCGCGTTCCGGGCGGACGGCGTACCCGGCATCGGAGTTCCATGGGCGCTGGGTTGGGCGGGAACGCTCACTGGGCGGGGATTAAGCGAAAGGGCGTACGGGGGTGTCAAGCCCCTTCGACAGGCTCAGGACCCAGGGCCGCTTCGTCGAGCCGAGGACTTATTGCAGCTCATTGGGCGGGGTGGGAGAACTCTTGAACTTGCCGGGGCGGGCCTGTAGGGTTTGGTTTACCCACCTATGACTGCAAAGACGGCAGCAGCGCTGGCCGGGATGTTCCTGGCCGGGATCTTTCCCCTGGAGGCGCAGACTTCCTCGTCGTCAAAAGGCTCGTCGGGAGGGGGTTCGAGCGCTGGGTCAGAGGGGGCGTCCTCGGGTTCATCACACGGGAGCGGCGAATCGTCGGCTGCAAAGGAGAAAACGGAGAGCATCAGCTCCGCCTCGAGCAGTAGCAGCGGCGGGCACGGCGGCGGGGGCAGTTCGAGCAAAGGGAGCTCGGGGAGCAGCTTCTTTCCGCAGGCGACTCTTCCTCCCCGCTTTCAGGTGGGCGGGGGCGGGAAGGGTCATCCGCCTGGATTGGAAAGAGAAGGCAAAGGCGGCGAAAGCGAATCTTCCAACGACGAAAACACGATCACGGATCCTGTCGAACTGGCGAATAAGCTGATCCAGATGTTCGGGGGGCGCAGCAACGATTCCTCGGATGCGGACGATGCCGCTCCGCCTCCGCCGAGGCCGCCGCAATATGTGGATGAGCTTGGATCGAGCGCGGAGCACGGCGACGCACCCTCAGAGTGCTGGTACGCGGTCTGGTTGTTAAGTGAAGGCACGGACAAGGAGATACCTGAGACAGTCACCACGACCGGGGCGAATAACTCCGATTCTTATAACATGGCGAAGGACTACCTGGATAAGAGCGCGGCGCACAATTATGAACCCGCCCAGGCCATCGAGAGCATACTTAATAACTGGACTTTCACGAACGAGGACACCTTGAAGAGCCAGGGCGATGCCGATTTATATTACTACCTCGGCAAGGCATTCCTGACCGGGCGCAACATTGTCCTGCCGAATCTGGACGCGAATAACACGGATCCGAATGTGGTGACGGAATACTCAGAGCGCGAACGCGCGCTTGCCCTCCAGATACTGGAATATGCGAGCAAGCTGGGCAGCCCGTCCGCAAAGCTGCAACTGGCGATGATGTACGCCAGCGGCTTTGGCGCGCCGCAAGACCCGGCGACGGCTTTCAATTATGCCCAGGAGGCTGTGACCACCTCGCCGGTCGCGGCGGACCCCGACGACGGCAAGGCGGTGGCGGCGTTCCGAGACGCGAACCAAAAGGCAACGACCTCGGAGGCGGAGCAACAACTGGGTATTTTCTATGTAACCGGCGTTGGGACCGATCCCGATCCAGACAAGGCAAAACAATATATCAATGAAGCGCAGGCGGTCGAGAATAACCCGCCCGGAAAGTCAAAGGAGTAATTATTCCTCCCGCGGGTCCACCTGGCCGCGTAAGTGCCATCTCTCAATAACCACGGCCTGTTCGTGACTCAGTACCCGGATTCACCATGAACAAGAAGGCGGGCCCGCACAATGAGGAGAAACGCGCGGAGGTCTTTGTCTCGGCCAGTTCCGGCGATCTGCGCACGATGCGCGAGATCGTGAAGCATGGGCTATTGACGATGGGATGTTTCCCGGTCGAGCAAACCAACTTCCCGCCCGATTACCGTTCCGTGCGCGAGATGATCGAAGCCCGCGTGGCCCAGTGCGACGCGGTCATTCACATCGTGGGCAGACGGTACGGGGCGGAGCCCGATCCCGCGACGTTGCCACCGGGCGCGGCGAGGCGCTCCTATACGCAGATGGAGGCGGACGTGGCGCGGCAGCTCGGGAAGAAGCTCTATGTGTTTCTTTGCCCGGAGGATTTTCCCTACGACGAGGAGCCCGATGTGGAGAGCGCGGAAAAACGGGCGCTCCAGCAGGCGTACCGGCAGCAGGTGACACGCGATCAAACCCTTCACACACCGGTGCGCGACCGGGACGATCTGGCGGTCAAGGTTCGCGAGTTGCAATTTGAACTCGAGAAGCTTCGCGGCGCAATGGACCGGGGCCGGACGCGGACGTTCGCGATGATGGGAGCGCTGCTGGTGGTGCTGGTGGTCATCGCGACGGGTGTCTGGTGGACGGCAACGCGGATGGGGGGCGCATTTCATTATGACCGGAATCGGACGCGGGAGATGCTGGCGACGGCCATCCGGGACAACGCGGAAAAGCTGATCCAGCCGCTCGATCCGGTGCGCGACTGGCGGCAGATCAAACAAATCCAGGATGAGGAAGCGCAACAGCTCGCGGACCTGGACCATTATCTGGACAGCATCGAGCAGACGTCGCAACGGGGCGAGGCCAGCCAGAGTTACATGACGGCGACCAGGCTGCTGCAGGAGAAGGGTGTCGGCGAGGCGCTGGATTATCTCGACTCCACCAGTGGCGACCGGGCGACGGAGATCGAGCAGCAAAAGAACCGCATCGACCGCGACGAGGAAGACCTCCGCAAGCTGCTGAAGGAAGACCTGCTCAAGGCATCGCTGCTGGAGAAGCAATTCCGGTTTGCGGAGGCGGAACAGCAATACCGCCAGACGGTTGAGGATGGGGGCGCGTGGGCCGAGCCGCGCAATGATTTCGCATGGTTCCTTGGGCATCGCGGGAAGCTTGTCGATCCGGCGAGGGGAAACGCGATGCTCCGCGAGGCCGCGGAGATTTGCCAGGGGACCGTCGCGTTGAACCCGCGCGACAAGTCGCCGGAGGATTGGGCGACGGCGCAAAACGACCTAGGCTTCGCGCTGGATGCGCTCGGCACTCGGATCGGCGGCGAGGAGGGAAACGGCGTGCTGCGCCAGGCCGCCGCGGCGTGCGAGAGCGCGCTGGAGGTGAGGACGAAGGATGCCTACCCGGTCGAATGGGCGGCAACGCAGAACAATCTCGGGAATACCCTGGCCGACCTCGCCAGCCGGCGCCGGGGCGATGAAAGCACCCGCCTGCTCGATCAGGCAATCGAAGCGTATAACAGCGCGCTCGAAGTGAGGACCAAGGCGGCGCTCCCGCGTGATTGGGCCGTGACCGAAAACAACCTCGGGGCCGCGCTGGAGGAGCTTGGGAAGCGCACCGGCGAGCCGAAGGGGAGCGAATTGATACAACAAGCCGTGGCCGCCTACGAGCACGCGCTGGAGGTGGATACGAAGGCAGGTTACCCGCTTGATTGGGCCATGACCCTCAACAACCTGGGCACCGCGCTGGTGCACCTCGGCGATAATATGGATGGACCGGGCGGGGAGAAACCGATCTGGCAGGCAATCGATGCCTATCGCAATACCCTCGAAGTCCACACCCGGGCCGATGTCCCACAGGATTGGGCGATCACGGAGACGAATCTCGGCAATGCGCTGCTGGACCTTGGGATGCGTGTCAGCGGGACGGAGGGGACCGATCTGATGCAACAGGCGGTCAATGCCTACAGCGGCGCCCTTGAGATTCGCACGAAGGCCGACCTGCCCCAGGGCTGGGCGGCCATCCAGGGGAATCTCGGCAACGCCCTCGATGCGCTGGCGGCCAACGTCGATGGCGCGCAAGGGGAGCATCTGCTCAAACAATGCGCCGATACCTACCGCAGCACGCTCGACGTTTATACGAAGACCGATTTGCCGCAGGATTGGGCCCAGATCCAGTATGACATCGGCCGGGTTCTCGACGAACTGGGCCGGCGTGACGCGGGGCAGGCGGGCGCGCAGGCCTTGCAACAATCCGCGGATGCCTACCGCGGCGCGCTGGAGGTTTATACGAAGGCCGATCTACCGCGAAACTGGGCCGATACGGAGTACAATCTGGGCAACGTGCTCGACGCGCTCGGCTCGCGATGCAGCGGAGACCAATGCCGGAGCCTGCTGCAACAGTCCGTGGATGCCTATAACTGCTCCATGCAGGTTTACACCCAATCGGATTGGACTGAGACGAAGCAGGTGCGGGACGCAGTGCTGGCGGACCTGGCGAAGGCAAAGGCTTCGCCCTGAGGGCGAAGAAATTGGATCCCGCAATTGCGGGATGAAAGATTTGATGGGTAGAACGCTAGAACCTATCCTAAAACCTCCCATGACTAAGTATGGCAAAGTTTCCGGGTCGCATGAATATAGGGACTGTGTGTTCGGCGAGTTAGTCAAAACAGGGTTTTGGGATAGGTTCTAGCTTGAAATTGAGAGCAAGGGACAACTTCTATGGCCAAATTCCACCGCGACCGCACTGAGGCCGCCAGCAAGCTGTTATCCTCACTGCTTGCCGCTCGCGCCATAGCATTCCGACCGGCAGGAAATATGGATGGACACTCTCAACCGCCCAGGAAGGAAAGAGGGGCAGTTGAAGATGTCCATTGAATCACTAAAGATGCTTTAACGGCGCTGGCCTTATACCTTCTCTTTCGCGATTCTTTTTCGATTCCTCCTCCTCCAAATGCAGCCCCAAAGCCAAGTCCACAGCAGCGCCGCCGGCAGGGCATTTATCCATATAAAAATGCCAGGCGGCGAAGTTTCCGGATTCATGAGTTTGGGATCGATGATAGCGATGCACCAATGACCGATCAATGTGGTGGGAATCTCAGCGATCCCCGCGATCAAGGCGATTATGTAACACGGAATTTTGAACACCGTATCCAAAATCGGCGTAAAAACCGTCAGACCAATCCCCCACCGCACAGTTGCATCGTAGGCAAGCCAGTTACCGAGGACGAAGAATCCCAAAGTGCCTACCAGACGAATTATCAGTAAAGGCGCCCTGGGAGTGGTGTCGCGCCCGATCACGCTTTCAACAGGGTTTAGTTTTGGGCGGGATTCCATGGCAGTCGGATGTTCGGATTTAAGTAAATAGAGAGCTGAAGTGGAACATCTTTTTGGCATTGCCCAAAAAGGTGTAGCCAAAAAGTCTAGAACCTATTCCAAAACCTCCCGTGACTAAGTATGGCAAAGTTCCCGGGTCGCATGAATACAGGGGCTGTGTGTTCGGCGAGTTAGTCAAAACAGGGTTTCGGGATAGGTTCTAGAGGAGGTGGGTGATGTCAACGTGTTCCGCCGCGTACTCGGCGCCACGCTCCGCGAGGACTTCCATGAGGGTCAGATCGTCGAGTTCGAATCCGGCGCCTGTTGTCTTTTTGATCTCCGCCAATTCCTGGCGGGTGAAGGTTTTATTGTACCGGACATAGGAGAATTTTTTGCCGTCCGGCGCGTCTCCAATGAAATCTCCGGCCTCCGAGTCGATGGGCTCGCCGTGGAGGCATCTGCCGAGGACGCGGCAAATCATGTCCTGCTGGACGGAAATGCCATCCATCAACGCCTTTGGCACCTGGCGCGCGGCGTAGAGCAAGTTCATGCTCTTCGGCAGCAGGTACGCATCGCCGGTGCGGCTGCGACCCGTGCCGATCGAAACGAGCACGAGCCGCTGTTCCCCCATGGGCCAGCCGATATTGTAGCGCGGGAGAGTCGCCGTCATGAACGAGATGAGGGATGGGTTGTTGTACGGCGTGAGCGCGCCGTCCACGAAGACGAACTTTTTGTCGCCGAGCGAAATGGATTCCGGCTCGAAGAACGTCGGCGCGGCGGTGCTGGCGCGGACCAGCTTCCAGAGCGGAATCCGGAGGTTCGACTCGGGATTCGAAAGCGCGTTGTACATCGCGAAGGGATTGTTCGTCACGGGCCACGCCGAGCCGGTGGAGACATTCTGCATGGCCACCAGCAGGACCGTATTGAGCCTTGGCGTATGCAGGAGGGCCTCCGTGCCGTCATGGTTGACGAATACCTCGCGCAGCAGCCGCGTGATGTTTTGGGCGACGAAGCGGTACTTGAAGCGCTTGTACCACGCGGCCTGCGAGAAAATCTCGGCGGCCTTTTCCATGTAAAAACTCCGGACCCGCTCCATCGACATTCCCCAGGAGACACAAGTGGCAATGATCGCCCCGGTGCTGGTGCCGCCGACGAAATCGAAATAATCGGCGAGCACCGCCTTCCCGTCGCCGGTTTTCTCGCGCAGCAACTGTTCGATGCGGGCGAGGACTTCAATCGTGAAGACGCCTTTGACGCCGCCGCCATCGAGCGAAAGGATGCGGCGGACCGGTTTTTCCATCCGAATCTTCTTCGCCAAGGGAGAATCTTCCAGGGAATCCATCGCGGCGCCGATTGTGAGCGGTTTTTCGGGGAATGTCCGGCAAAATCCGGGCGCCCAATTCCCGCAAAGAATCGCCCAACGAATGTTTTGGCTTTTCACGGCGGTTTCTTCAAGATTGGTCCCTGGCAAATGAATTTCCGACCCCTGATTCTTTTTGCCGCGACCTCGGCCGGAACATCCCAAAATCGGACGAAGGATATTCCCTTGCCGTCCCCGGGGCCATTGCCATAACACCGGCTGCCCATGACCTCCGCCCCAACCCCCAGCCGCGCAGCCGTCGAAATGCTCGTCCGCGAGGCGCTGATGCGTCAAGTGGGGCGGCCACCGTCCGCGCGGGGAGCGCCGGTGCTGGTGGTGAATAGCTCGGCGCGGCACATGCACGTCTCGCCGGAGAGCCTGGAAATCCTCTTCGGCAAGGGGGCAAAATTGACCGTTCACAAAATGCTCTACCAGGAGGGCCAGTTCGCCTCCGAGCAGACGGTGACGCTCATTGGACCGCGGCGCCGCGTGATCCCAAATCTGCGCATTCTCGGGCCGTGCCGCGATCTGACGCAGATCGAACTGGCGCTGACGGATGCGGTGCAGCTTGGCATGGATATTCCCGTGCGAATGTCCGGCGATATCAAGGGGACGCCGGGAGGTTACGTGATGGGGCCGGCCGGGATGCTGGAGATGAAGGACGGCATCATCCGCGCGGCGCGGCACGCGCACATGTCGCCGGCGGAGGCGAAATTTTACGGCGTGAAGCACCTGGACAAAATCACGCTGAAGGTCACCTCCCAAGGCTGCACCACGCGGTTCGACGACTTGATCGCGCGGGTCGATCCCTCCTTCAAGCTGGAGGTCCACATCGATACCGACGAGGCGAACGCCTGCGACCTGGAGCGCGCGACCAAGGTCGAACTGCTCAAGCCCTGATCCCGAAGCCCTGATCCCATTTCTCCCGCAACTCATCACCAACACCAAATATAAATAATGAACGAAGCAATTGGACTCATCGAAACCCGCGGCTACGTCGGGCTGGTGGAAGCCAGCGACGCCATGGTCAAGGCCGCGAATGTTGAACTCGTCAAATCCATCCCGATCGGCGGCGCGCTGATCACGACCATCGTCCGCGGCGACGTCGGCAGCGTGAAGGCCGCCGTCGAAGCGGGGAAGGAAGCGGCGGCGCGCGTGGGCAATCTCGTGGCCTCGCACGTCATCGCGCGGCCGGCGAACGGGCTGCTCAGCTTTTTCACCACCTAACCCCCGAAAGGAGCAATTACCATGGCTGGACAAGCACTCGGAATGATTGAAACCAAGGGTCTCACCGCGCAGTTCGAAGCAACGGACGCGATGCTGAAGGCCGCAAACGTGGAACTGATCGGCTGGGAGAAGATCGGCTCCGGCTACGTCTCGACCTTCGTCAAGGGCGAGGTCGCCGCCGTAAAGGCCGCGGTCGAAGCCGGCGCGACGGCAGCGGCCGCCGTGGGCGAAGTCGTGGCAGTCCACGTGATCCCGCGTCCACACGAAGACCTGCTCACCCTGGGCAAATTCCTGACCGCGAAACCCGCCGCGCCCGCAAAATAACCGCGCGGCCGGCCCGCCGGCGCCCATGAGCCCGAATCAGATCCTCGTCGCCAATATCGGCAGCACCTCGCTCAAGTTCCGCTTGTTCGAGATGCCCTCCGAGCGCGTGGTCGCGCGCGGCTGCGTCGAGCGGATCGGCGCGCCGGACGCCTGCTATACGGTGCAGGTGGGTGGCGAGCCGGCGCAGAAGGGGACGGGCGCATTCGCGGATTACGACGCGGCGGTGGCGCTGGTGGAGGAGCACGTCGGAGGATTTCAGGGGCTGGCGGCGGTTGGGTTCAAGCCGGTGATGGCGCGCGGCATATCCGGCACGCAATTGCTCGATGAGCGCGTGCTGGCGGCGATGGAGGAAGTGAACACGCTGCTGCCGGCGCATAATCCGCCTTACATCGCGGCGGTGCGCAGCTTCCACAGGACGCATCCGGCGCTGCCGTGCATCGGGACGTTCGAGACCGCGTTTTACGATCACGTGCCGCAGCACAATATCCGGTTCCCAGTGCCGCTCGAGTGGGAAAGGAAATATGATATCCGGCGGCATGGCTTCCATGGGGCGAGCCATCGTTATGTGACCGAGCGCTGCGCGGAACTGCGCGGCACGGACAAGCTGCGGCTGATCTCGTGCCATCTGGGCGGCAGTTCCTCGATCGCGGCGGTGCTGGATGGGAAAGCGGTGAATTCGAGCTGGGGTATGACTCCGCAAAGCGGTCTGCCGCAGAATAATCGCGTGGGCGATTTCGATGTGTTCGCCCTCATCTATCTTGCGCGCGACCTTGGCCTCGGGATTGACGCCGTGGAGAAGGCGCTGACCTCCCAGGCCGGTCTCAAAGGGATGTCCGGGCTCTCCTCGGGCGACATGCGGGATCTGGTGGACGCGAGCGCCAAGGGCAATACCAATGCGACGGTCGCGCTGGATGTCTTCATTGGAGCGATCCGCAAATATATCGGCCAATTCCTGGTCGAATTGAACGGCGCGGACGCGATCATTTTTACCGCCGGCATCGGCGAGAACCACCCGGACCTGCGCGCCAGGGTGTGCACGGACCTCGATTTCTGCGGCCTCGAACTCGATCCCGAGGCGAACGCGCGCTGCCGCGCCCATGAGGCGCTCATCTCTTCGCCGCGCTCGAAAATCGAGGTGCGCGTCATCCCGACCAACGAGGAACTGATCATCGCCCGCAATGCGTGGCAGAAGCTTTCCACCCTTCAATCTCAACCCTACACCAACAACTGAAATTATGGCACAACAAGCACTTGGAATGATCGAAACACGCGGCCTGATCGCCCTCGTCGAGGCGACTGACGCAATGCTCAAATCCGCAAACGTGGAACTGGCCGGCCCGCTGACGCAGATCGGCAACGCAATGGTGACCGTCTGCGTCCGCGGCGACGTGGCTGCCGTCAAGGCCGCGACCGAAGCCGGGCGCAACGCGGCTCAATCGCTCGGCGAAATCGTGAGCGTCAGCGTCATCGCCCGTCCGCACGACGACCTCGGCGCCGTGCTGCCGAAGAACACGAAAAAATGATCCTCGCCCGGGTCGAAGGCAGCGTCGTCGCGACGAAGAAGAACGCGAAGATGACGGGGAGCAAGTTCCTCATCGTCCGTCCGCTCGTGCTCGACTCGCCGCAGGCCACCGAGTTCAAGCCCGGATCGAGCACGATCGTCGCGGTGGACGCGCTTGGCGCGGGCAAGGACGAGATCGTGCTGGTCGTGCAGGGCAGTTCGGCGCGGCTGGCAGCCGAGGACAAGGATTCGCCTGTGGATGCCGTCATTATCGGCATCGTCGATTCCGTGGACGTGGCAAAGACCATCCTCTACCGCGCGCACTGACTTTTGATTTCCGATGAATACGATTGACCCGCGGCTGGTGGCGAAAGTCGTCAACGAAGTGCTGGCGCGCCTGCAAACGCAAGCGCCCGCCGCGAAATCCTCCGGGGGTGGCTTCGGCGTTTATGAGAATATGGGCGACGCGGTGGATGCGGCGCATCGTTCGTTTGAGAAATTGCGCGAGGCGGGTGTATCGGCGCGGCGCAAGGCCATCGCGGTGATCCGGCGCATGTGCGTCTCGAAGGCGCAGGAGTGGGGCAGGATTGAATTCGACGAGACGAAGATTGGGCGGCTCGATCACAAGATAGAGAAACTGAAGATTTGCGGCGACCTGGTGCCGGGGGTCGAGATGCTGGAGCGGATGGCGTTTAGCGGGGACTTTGGGCTGACGATCATTGATTTCGCGCCATGGGGGGTGATCGGGGCGGTGACTCCGTCTACGCACAGCGTCCCCACGCTCACGGGCAATGCGATCAACATGATCGCCGCCGGAAATGCTGTCGTCTTTAACACGCATCCCGCCGCGGCCAAATGCGCCGCCATCGCCATCCGCGGCTACAACGAAGCCATTTTTCAGGATACCGGCATCCCCGACCTGCTGGCCACGGTGGTGAAGCCGACGCTGGCAACCTTCGACGAGATGTGCAAGCACCCGAACGTCAAGCTGCTCTGCGTGACGGGCGGACCGGCGGTCGTGGCCGCCGCGATGAAGACTGGCAAACGCGCGATCTGCGCCGGGCCGGGAAATCCGCCGGTGGTCGTGGATGAAACGGCCGACCTCGCGCGGGCGGCGCGCGCCATCATCCAAGGCGGAAGCTATGACAATAATTTGCTCTGCATTGGCGAGAAGGAGGTCTTCGTCGTCGAATCGGTCGCGGATCAATTGATCGCGGAATTGAAGAACGCCGGGGCGGTGCAGCTCGATGCGGCGCAGATCGAGGCGCTGACGAAGAAGGCGTTTATCTTCCCGGAAGGTCAGGGGGCGGGCTGCGGCCATGCGAGCGTGAACCGCGACCTGGTGGGACGCGATGCGACCGTGCTTGCGCAGGCCATCGGGTTGAGTGTGCCGCCGGCGACGCAATTGCTCTTTGGGGAGACGGGCGCGGATCACATTTTCGTCGCGGAGGAGCAGATGATGCCGTTCATGCCAATCGTGCGCGTGCGCGACGTGGACACGGCGATCGCGGAGGCGATCAAGGCCGAGCACAATTACCGGCACACGGCGGTGATGCACTCGCAGAATATCCGCAACCTGACAAAGATGGCCCAGAAAGTGGATACGACGCTCTTCATCAAGAACGGTCAAAGCATGACGGGGCTGGGTCTTGGCGGCGAAGGCTTCCTTTCATTCAGCGTCGCGACGCCCACAGGCGAAGGGGTGACGACGCCGATGACATTCACCCGCTCCCGGCGCTGCGTGATGGTGGAGAGCCTCAACCTTTACTGAACATGCGCATCGCCACCATCCGCGGCCACGTGACATCCGTCGTGAAGCATCCGAGCTTTTTCGGCCAGCGCCTGCTGATCGCCGTGCCGGAGAGCGCCGACGTGGCGCCGCAGGTCGTGATCGATAATCTCGGCGCCGGGATCGGCCAGCGGGTGATGATCTCGAGCGACGGAAGCGAGGCGCGCAAGATGGTCGGCGACGAATCGAGTCCGGCGCGCTGGAACGTGTGCGGCATCATCGACCCGGAGGTCAATCCATGAGGGTGGGCACGGTCATCGGACGCGTGACGCTGAGCGCGCGTTCGCCGCGCTACCGCGGCGAGCGGCTGCTGCTGACGCTGCCGTGGCGGCGCGAGACGCTGGCCGGCGAGCAGAAGTTCGATCCCGCGATCGTCGTCTATGACCAACTGGGTGCGAACGTGGGCCAGCAAATTGCAATCAGCGAAGGGCGCGAGGCCGCCTGCCCGTTCCCCTCACCTACTCCGGTGGATGCGTATTGCGCGCTGCTCATCGACGAGATTCACCACAATTTATGAAATTGTTCGCCCAAAAAGACGCCGAAGCATTCATCAAAACCGGCGCGAAGGAGTTCCGTTACAATAGCGACGTCAAGCTGACGCCGTCCGCGAAGGATGCGCTTGTGGAAGCGCGCGTAAAGGTCGTGTTCGACAGCGGCGCGGCGCCAGGTCCGCAGGCCACCGCGGCGCCGGCGGCCACGGGCGCGGACGCGAAGCTTTTTAACTCGAAGGAGGCGCAATCGCTCAAGGAGCAGATTTGCGACATTGGGCGGCGAATCTGGATGCGCGAATATTGCGACGGCAACGGCGGGAATATTTCCGCGCGGCTTGGGCCGGATCGTTTCATCGTGACGCCGACGGGCGTGAGCAAGGGATTCATGAAGCCGGACATGCTGTGCATGGTGGATGTCGCGGGGAACCAGCTCGCGGGGACGTGGAAACGGTCGAGCGAATTCACGACGCACGCGGCGATTTATCGCTCGACGCCGGAGGCGATGGCGGTGTGCCATGCTCACCCGTGCTACGCGGGCGCGTTCGCGGTCAAAGGGTTGCAGCCGCCGCCGCGGCTGATTCCGGAGCTGGAGGTCTTCGTCGGCACGGTCGCTTACACGCCTTACAAGACGCCCGGGAGCCCGGAGATCGCGGAGGAGATTTTTCCGCTGGCGCCAAAACATCAATCGATCCTGATGGGCAACCACGGAGTCATCTGCTGGGGCAAATCGGTGGAGGACGCTTATTTCAAAATGGAGATCACGGACGCCTATTGCCGCACGGTCATCCATGCGCAATCGCTGCCAGGCGGCACGTCGATCGCCTGCGAGAAATTGCCGGAATTGCTCGATCTCAAAAAGAAAATGGGGCTGCCCGATGACCGCTACGACCTGAAGCCGGCGGAGCTTTGCGAAGTGGACCCGTGGGCGCAGGTCTGCGGGCAGCACGGCTGCTCCTCGCCTGTCACACCGTGGAATCCCATGACGAACGAGCCTCCGCCCGCGGATGCGGAAATTGAGGCGCTTGTGAAAAAGATCACCGAAGAAATCGTGGCGAACCTCCCCAAGTAATCCCGTGAAAGTTGCGATTATCGGCGGCGGCGGCCGCGTCGGCTCCTGCGCGGCATTTGCGCTTCAATGTTCCGGCATTGTCAGGGAGTTGGTCCTGCTCGACGCCAACCAGACGGCGGCCGAAGGCGAAGCGCTGGACCTGCTGCACGGCGCGGCGTATTGCGCGGACCAGGTCATTTCCGCGGGGGATTATCCGGATTGCGCGACGGCGGACATCATTTGCATCACCGCCGGCCTGCGGCGAAAGCCGGACGAGTCGCGGCTCGATCTGATTAACCGCAATGTCAGCTTATTCAATGGCATCCTGGATAGCCTCAAGGGCGCCGGGTTGAAGAAGGACGCCGTGATTCTGGTGGTATCAAATCCGGTCGATATCCTGACCCAACTCGCGGTCGAGAAGAGCGGATTGCCGGCGCCGCAGGTGATCGGGCTGGGCACGGCGTTGGATACGTCGCGGTTTTGCTCGCTGATCGCCTCTTCGCTGAAGCTGCCCGCTACCCAGGTGCGCGCGATGATCCTGGGCGAGCATGGCGATAGCATGGTCCCGATCTGGTCCTCCGCGAGCGTGGACGGATTCCCGTTGCTGAAATTCCCCGGCGTGACCGCGACGTTCCAGAACCGAATCTTCGAGCGCACGCAGAAGAGCGGGGCGGAAGTCATCTCGCGCAAGGGCGGCGCGGGCTATGCCGTGGGCGTGGCAATCCGCGAGGTGATTGATTCCATTGCGCTCGACCGGCGGCGAGTGCTGCCCATTTCGAGCCAGGTCAAGGGGCCGTATGGGATCCGGGATGTGTCGATCAGCGTGCCGACTGTCGTGGGTCGCGGCGGGGCGCTGCAACACATCGAGCTGGAACTCTGGCCGAAGGAATTGCAGGCGCTCCAGAGCAGCGCCCGCGCGTTGAAGGATACGCGCGCGAAGATCAAATAGCGGACTCTGACACGGCGCTCCGCATGCCACCCACTCTCCTCGTCCTCGCCGCCGGAATGGGCAGCCGTTATGGCGGCCTCAAGCAGCTTGATCCCATGGGGCCGTCCGGCGAGACGCTGCTGGATTACTCGGTGTTCGACGCGCTACAGGCCGGTTTTGGGCGCGTCGTGTTTGTGATCCGGCATGCTTTTGAGGCGGATTTCCGCGAGCGCGTCGGGCGGCGTTACGAAGGCCGCACGGACGTCGCCTACGTCTTTCAGGAAATGGATGCGCTGCCCGCCGGCTTCAGCGTGGGAGAACGGCAGAAGCCGTGGGGCACGGGGCACGCCATCTGGTGCGCGCGCGAGCAGGTGCGGGCGCCGTTCGCGACGATCAATGCGGATGATTTTTACGGCGCGGCGGCTTATGAGGCGCTGGGGCGGTTTTTCGAGCAGCCCGCGGCGGACGCGCCGGGACTTGAATTTGCCATGGTCGGCTACCGGCTGGGGCGGACGCTTTCGGACCACGGCAGCGTCTCGCGCGGCATTTGCCAGGTCGACACCAACGGCTTTCTCACCGGCGTGCGCGAATGCGTCGGCCTCACGAAAGATGGCGCCGACGCGCGGCTCCGACGGCCCGACGGGTCCGACGAAAAATTTCTCGGGGACGAAACCGTCTCGATGAATTTTTGGGGATTCACGCCTGAGATATTTCCCCTGCTCGAAGTGCGCCTTGAGCAATTCCTGCATGAGCGCTCGAACGATCCGAAAGCCGAGTTCTACATTCCCGAGGCCGTGGCCGACATGGTGAAAGCCAAGGCTGCGCGCGTGCGGGTGCTCAAATCCGATGGCGATTGGTTCGGCGTTACCTTCCCCGAGGACAAGCCCGTGGTGGTAGCCGCACTCGAATGCCTCGTCGCCGCGGGGCAGTATCCGCGCAATCTTTGGTCGCCGGTGGATTAAGCCGGATTTCCCTTTTCAAGAAGTTGAGTGCGCTGAAAGGGTGTGAACACCACGGGACCGGACGTCCGCGGGCGAAGGGGCAAACGTCGTTGCGTTTGATGCGGTGACGGCATAGATTTGGCGATGCCTGCAAACATGAACATCGAGATTCCAGCCGATGTATTGGAGTCGGCACGGATGACTGTCCAGGACGCGAAACTGGAACTCGCGATCGCGCTTTTCTCGCGTGGCCGCCTCTCAATGGGCAAGGCGGCGGAGTTGGCGGAGATGTCCGTGGGCCGGTTCCAATTGCAGTTGGGGGCCAGGCAGATCGGGCCGCATTACAGCGTCGAGGATGCGCTTGAGGACAGCGCGGCACTCGCCGCTTTCCGCCGCTCATGATCGTTATAGCGGATTCCTCTCCGCTTATTGCCATGGGGCGCATCGGGCAGCTTGAGATTCTGCATGCGGTGTTCGGTCAATTGCTTGTGCCGGACGCCGTATGGCAGGAGGTCGTTGAGGCCGCGGCCGAGAAACCGGGATCGTCCGAGATCGCGGCAGCCTCCTGGATCGAATGCCGGACCGTCAAGGATTCGGCATGGGTGAGCCTTCTGAAACACGATCTCGGCCCAGGGGAGGCGGAGGCAATCGTTCTCGCCCGGGAAACGGGAGCGGATTTCGTATTGATGGACGAACGATTGGGACGCTCGGCGGCGCGGAATCTCGGTCTGAAGGTTGTGGGGCTTATCGGCGTTTTGATCGAAGCGAGGAAGCAGGGACTCATTACCGATGCGGTTGGAATTATGGATAGGCTGAGCAACGATGCCGGTTTCTGGATTTCGGAGGAGTTGCGGAAGCTGGTCACGGGTTGAGCGGCCATCTGAGACTGCGAGGCCGCCTCTCCTAAACATTCAGGCTGTCGAGCAGCCGAACTCGAAACAGGTGCGGTGGTGGTGAGCAGAAATCGCGACGGGCGAAGCACGGCGCGGTTTTTGCATGGAATGCGGGGCGCTTTTTTTAGAATCAGTCTGCAGAATGCTTTTTGATAGGTTTTTCTGGCCTTTTGGCGTATTGAGCTGCTCTTCTCAAGAAACATTTTTATTCATCAACACGATGATTGACGACGAGAATTTCAGAATCCTACTGCCTCTGGCGTGTCTGTGGGCCGAGGAAAAGGAGAGCATTATTCTCAGGGACGGTGTGCCGCTCACTACCGCGCAGCTTGAGGACGCAAAAACCATCGGCGTCACCCATCCGAAAAAGATTCGACTGTTAAAGGTTCCCGTGGTGCCTATGCCAGAGAATGAGATTCTGTTCGCAGCAGCCGTTTATTACCAGTTGATCTCTCCTGAAACCCGAGGATTAACACTGCGATATGGAATTTTCATCCGGGCCGATTCTTGGGACGTGCGAGAGCTTGTATTTCATGAACTAGTTCACACCTCCCAGTACGAGAGGCTCGGGAGTGTTGAGCCATTTCTTCAGCGGTATTTGCGCGAGTGCATTGCGTTCGGCTATCCAAACGGCTCATTGGAGCAAGAGGCAATCAACACCACGAAAGCCTTATGCATCTGACATTCGCGTAGGTTGTTGAACGTATGGAGATATATCTATTCATCGCAGCGATTGTTGGAATTGTTCAGTTCTTTCGGTTCATCCAAGGCAGCGGATCAGATAGTACGGACCAACGCTCACAAACTTGTAAACGCATTCCAGTGGCCGAGCCATTTGAACCGCATTTAACAGGAAAACCTCTGCATGAGATGAGCCCGGAGGAATTGGAATATTCGCTTCATGCAAACTCGACTAGGGCCTGTTAAGGTAAAAGCTCGACATTCTGGAATGATTTGAGATGATCAGGGATGCAAATCAACTCGGAGCAATACAATCGCATCGCTCATTGCTTTCCCAAGCACCGGGGCACC
>JBEKOV010000031.1:0-30249 GCA_049521415.1 Chthoniobacteraceae bacterium
GAACCTTCGATGACCTCGTCAAGGCAATCGCCCACGCCCTCAACTGCTTCTCAGCCTCCGAATGCCTCCACTTCCTTCATCATGCCCAATATGCTTCAGATTAAATAGAAAATGCTCTAGTGGTTAGGTTGCCCGTGAGGTCGATCGTGTCGCCGCCCGTCATGGTGAAGGTGAGACCGCCAGTGTACGCAATATTGTCACCGATCGTTTCGACATTGGAACTGCTGTTGACGTCGTCGGTAATACCCGTCGTTAGCGTAAAAGCATTCGCGCTCGAGAGCGGATTAATGGTAAAAGCGGCCGCGCTGGAATTGAAGGTAATGCTCGGAATAGTCCAACTGCCAGCCCCGGCCGTGAGATTATCCGTCAGCGTCGTACCACCCGTGCCGGCAGCGCCAAATACGAGCGACACACCTGACGTGGGAGTTGTGCTCCAATTTGCATCAGCCCAATTTGCGTCCGTCGCCCCCGTCCATGTACTTTGCGCCTGAGCCTTCCCGGCCATCGCGAGCGCGAGCACCGGGAGAACAAGCGCCCATATTCGCAAGGCATGAAAAGAGCGCAAAGATAAATTCTTGCGTAGGATGACTCTTGTGGTGGCGGACGTGTGGTTTACCAGGGAGATTAGACGTTTCATTGGGGTCAATGGGGGATTAAATTTGACTGGGAAAATCTTCTTATGCCAAATCTGGCATGGCATCCCCGCCCCGGTCAAGTTGAATTTCAAAAAGATTTATCACCTGGCGTTTCGAGCATCGGGTCCCGGGACCGCACAATTCCGCGCTTCCCCTTCCCGATTACCTCGAAGCTCTTTAGAAGATTACATCGATAGAAGATTATCTCGGCGAGGAGCGGTTCTGGGTAACCATTTTATATGGTATAAGGTGACAAGCAGTTGGAAGGAACCACCCGACGCCCCCCAAACGACTTGACGCCGGTCGGCGATTCTGGCCAGAAGTTGCCAACGAAAATGAAAAATCTCCCTTTTGTTAGAGCAGGCCGGACCTTTTGCATCCGCGCCGCACTGTGCCTATTATTGACGATGGGATTTTCAGCGGCGGCCGGCGATGCAACGCCGGCCTACAAACGAGCGGATTTACCCGTGGACGAGCGGGTCCAGGACCTGGTTGCCCGGATGACGCCGGCGGAAAAGGCCCGCCAACTGGACATGTATGCCGGCGCCGGGGACTTGCTGGCGGCGTATCAAAAAATCGACAACACTCACGCGAAGGCCGACGCCGTCTTTGATCCCGCCCTTGCCAGGAACGTTCTTGGGAATCTTGGCGTCGGCTCTATTCACGATCTCTATCCCTCCCCTCGCCTCTACAACGCCATTCAAGCCTGGGCGATCAAATCAAACCGGCTCGGCATTCCCGCCCTTTTTATCGAAGAAGGTTTGCACGGTTACATGGCCTATAATCAAACGATTTATCCGCAAAGCGTCAATCTGGCCACCACCTGGAACCCGCAACTGGCGCGGCAAACCGGCGCCGCCATCGGCGCCGAAGCGCGCGCGAACGGCGTGGACATGATCCTCGGGCCCGTGCTCGATGTCGCCCGCGATCCACGCTGGGGACGGGTCGAGGAGGATTTTGGCGAAGACCCGTTTTTGTCCGGGCAAATGGGGCTTGCCTATGTTCTGGGAATGCAAGGCGACTCCCTGGCAACCGATCATACGTGTATCGCCGAACCGAAACATTTTGCCGCGCACGGCTCACCGGAAAGCGGCTTGAACACCTCCCCCGTTCACGCCGGCGAGCGCGAGGTCCGCACCGTCATGCTCAAAACCTTTGAACCGGCCATCCGCGAAGGACACGCCATGGGCGTGATGGCCGCTTATAACGATATCGACGGCGTCCCTTGCACGGGTGATCCGTGGCTCCTCCGGACGGTGTTGCGCGATGAATGGGGTTTCAAGGGATTCGTCCTGTCCGATTTGGGCGCCATTGGCCGCCTTTACTCGGATCACCACGTGGCCGCGACACCCGCCGATGCCGTGCGCCTCGCGATCAATTCCGGCGTGAACATGCAATTTTATGATTTTCCCCATGATGTCTTTCAACGTGCCCTTATTGACGGAGTCAAAGACGGAACGGTTCCCGAGGCGACGCTGGACGCCGCGGTTTCCGGTGTCCTCCGCGTGAAATTCCTCCTGGGACTGTTCGATCATCCGTTCGTCGATGAATCGCTGGACCCACGCGTCCGCCGTTCACCGCAACACCTCGGCCTCTCGCTCGAAGTCGCCCGCCAATCCATGTGCCTGCTTAAAAATGATGGCGCCCTTTTGCCTTTGAACAAAGACCTCAAGGTCGTCGCGGTCATCGGACCCAATGCCAATATCGCCCGCTTGGGCGATTATGCCGACGCCGCCACGGAAACTTCCGAATACGGAATGCTCAACCAGATCAAGAAATTGGTTTCACCCGGGACACAGGTCCTTTTTTCCGATGGCGAACAAATTGACGACGCCGTGGCCCAGGCCAAAAAGGCCGGCGTGGTCATCATGGGATTGGGTGAGACCCACGGCATTTCCGGCGAAGGCTTTGATCGCGATGAACTCAATCTGCCTGGCAACCAGGAAGCTTTGCTCAAAGCGGTCGCCGCAACCGGCGTGCCCGTCGTGCTGGTCCTGGAAAATGGCCGCGCCCTTTCCATTCCGTGGGCCGCGGAGCATATCCCCGCGATTCTGGAAGCCTGGTATCCCGGCCCATTTGGCGGACGCGCCATCGCCGAGACACTCTTTGGCGACAACAATCCCGCCGGACGCCTGCCGGTTTCATTTCCGAAGAACGTCGGCCAACTGCCCGTGTTCTATAATCATTTTCCTTCCAAGGGCGACCGCTATGTGGGCGGAGACGATTCGCCCCAGTTCGTTTTCGGCTTTGGGTTGAGTTATACGACTTTCAATTATGATCATTTGACGGTCGCGCCCCCCGCCCCGGGGACCGGGGACGACGTCCTGGTGTCTTTCAATTTGACGAACACCGGCCAGCGCGACGGCGACGAGGTGGCGCAGGCCTATGTGCGCGAGACCACCGCCAGCGTGGCGACTCCCATCAAAGCCTTGAAAGCGTTTTTGCGCGTTCACTTGAAAAGCGGAGAAACCAAATCCATTACCCTCCATATCAGGCAGAGCGACCTGGCGGTCTGGGGCGCCGATAGGAAATGGGAAGTGGAACCGGGTCAATTCACGGTGAAGCTCGGCGGCAGTTCCACCGGCGGCTTGTACGGAAAGTTCACCCTGTGAAAACAACCATTTTCTGTCTTGTCGCCGTCGGCTGCTTCGTGGCGCCACGCATTGTCCGGGCGCAGGTGGAGTATGTCGACCCCACCATTGGCGGCGAATCTTTCCTGCTCCAGCCGACGCACCCGACGGTCTCTCTGCCAAACAGCATGGTCCGCGTGTATCCCGTGCGGGACGATCAATTGGACGATCGGATTCACTCATTCCCACTGACCATCATTTCCCACCGCATGGGCGAATTGTTCTGGTTGATGCCCGGCGACGGCTCGCCGGACCCGTGGGATCGTCCGCAGGCTTACGATCAGGAGATCACCACTCCCTATTACTATTCCACACGCTTTGATGATTCGCTGATCCGGACTGAATTTACTCCCACCGCGCGCTGCGGCTTTTTCCGTTTCAACTTTCCATCCGGCAAGCCGGTGGTGTTGCTGGCGAATCGCCGTGATGGCGATCTATCCAGCGGCGGCGACGGGAGTATTTCGGGCGACGAATTCATCACCGACCATTCGGAGATATCCCCCGGAGTCATGCATGCGTATGTTTATGGCGAGTTCAGCGCGCCGGTCATCATTCAAACAAACCCCGGCTGGGATGGAACACGGGTGGTCATATCGGCGCGGGACAATCGGCCGGATTTGGAATTTCGCTACGGCATTTCATTCATCAGCGTCGAGCAGGCCAGGAAAAATTTGCGGGAGGAAATACCCCGGTGGGATTTCAACGGGATCAAACGCGCCGCCCGCGATCGCTGGAACGAAGTGCTCGGTCGGATTCAAGTCGAAGGGGGCGCCGAGGCGCAGCGCCGGGTCTTTTACACCGCGCTGTATCGTTGCGATGAGCGGATGGTCAACATCACCGAGGATGGCCAATACTACAGCGGCTTTGACCACCAGGTTCACCAGGATCCGCGGCCGTTCTACGTGGACAACTGGCTCTGGGATACCTACCGCGCATTGGAGCCTTTGCAGACCTTGTTGGATCCGAAAATGGAAGCGGACAAAATCCAATCCTATGTTCGCATGTACCAGCAATCCGGATGGTTGCCGGAGTTTGCGGTCCTTTGGGGCAACCACGAATGCATGACCGGCAATCCCGTTGCCGCCTGGATGGCCGATGCCTGGGCCAAGGGAGTCACCAATTTCGACCTCGCCTCCGCCTACGCGGGCGTAAAGAAAAACGCCGTCGAAGGCACGTGGCTGCCCTGGCGCAGAGGCCCCAAGTGCTCGCTGGACGATTTTCTTGCGGAGCACGGTTACATGCCCGCGCTTCATCCGGGCGAGGAAGAAACGGTTCCGAGGGTCAATCCCTCTGAGCGGCGTCAATCCGTTTCAGTGACATTGGCGGAGAGTTACGACGATTGGTGCGCGGCTCAACTGGCCCGCGCGCTGGGCAATGAGGGGGACTACCAATTCTTTCTCAAGCGCGCCGGCGATTACAAAAATGTCTTCCGCGTCGACAAAGGCCATGTATGGCCGAAAGATGCGACCGGCAACTGGATTGAACCATTCGACCCCGGTTGGTCCGGCGGCCAGGGCGGACGCGATTACACGACGGAAAACAACGGCTACACCTATGACTGGGACGTCCAGCATGACTTGCCGGGACTGTTTCAATTGATGGGCGGACGCGACAAGGCCGAGGCGGAACTGGATCGGCTTTTCCGTGAATCGCTCGGCCGGGGAAAATCTGAGTTCTGGGCCAAATTTCCCGATGCCACCGGCCTCGTCGGACAATTCTCGATGGGTAACGAACCGAGCCTGCACATTCCCTTTCTTTACAACTATCTCGGCGCGCCGTGGAAGACGCAGAAGCGCGTCCGCATGTTGCTGGACGATTGCTTCCCGGACACCATCCTTGGAATGCCAGGCGACGAAGATGGCGGCGGCATGAGCGCGTTCGTGGTCTTTTCCATGATGGGGTTTTATCCGGTCACGCCAGGGGTGCCGATCTATGATCTTTGCAGTCCGGTTTTCGACCGGATCACCATTCGATTGCCCAATGCCAAAACGTTCTCCATCGTCTGCCGCGACAATTCGAGCGACAACAAATATATTCAGAGCATCCGGCTCAATGGCAAACCACTGAACCAGGTTTGGTTCCGGCACGCCGACGTCGTCGCCGGAGGCGAGCTGGAGCTTCAAATGGGCAATATACCCAATAGGAAATTGGGCGCTGATCCTTCCAGTTTTCCACCTTCCGCCATGGCGCTCGACCCGAGAACATTTGAAACATCGGGTAATCACTAAGACTGATCCGGTTCATCGGCTCCAATCCAGGGCGGCGTCATATTCTCGCGCCCCCTTTTCTCACTTTTATTTTTCCGGTTGCTCGAATAACTGGAATTCGGCGAGGGTCGGCACGTCGCTGGCTTGATCGATCACCACCCGGAAAAGCCGCGCCTTGGTCGGCTCGATAGTGAGGTACTTGCGGTTGCCAATGGTAGTGCCGGTCGCCAGCGTCTTCCACTTGCCGTCGACCTGGGCTTGCACTTCAAATTTCTCGCAACGCTGATAGCGGCCTTCATCCAGAAGGACATTCCCGATCGTGTGATCTTTACCCAGGTCGATCTGCACCCAGCCGTCGCGCGAGTTCTCCGGCCCGGCCCAGATCATGTCGAAATTCCCGTCGTTGACATGCGTCTTTGACAATTCCTCCTCGCGTCCTTTCCATTCACCGGAAACCTCAACCGGCTTGCCTTGGGAAATCGACGGCACATGGGATGCCTCCACGGTTGGGAGATTCATGGCCATTGGGAGGTGCATGACATTGTGATCCAGCGTCAGTTCCACCACCGTGATATGGACGCCGCGGAGAGCTTCGGGAGCCTTGAGCGTCCAGAGCGAATCTGTCGGCGTGAAGGAGAGCGCTTCCCCCGTTGTCTCTCCCAGAATGCGTGCCGACGTCACATTGAACGGTAGCGCCGGCAACTTCAGGATTCCGCCGTTCCAGTTGGTCACAAACACAAACACCTTGTTGCCCTTGCGCGTGGAAACGCCCCAATCGTCCGGCCAATAAGGGCCGGCGCGCGTGCCATAGACCGCTTCACCATGGGTCTTCAGCCAGCCGCCGAGTTCGCGCAACCGCGCGACGCTGTCCGGATCGATGGTGCCGTCCGGGCGCGGGCCGACGCCGAGCAGCATGTTGCCGTCCCGGCCGATGCACTGGACCAACCAGTTGATTATGTCCGGCAAGGGGCGATTTCTTATCGGCGGCACCCAGGACCAGTGGTCGCGGTCCCCCAAACCAGCATTAAGGCTGTAGCAACTGTCCCATGCCTTGTCCGTGTAGAACTTGCCGATGTCCATTTCACGCGCCTGATAATCGCCGACGGCATCCGGCGCGTTGTAAAAACTGCCCGAATCTTTACAGTACGGTCCGTCACCGCTGCGTCGGGGCTCGACTCGATTGCCCACCAGCATGTCCGGCTGAAGCCGCCGCACGAAAGCATACAGGTCGCGGCCGTGCGCATGCGTCCAGGAACCCTCCCAGTTCCCGTCAAACCACATGCAGCCGACAGGTCCGTAGTGCGTGAGCAGTTCCGTCAGGTGCGTCTTCATCACTTTCTCATATTCCGTCAAGTCGGCTCCCGAATTCCCGTGGTAGGCCGGATTCGTCCAATCCAGGATCGAATAGTAGAGGCAGAACCGGACATCGCTTTTCGCGCAGGCCGCGGATATCTCCTTGATATAATCACGCCCGAAAGGCGTGTGCATCACGTTGTAATCCGAGGTCTTCGTGTTGAACATGCAGAAGCCGTCGTGGTGCTTCGGGACAAACACCGCGTACTTCGCCCCGGCGTCGTGGAAGATCTTGATCCATTCGTCCGCATTGAAGTTCTCGGCTTTGAATTGCTTATATAAGTTGTCGTATTTCTCGTTGCCGACATCGCCCCGGCTCCAGGAGATTTCCGTGCCGTTGATGCTCGATGGATTCCAATGGACGAATATGCCCAGCTTCGCGTCCCGGAACCACTGCACCCGGGCATTGTACTCCGCCGGCGTTTCACGGAACGGATTAAATGTCTCGGTCTGAGTATCAGGCGCCTCGGCTGAAGCCGGGCGGCTTAGTACAAAAACGGCGATCGTTGCGATGATGATGGATATTTTCATGCTCGGGTGCTTTTCCAACGGGTTCTAGGTTTCCGATTTTCTTTTTTCGATGTCATGCCATAACCGTTCAATTTCCTCCAGGCTCTGTCCTTTCGTTTCCGGCATTATTTTCCAGGCGAAATAAAATTGCGGGATCAGGATCGCGGCAAAGACATGAAAGGTTGCGCTTTTACCCCAACTGTCACGCATTAGCGGGAATAACTGGTTCAAGATCGCATCGGCCGTCCATACGGCCAATGAACTGATGGCCACCGCGCGCCCGGCAATACGGGTCGGAAAGACTTCCGACATGAAAACCCATTTGATCGGTCCCATCGAAAAGGCAAAGCACGCCACAAAAGTTGCCGCCGCCGCCACTTTCAGCGCGCTGGAAGAATCCGGCCGGCCCAGGAGCGCCCCCAGAAAGATCAGGGAAATAAAACACCCGAGATTGCCCCAGAACAATAGTGGCCGGCGTCCCACCCGGTCCATCAGCCATACCGCCAGAAGGGTGAAGATGGACAAGGACGACGCAATAACCACCATGCCGCTCATTTCATTGGCCAGATGAATGCCCTGGCCGCGAATGATTTCCGGACCAAAATTCCAGATCGTCGTAATGCCGCTGAACTCGGATATAACCGAAAGAAACAGCGCCATGAGCAATGCCCGGCGCAGACCAGGCCGGAATAATTCCATCAACGAGGCGCTTTCACCAGCCAGGGCGGTGTTGATTTCCGCAAGCTCCATGGCCGCGATTTCCGAGCCATTGACACGCTCCAGCACCTTCTCCGCCTCCGAGCTTCGTCCCATCTCGGCCAGCCAGCGCGGGCTTTCCGGAATGATGGCGCACATCGCAAAGAAGATTAACGCCGGCAGCGCCTCCATGCCCAACATGCTCCGCCACACGTCGCGGTCCACCATAAATCCCACCAATCCGTCCGGCTGCGCATTCTTGATCTGCTCATGCCAGGAAAGCAGCCCCGTGTTCACCAGGATGGCTGCGACGATCCCCACGCAGATCGCCAACTGGAACAACGTCACCATGCGTCCGCGCAGCCGTGCCGGAGAGATCTCTGAAATGTACAAAGGACAAACCATCGAAGAAATCCCCACGCCAACACCGCCGATCCACCGAAAGAAGATCAATGACACGGACGACCAGGCCAGCCCGCATCCGACCGAGCAAACCAATAAAAAGAACGAGGCCGTCAGCAACACCTTCTTACGGCCAAACCGGTCACTGCCCGTACCCGCCAGCAAACAGCCCAGCATCGCCCCGACCATCGCGGAACTGACGAACCATCCTTCCATCAGCGAAGAAAGATTGAATCGCTCAACAACAAGATCCTTTGCGCCGGCTATAACAAATAAGTCGTATCCGAAAAGGAGTCCGCCAAGCGTGGAAGCAAAGCAACAGAACAGCAGGTAAGCCGCGCTGCCCCGAGCCCGGTCCGTGGATGGGTTATTCATGGGACCATCACCGGCTTCTATGGGCCGCTCACTTCCAATGCGATGACCGTATCAATCGGATCGGGCGCCTGTGCCGGCAGTAAGATCGTCGTTCCATGATCCGAAGGGGTCACGCTCAACGCCGCATGATTGGGATCCGCCACCAGATAAGCCTGCTTCACCCCATTCGGTATTGGCACGACCAGTTTGCCCTCTTCCGGCCAGGCAAAGACGTGCAGGTAGACTTTACCGCCCTTTTGCGTAACCCGGCCCCATGGCGGCTGCATCTCGAACGGACTGGCCGTCGTGCCGTAAACGGATTCGCCGTTCACCTTCAGCCATTGGCCGATTGTATCGAGAATCGGCTCGGCTTCCGCCGGCGGAAAAGTGCCATCGGCCACGGCTCCGATACCCAGGATAAAATTTCCGCCCTTGCTGGCACAGTCCACTAGGTCTCGGACAATGGTCTTCGGAGATTTCCAGTCGTGATCGTTTTTGTTGTAGCCCCAATGACCATTAAGCGGCAGGCAGGTCTCGAACAGCTTGTCCGGATGGCCGGACGGAAAGGTTTGCTCCGGGGTATTGTAATCAGCCGGTATTCCGAGGCGGTCATCCACGACGCAACGCGGCTGCAACTCATGGACTTCGTCCAGCAGTTCCTTCGAATGCATCAGCACGGCGCGGTCAACTCCTCCAAACGCACCGCCGTCATCGAACCAGAGAGCCCCAATCGGCCCATACTGCGTCAAAATTTCGTGGATTTGTCCTTTCACGTACGCGACGTATTTCTCGATGTCCGCGTTCGGATTCGGATTGCCGTGAAATCCGCGTTGCGAATACCGCGCCGGGAAGTCGGGTGAATGCCAGTCGGGAAGGGAATAGTAAAAGCATAGCTGGACGCCGGAATCCTTGCACGCGGCCGCCAAATCCTTCATCGGGTCATGAGCCCATGGCGTCGCCTTTACGACATTGTAATCCTCCAGCTTCGTGTCGTACATGGCGAACCCATCGTGATGCTTGGTCGTGATGACGACGTATTTCATCCCGGCGTTCTTAATGTTCTTTACCCACTCCTTCGCATCGAACTTTGTCGGGTCGAACTGCGCGGCGAACTTCGCATATTCAGCGCCGGGCATTTTCGTGTCGATCTGGAACCATTCCGCATAGCCTGTATTGCCCTGCCATTCGCCAGCCGGCACCGAATAGAGCCCAAAGTGAATGAACACCCCAAACTTGGCGTCACGAAACCATTTTAGTCCCGCTTCGTGCGCCTCCCGCTGTTGCTCGGTAAGGCCGTAACTGTCCACCGCGGCAACAGGCGGCAGCCCGGCGTTCGCGCTTGCGGAGGTTGCCGGTTCTTCCGCTTGAATCCTTCCGCCGCACAGCGCAAAGGCCAGGATGAAATGAAGCTTCTTTATCATATCAGTATAGGTTTCCGTTCTTGAGGCATTTTAGTTTGATGACTTGCCGGTCGCCAAATGACCAATCGCCCGGCGGCGATGATGTTCATCGGGCCGGCTTTCGATCCGGTCGGAGATGCTGTCATCGAGAAATTGAGGGCCGCCGAAGGCATAAGTCCCGTGCAGCACGGAGGCCCATTTGTCCAGCATCAGCATAATATTCAAAACCTCCTGCCCGGACTGCCCAAGGGCAACCGGTCCATGATTCTCCATCAGAATAACCTTGGGCGGGGCGCCGTGCTGCTCAATGAAGGCGCGAAGGGATCGACGAAACTCGACCGCCAACTGAATCCCCGGGTCCGCATAGGGAACCGTGGCCACCCGCCGCCCGCACACCACGATCGAATCCGGAAATACATGCTGAAGAAAGGGTTCCGCGCCGAGCTTGCTGGAAAGGATGCCGACGACCGAAACAGGATGGGTGTGCCCCACCCATTTGCCCCCCCCTTCCTCGAGGCAGATGGCATGCAGAAATGTTTCGATCGAAGGAAGCTTTGCCTGCGGATCGATCCGGCTGTTTTCCAGCACCTCTTGTACTTCCCGGTCGCTTTTGTCAGGCCGATCCAGGGCATCCATGATCACTTTTGTTTTAACCCGGGTGAAACCGTTGCCATCAATGATCGCCATTTGGCCACCGGAGGCTTTCACATAAAAGGTGCCATCCCCCAAGGCCGCGCTGACATTCCCTTCGGCAATAATGGATAAATGACGATCGGGACGCCCCAACTCATGGGAAAGGTCAACCAGGCGCTCAAGGATGAACGATGGGCTCATATAAGAATTGACGAGGGGAGCGCAACCCAGCACCGGCGATCGTGCGGAAGTGTGTGCGGATGAAAAGTAACTGAGGTCCATTAGTTTGCAAGCATGGGAGGATTTGCCAATGGAGTTGGGCGTGTTGCGTTGGGAGGGAAAAACTACCGTGGCGGCTCCCCCGGTTATGGCCGGGGCAACGCCGACTGCGCCATGAAATCGACCACCTGCTGCGGATTTTCCGGCTCGAGCGGATAATGGCCCACGCCATCCTCCAGAATGACCGTGATCCTCCCATCAAGCAGCTTATACTGCTTTTCCACCGCGTTCGAGTTATCGCCCAGAGCCGGGTCAAGACTCCCGCAGACATGCAGGATCGGCACGCCGGACCGGGCCAGCGGCGCCAGCGCGTCCAGCAGCTTCACATTCGGCAACATGAGGCTCCGCATCACCGGGTTCTCCGCATAGATGCACGCCACTTTTTCCGGATTCTGCGTGGCCCAGGCATAGGCCTCCCCGGCCGAGGCCCCCACGCCTTCCAGCGCGGGTTTCTTCGCATAGCCGTGATCGACCATCACCTGGTAAGTCGCGTCCCAATCAACCTGGCTTGGGCCAGGCTGGCCCTTGATCGGCGCCGCAACGAGGGTAAATCCTTTCCCCAGCAACCCCAGGTCGACCGCGGAAGGCTGCTCGTGCCCGAGCCGGTCGGCGCGAAACACCCATGGCTTCCCCGGAGCCTCGGTCTTGGGCATCACGATGGCCATGCCCGTCAGGCCCCACATTTTACCGATGGCGTCATACCGGTCATAGCAATCGGTGAAGGCCGGACCCCGGCAGGTGATGTATGTATCCTCGGACGGAAACCAGCGGTATGAATTCTCGTAGCTGTAAAAGTACGATTTCTCAAAAGTCATGCCCGGGAAATCGGGGGCCTTTCCCGGCTCGGGCTGGACATTCTCCTCGATCCAGTCCGCAATCGGCTTTGGATCCTGCAGGCTGTGCGGATGATGGGGCATCCCCTCCTTGATCATGATGCTGATCCGGCCGCCCAGCATGTGGTAAACGTCCTCGACCATCAGCGTGTGATGCTCCAGCAGGAAATCCATGCTTCCGCAGACGTGCAGGAGCGGCACGTCGCTTTTGACCAGGTCCCCAAGCTTTGCGAAACTTGCGGGATAGAGCGCCGGGTTATCCGCGTAGATGCAAGAGACCTCGTCCGGGTGCTCCGTCGCCCACTCAAAAGCGTCAACCCCGCCCTTGCTCATGCCGACGAAAGCCGGCTTCCTCGAGAAGCCCTTCTTCCCGGTGAGGTACGCATACCAGGCGTCCCAGTGCGGACCCGGGTCCGGGGTGATGTAGGCAATATAAAATCCGCGGCGCAGCAGCTCCACCTCCGTCTGGGGCTGGTGGTCCCAATAACAGCCGCGCCACGACCAGGGATTGCCCGGCGCGGCCTGCCGCGGCGCCACCACGATGCACCGGAACTTCCCTGGCGTGTCTCCCTGGATGCCGTCGCCCTCGGCGGCAGGCGCCGTATACGGCTCGATTTCAAAGGTCTTCATATCCATCGTGAAATCGTACCGGTCGAATCCGTGCCAACTGGTCTTCGGCCCGTTGAACGAGGCATCATCATCCCCCCGCGCCGTCCGCGGGGCGTTGAGGAGCGCGGCGAAAAAAAAGGCGGCGAAAAAAAGGCGGACGAGGCGGTTCACGGGAAGCGAAGGCATACTTAGTGGCGAAGCGAATTGTATATGATGCGGCGGGCGGTCACGGGCTCGAAACCCCTCGGATTGCCGTAAATGAAGGCATTGTTCAGGCCGCCCATGGCCAGTATGAGGATTTGCCCTTTGCCCACCGGCACGGTGGCGGCCGCCAGCCCCAGGCCGGGACCGGGATTCCTGCCATAACCAATGATCGCCTCAATGCCAGGGGCATCCAGCTCCAGGCCGTTGCCCGGCGCGGCCGCCTGGTATTGCCAGTCCAGCACGCAATTGGAAGGAAGACCGTCCAGCAGCCAATGCTGCCGGCAGAAATACCAATGGCCGATCCAGGGCGTATCATCGTAACCGGCCATGCCTGAATAGGTCAAAATATTCTCCTTCGCCAGCACCTTGGCGGCGTCCGCGACGTCCTGGGCATCATTTCCCATAATCACCAGGCGCGCGCCGTCGCGCACCCGGTCAAGCACAGTCGGAAGCACCTTATTCCAATCGAACCCGGGCGGATCCACGGCCATCCAGGTATCTCCCGTGGGGCTCTGGTAGTCCCTGTCGCGGAAGACCTCGCGCCTGACGGTTCCCTTGGCATCCGTAATCCGGATCGCGGCGATCTCCGGCTGGTCCGATTCCACGTGGGGGATGGAAAACCTCAATTTGCCATCGGGACACGAAACCGTGTATTTCTCCACCACCGCCTTGTTCTTGCCGCCGGCCGCGGCCCAGATATCGAAATCCCTGGCCACCGTTTTGCCATTCAGCGCGAGATCGAAGACCCGGCTTCCAGGCTCATCAAAATAAGTTTCCACAAAGAAAAGCTCAACAGTCGCGTCTCCATGGGCCAGGTCCTTGCACCAGTCTACAGCCCCTTCCCTGGCTACCGCTTCTTCTTCGTAAAGTCCCGGATCGTTGGTGTTCTGCACATTTGAACTGCGCTGCACGTTGCTTACGTCCAGGGTGCTGCGCGGGGCGCCCGCGGAACTCAAGACAATGGTGTCCACTTTGCCGGTAGCCGACTCGAGCGGGATGGCCGTCAGCCCAAATTGCTCTTTCAACGCCGGAATCAACGTTCCCTCGTAATCCGCGCAGGCAACTGTTCCGGTCAGCGGAGCCGGGTTGGGATCCACCACCAGGAGCGGTTCGGTTCGCTTCAAAACGGGATCCGACGCCCCCGATGGGATCAGATAAGCGGTCATGGTAACCGGCCCGGCGGCGGGCGGCGTGAACGAGATATTATCCTTGAGCAACTCGCCGAATACTTCGCCGCCCCTCACCCTCACGGGAAACGAAGTGTCATAGAACGGCTTCTCCTTATCCGAGTCCAGGGCCGCAGTGAAGCGTAGCGTGAAGCTTCCATGGCGGTTCACTTCATTGACGATGAAGGCGTCGGCCACCGCCGCCTCTCCCTTCGCGATCACATAATGGTGCGCCTTTATTACGAGCACCTCGGGAGCCGTGGCCTGCCGGACCAAAGCCGGGTCCGCCTTCAAATGACGCAGCGCATCGACCAGTCCCGAGTTGTTATCCACCGTCGTCGATTCCCAGCCCGTCAGGGCGATGTAATCATTGGCGTCCGCAATCCGGGCATTTTCGATGATGTGGGCCGCATCGAAATAGTGCCGGGCGCCGACCCCCCGGAAAAGATCCTCCGCGGTGGGAAATGCCGAGCGGAAACCGTACTTGTCGATAAACGCCTCGTATGCCGCCAGGCGCGCTTCCGCCGCGCCGCGGTCGTAACCGGGGACATTCTTGTCGTGATACCATTTCACCGTCAGCGCATCATCGTCGGGAGAATCGGCCGTGCCCAATTCACCCCACATCGCGATGCCATTGGTATCGGTGGTATAGGTCTTAAAGTCGGTCGGGCTCCTGTAAAGGCTGTCCTGGTAAACGCCGGTATCGTCCTCGTTGTGATTGTCATGCCAGCCAGAATCGTGATGAGTGCCGTCGTCACCGTAATACATCTCATTGGAATAAGGCCGGCCCATGATTTCGCCATCCGGACCAAAACCCGACTTGAGCACGACAATGCGCGAAGGGTCCAGGTCGTGTACCTGGTGCATCAGGTAAAAAATCTTCTTGTTGTGAAGTTCGGACCCCACCTCATTTTTCATCGACCACAGGATCACCGAGGGATGGGATCGATACGCCATGATCATCGCCCGGATTTTGTCCATTTCGTAGCGATTGCCGAACGTGGTCGGTTCTCCGCCCGCACCCGAGGGATCGATCGTGTCGGAGTACACACCGTCATCCCAAACGGAGCCGCCTCCGCCCGGTTCGCAGTAACGGAGCAGCCCGGCGTGATCGAAAGCGTCCAGCACGGCGGCCTTCGGGAAATGGCGGTGGTTTTGCAGGCAATTCAGCCCCAGCGCCTCCACCGCTTTGACTTCCCGCTGGGCGGCGTCCTTGTCGGGGAATATGCCATTGGGAGCCCAAAAGCCCCAGGAAATGGCCGATTTCAGAAAAACGCGCTGCCCATTCAGCACCAGCCGTGGGTTGGTCCCGATTCCCTCCGCATTGAACCAGCGAAAGCCGAAATCGGTTATCCAGCCGGAGTCGGGCGCCGAAGCGATGTCCGCCCTCGCACGGTACAGAACCGGATGTCCGATTCCCCACAATTTCGCATCGGGAACCGTAACCTGTTTGGATACGGTGGTCTTTCCTCCTCCCGCGAGATCGACGTCGACCGAGCCGCTCCAGACCGTCTCCCCGTTCCGGGAAATGGATAAGTCCAGCGGCCCTTTATAAGCCGGCCCGCTTGAGGCGACTTCGGCATTCAGCGTCACTTGGTGGGGGTCCGGATTGTTCTCAACATATAAATCATCCACTGTGACCGCACCGTGTACGGCCATCGTCACTCCCCCGGAAATTCCGCCAAAGCCGTGAGTGGCGGGGATCTCGTAACGTCCCCAACGTTCGGGGAAAAAATCGCCCCAGCTATAGATTCCGCCGGGATTCGTAATGCGAACGGCCAACTGGTTCGGCACTCCCGGTTTCAAGGCATCGGTGGCATCGGCCGTGAACGGAATTTCCGAGATGATATTATAGGCGAGCAGCTTGCCGTTGACATAAACCTCCGCGCGGAGTCTCGCCCCGGGGAAAGAGAAGACCAGCCGCTCGCCCGGCTTGAGAGCCGGAGGCGTAAATGTCCGATACCACCAGGAGACCCCGAGATAGGGACTTTCGAGCTGCACCACACTGGCTGGATCATTTGGATTGGCCACCGGAAGCGGACTCTTGCCCCAGTAATGTTCCTCCACCGTCCCCGGCAACGTCACGGGAATCCCCGCGTGGTCGTTTAACGCTTCCCATCCTCCGGTGGGGGGATTAACCGGTATTTTGGTGAGATCGACATCCTCGGGCAGGTAAAGTTTATCGCCTTCCCATTCCGCCCCTTGATCGAGCCAAAGCCGCCATGAATTATCGATCACGACGGACCCGGCGGCACCCGTGTCGTTGGGAATAGTGGCCGGTTCCGCGTGCAGGAAGGCTGGGAAGGCAAACAACGCGAGGACGATGGAGGAGTGTTTCATAAAGACGGGCGGACAGAGCTATTTCGGGATCAAGGCAGCGTGTAATCGGTCACCAGGCTGGCGGAGGCATTGCCCTGGCTCCAATCATGGGGGGTGGACCAGCGCTGGGTGGCGCCGCCGCCCTCCACCTGCGCCGCGCGCACCACCGGCAGGTTTTTCCAATCGCCGCCGGCCAGTTGAATGCGCAGGTGGATCCAGCCGCCCGGCGCGATGTCCGGCAGGGGATAGGTGTGCTCACCCGGCCGGAGTGGAATCTTCACCGAGCCCGTGACCTTCCCGTCCCCGCTCGCAGCCTCAACGGTCACCGCTGCCCGGCTCCCGAGCGGCACATCCGCGGTCGCCGTCAGCGTGGCGGGTGTGCCGGCAAACGGACGCCACTCGGAGACGTAATCTCCCTCGCGCAGGGCATCGAGCCCCTTCGAGCAAAGCAGTTGGATCATGCCCGGCGTGAGGCAGCTCTGCACGGCCACGACGTCCCCCAGGGCATAATCGCCATGCTCCAGGATTGAGCAATCGCCGATGGTCTGCAGCGGTCCAGTGTAAGGTTTTTGAGCCTCCGATTTGTCCAGGGACCCGTTGATGTAAAGCGAACCTTTCCGAGCGTCGGGATCGTAGGTGTAAGCAAGGTTCACCCAGCTCCCGACCGGAACGGCCTCCGAGCCGCTGATGTCCCGGCCGAAGAAGCCCATGAAGGCCCTGCCCCCCTGGACACCCGCATGAAGCTCCGTGCCGGTGATATCCTGGTCCGCGCCCATGGGGGCCCTCCCGCCGAACAGCGCAAGGTCGTCCCCATTTCCGAGGTGGTCGATTTTGACCCAGGCCGAGAGCGTGAAAGCCTTGCGATAAATATCAACGTTGCCGGCATCGATATCCATGCCGCCGGCGGAAAGCTGCAATGCCTTCCCTTCGCGGCCTTCCACCCAGGCGGGCGAGCCGCGGAGCGGCAGCATGGCCCCGGTGATTTCGTTGCGCACGGAAGAACCCTGCCCTTCATCGAGCTTCAGATCGACCAGCGGATTCCGCAACCCGAACCCGATGCCGCTGCCCACAACGATCTGCTGCTCAGGCTGGCCGTCGATCTGGTAGCGATGTAGGCCGCCAGTGGCGAACGCGTGGCTCAGCGTGAGGCTTGCCTTCTCGCCGGGATCGAGACTCAGCGGCTCGCTTTGCCCCACAGGCTGGCCGTCCACCGTGAAAGCGACCGTCCGTTCACAAGGCGCCCCGCCCACATTCTGCGCCTGCGCGGAGACCCGCAGCACATCGTTTTCGTCCACCGTGACATGGATGTTTTGGATCTCCAGCCGGGCCGGCGCCGCCGCAATATCGACCGTTTTGCCCACCATTTGCGTCTCCGCCACCACCGCGAGATCACCCGGGCTATACATTACCGGATGAAAGACGTGCGTCTTCGTTTCCCCGGGATTGATCTCGAAACCCCAGGAGTCGAGCTGAGCACCCGCATACAGCTTTACCACGCTCACGTCGGTAAGGTTGCCCTCGTTCCTCACACTCACCGTCGCCGGAAATGCCTGGCCGCCCTCCGCTCGCCCCGGCGCGTCGAGCTTATAGACAAACCGCGCCGCATACGCCTTCGGTTCGATGAATGCACCAGATACACCCTCCGCCGGATCTTCGAAGCCGATTTGGTTTTTCCGATCATCGCCCACTCCCGCCGGCACATCCGGGCAAACGCCCCCCACGTGGATTCGGAAGGTCCCCGGTTCGACGCGCCGGATCATATTTTCGTCCAGCAGTGAAAGCTGGTACGGCGTCAGCGAGAAGGAAACGCGCTTGGTCTCCCCCTTTTTCAGCGAGACTCGCTCGAATCCGCCCAGTTCCACCACCGGCGTGCTCACCGACGCGATTACATCCGTAAAATAGAGCTGCGCCACGTCGTCTCCATCGCGATCCCCGCTGTTCCGCACGTCCGCCGTGACCGTCACGAAACCCGGGTCGCCGGGTTTGGGCGTGATCTGGAGATTGGAATATTCGAACCGGGTATAGCTCAGCCCGTAGCCGAAGCGGTATTGCGGCGTGAACGGCATGTCGTAGTAATTGTAGCCCCGGCCGGAGGGGTGGTAGTCGTAGTGCAGCGGCAGTTGACCCACGCTCCGCGGCCACGTCAGCGGCAGCCGCCCGGAGGGATTCCGGTCCCCGAAGAGAAGGTCCGCGGTCGCGTCGCCGCCATCCTCGCCGGGATACCACGTCACCAGGATGGCGGGGATATTCTCCGCCTCCCACGCCAGGGTGAACGGCTTCCCGTTCACGATCACCAGCACCACCGGCGTGCCGGTCGCCTGGATCGCCTTGATCAAAGCGCGCTGCGCCCCCGGGAAATCGAGCGTCGCTCCATCGATGTTTTCGCCCGTCGTCGACTTCATGCCATCGCGCGAATTGTCCCCCGCCACCACGACGGCCACATCCGCTCCCCTGGCCGCGGCGATGGCGGCGGCGAACCCCGCCGTGCCCGTGTCGAGCGGCGAATCGAGGCCGGGAGCGAACACCACCCGCGTGCCCGGTCCCGCGTGCGACTTGATTCCGTCCAGCACGGTGATCAACTGGCCGGGCGCCGGCTGCGGCGAGTAATCCCCGATCTGCGCGAGGCTCGCGTTCGGGCCGATCACGGCGATCGTCTTCGCGCTGCGGCTCAACGGCAGGATATTGTTGTCATTCTTGAGCAGCACCGCCCCTTCCGCGGCCACTTCCCGCGCCAGCGCCCGCGCGGACGGGGAATCGTAGGCGGGCAGCGTGTTGAAATTGACCTGCGTCGATTCCGGATGTTCAAACAGCCCCAGTTGGAACTTTGCGCGCAGGATTGGGCGCACCAGGTTATCCAGCTCTTCCGGCGTCACCAATCCATCCTCGAGCGCCTTCTCCATCCCCTGCTTGTAAGCCGAACCGCACTCCATGTTCACGCCGGCCGCGGCGGCCAGCGCCGCCGCCTCCTCATACGTGCCCGCGATCCCATGCTTTTGGACCAAATGCTCGATCGCCCCGCAATCGGAAACCACATAGCCGTTAAATCCCCATTCCTGGCGCAGGATCCGCCCCAGCAGCTCGGTCGACGCATTGTCCGGCACGCCGTTCCATGTGCTGTACGCGGCCATGATTCCACCGGCATGGGCGGTCTCGATCGCCGCCCGGTACGGAGGAAGAAAAATTTCGCGCATCACCCGGTCCGAAAGCCCGATGTCGTTGCTGTCGCGCCCACCTTCCGGCTCGCCATGCCCCGCAAAGTGCTTCGGCACCGCGATCATTCCCTCCGCCTGAAAAGCCGTTATCCAGGCTGTGCCCATCCGGGTGACCAGGTATGGCGACTCCCCGTAGGTCTCCTCGACACGGCCCCAGCGCACGTCGCGCGCCACATCCAGCACCGGTGACCACGAAGAGTGGATGTGATCCGCCTTCGCCTCCAGGGCCGTCTCATCGCCGATCTGCCCGACGAGCCCCGAATCGAACGTGGCCGCCATGCAGATCGGCTCCGGAAAGATGGTGGCTCCTTTCGAGTACGATTGTCCGTGCAGTCCCTCCGTCTTCAACAACGCCGGGATTTTCAGCCGCGGGATGTCCCTCGATCCCCAATCGTCGGAGATTTCCACAATTTTCTCGTCCACCGTCAGGCGTGGGAGCAAGTCGTCGATGCGTTCCTCCACCGGTACGGAAGCATCGAGGTACTTCGGGCTATCCGCGGCGCGGGAGAAAACCGGAAAAAGTGAGAGCAGACCGCCCAGGAGAAGAACGATGGACTTCATTTTCAAGTGCGGATCATGCTTGGGGGCAATGGGGGTGGCGTTGGGGCTGGCGCGACCGCGCCGCGGTTTGTTAAGAAAACGCTAAATTCCTCTCCCGTGAAACTAATTCTTTTACTGGCGGTTGCACTTTTTTTTCCCGCCATCCTACGGGCCGACTGGCAATGGACGAACGATCTTGCCGTGGCCGCCGTCGCCAAAGGGGGCTACGAAGCCCGATTCACTTTCAAAAATAATGGCGCCTCCTCGGTGGCCGTCGAGGGAGTCAACTTTTCCTGTTCCTGCACGGCATACTCGTACGATACGGCCGCCGTCCGGCCGGGAAAACACGGCGCCCTGGTGATTCATCTGAAAGCGGAGGGGAACGCGACGCCGGGCCGCGACCTGGACCTGATCGTCTGGGGGTCGGCATCGACCACCGCGCAAGAGCTCACCATCCATATTCCGGATGCCGCCGAGAGCCACCGCATCAAGCCGGCGGCGCCTTAAGGACGCCGATGGGGACGCCGACGGTCACCCGACGGTCGCGTGTGAGCCTTCATGTACGGAATTCTCTTTGGCGATGATTTCCCTCAGATCCCTCATAAAACTGAGCACATCTTCTTCGCGGGTATCCCAACTGCACATCAGCCGGACCCCGCCCTTTCCGATAAATTCGTAAAAGTGCCAGCCCGCCATCTGCAGCTTCTTGATGACTGCCGGCGGCAGACTCACAAAAACACTGTTCGCTTGAGGCTCGTGAAGAAAAGCCGCCTCCGGAATCGTCCGCAGGTGGGATGCGAGCAGCGCCGCCATGCGATTGGCATTTTCCGCGTATCGAAGCCACGCGCCCTCGCAGAGCATCGCGCTCCACGGTGCGGCAAGAAACCGCATCTTCGAGGCGAGTTGCCCGGCCTGCTTGCACCGGTAGTCGAACTCGGCCGCAATCTCCTTGTTGAAGAAAACCACGGCTTCCGAAGCCAGCATTCCGTTCTTTGTTCCGCCAAGGCAGAGGACATCGACCCCCGCCTTCCAGGTAATCTCCTTCGGAGAGCAATTCAGCGACACAAGCGCATTGGCAAAACGAGCCCCGTCCATGTGAACTCTCAGCCCGAGGCCGTGAGCGAGCGCGCCCAGTTCCTGAAGTTCGGATATTCCGTAAACCGTCCCCAGTTCTGTCGCCTGGGTGATGCTCAATACGTGCGTTCTCGGATAGTGGATATCCTCCCGCAGATGAACCAGCCGGTGAAGCTCCGCCGGAGATACCTTCCCCTCATTACCTCCCGCGAGCAGCAGCTTTGAGCCGGAACTGAAGAATTCAGGCGCCCCGCATTCGTCGGTTTCGACGTGCGCCACCGCGTGGCAGACAACGGAGTGAAAACTGCGGCAAAGGTGCGCCAATGCCAGGGAGTTCGAGGCGGTGCCGTTAAAAGTGAAAAAAACTTCGCAGTTGATTTCGAAAATATCCCGAATCGTCGCGCAGGCTCGCTGGGTCCATTCATCGTTCCCGTAGGCGGGGGCATGCCCGGAATTCGCCGCCGCGATTGCCGCCAGGCATTCCGGAGCAATCCCGGCGTTATTATCGCTCGCGAAATTTTTTTTCACGGTCTCCTTCATAAATTCGTAACCATTGACAGAAACTCAAAAACGGCAAGCTCTCGCCGCTTTGCAAGAATATCATCGGGAACCTGTTCTTCAAGAACGATAGCCGGCGTAGTTGCCCTGGTGCGTTCGGTGTTCGGCAAATCGGCGCACGCCGTCTGACAGCAGTTCACTTCAATCTTCCCGCTGACCGTTCGCGTTCGAGGAAATCCGAAGGCAAGAGGATGGTATCGAGAAAAATGGTCACGCGCCGGCTACGAAACGCCGATAGCCTTCCTCATCCTCGGCAATCCATTGCTGGATTTGTTCCTTGCTGAACGAACGAGGCGGAGGCATCTCTGCTCCGGTCGCGCGCAGGCGCGCAGGCGCGTAGCAAGAAACAGGATGAGTTCCTGTTTCTCTTCGGGACGCAGTTGGTCGGCGGCAACCTCGATTTCAGTCAGCGTACTCATTTGCCGAAATTAAGCGCGTATTGCTTCCGGCGGCAAGAGCGTTCGCATGGAGCCAAAGCCTGGGCCCCACCTCTATGGAGTCGTGCTGGAATGGCTCTCCGCCACCCGCTGAGGCTGCGAGTCATGCGCCTGACTCGTTTCGCAAGCGGCTTCGCCTCCGCTGAGGTTGACGAGGACAGTACTGGATGTGGGTGGCCCGTGGATTGGCGCGTCCTCGTGGAAAGTGAAAGCCGCCTCGCGTTTGCCGCCTGCCGTGAGTAACGAGAAGCTGCTACCGGGCATTCTTTAAACGGGGATAATTTGTCGCCCGTCGGTTGCCTCATTTTTCACAGGTTCGACCCACAATTCATTTTGTTTTGCGTGTTCTCCCATCATAGCTGCATGCTATTTTATCAATCCCTTCCCCTCGACTCAAGGATTTGGGCGACAGCCCGTCAAGCCTTGACCCCATTTCCCAGACTTTGCTTGCTCCTGTTATACGTAATTTGAAGCACGCGAAGGGAAGGAATAATCCGGAGCGATCTCGCCGCGGAACAGCTCCGACGCTAAATCCTCCCAATAGTCGGTTTGAGTAAGGTTGAAAGGAACTACGGATGTAACTTCGTCGGGAACAATCTTCCCACTCGCGGCGAGCTTTGAAAAGAGCTTTGCTAACTCAATCTTCGATAATGGCAGATTTTGAAACTCCTTGGGAAGAATGGCCAGTGTACAATATAAGGTCAGCATCAGTTTTACTGCTTCGGAATACGGAAGTCCGTGGGGACATTTTCTGCAAATGTGATCATAGAGGTCATTCATAGCATAATCCGACTATGAGGAAAAATGAGGAAGAGGCCTGATCATCCCCCATCTTTGGCCCCCGCCTCATTCGCTGTCAAATTTCATCAACAAACGACGTCCGGCTCGGACCGCGGATATCAACCCAGCAGCCGCCCCAGCCCATCCAAACAAATCTGCGACCACGTCTCCAGCGTTTCCCTCCGCTCCCGCAACTCCTCCGGCGTTAGAAACGCCAGGTTCGTAATCATCGCCTCATTCTTCTCCACCTTCGGCTCCGCAAGCTCGAACACATGCACCACCCCCATGTGTACCTGCCCCACCTCGTTCGAATCATCGTTCAGCAGCGCCGCCACCCGGTTCCGGTAACTCGTCCCGATATTCAACTCCTCCGAAATCTCCCGCCGCACCCCCTCCAGGTACGCCGATTCCCCATCAAACGAAAACAGACTGTTATCCCCGTCATTCATGTGCCCCCCGATCCCGATCGACCCCTTGCTCACCAGCCGCTGCTCCCCGCTTTTCTTCCCGCGCACATAATGCAGCACCTTCCCCCCGTGCGTCAGCAGCACGTACGGAATGATCTGCTTGAACGCCGGGTCCGTCTCCGCCGCCGACCGCGCCATGAAAAAATTGTTCTCCCGCGCCAGCAGCGCCGGCAAATACCGCTCCACCTCGAAATTGAGCCCCTGCCACATCCCTAGCTTCTCAATCGTCGCCCGCGGCGCCACCAGGATCATTTCTTCTTTCATCGTCCCAAATTCTCCCGCTCCCCGCCCGCCCTTGTCCAGCCCGCGCTTCAACGATCCTCCATGGCGATCCAACTTTTTGTGTAGCCGCCCGTCCTTTTTGTCCTTTTTGTCCTTTCCGTCCTTCCCCCGCAAAACACGGCCACAGTTATTTAATCAGCCCTAAAACCCCAACCTCCTCACCCCATCCCGCTCCTTCTTCAGCCTCTCCAGTCCCGCCTCCGCATACGCCTTGATCTCCTTATCCGACGACCCCGCCCCCGCCTCCAGGCTCGTCTCCAGCAAATCCTGCGCATCCCCCAGCGCATCGAGGAACGACTTGTCAAACCTCGGCCCCTCCATCTTCGCCAGCGTCGCGAGTTCCTTCCGTCCCTCACCGTCCGGCCCCTGCGGGATCGGCACATCCCTCGCCGCCGCCAGCGCGCTCAATTGCGCCGCCGCATCCGTCTGCTCCTTCAATACCGCAATCGCCAGCGCCTTCACCTCCGGCGTCACCGCCCGCTTCTCCGCCAGCGCCGAGATCTCCTTGATCAACGCCGTCTCCGGCCCCGCCCCGGTAAAAAACACCAGGTCCCCCCCGCTGATCTCCGTGCTCAGGATCGCCGCCGGCGCCGGCGTCGCATACTCCGGCCCGCCCTGCGCGAGGCCCGCCGCGCACATTCCCGCCATCGCCAAGAAAATCGCAACCGGCGCGCGCACTCTCATGCGGCCAGCTTCCTCGCCAGCACTTCGCCGACGATGTTCGGGTTTGCCTTCCCCTGCGTCCGCTTCATCACCTGCCCCTTCAGAAAATTAATCGACCCCGTCTTCCCCCCCTTATACTCCGCTACCGCCTTCGGATTCGCCGCGATCACCTCCTCGCAAATCGCCTCGATCGCCCCCGCGTCGCTCTCCTGCTTCAGCCCCTTCTCCTCCGCGATCTCCGCCGCCGATTTCCCCGGCTCCGCCATCATCCCCGCGAACACCTCACGCGCCTGCGTGCTGCTGATCTTCCCCTCGTCCACCAGCGTCACCAGCCCGTTGAGCGCCTCCGGCACAATCGGGCACTCCCCGATTCCCACCCCCGCCGTCTTCAGCGCGCTCTGCAAATCATTCAGCACCCAATTCGCCACCTGCTTCGGCTTCGCCGCCTCCTTCGCCGCGCGCTCGTAATAATTCGAAAGCGCCACGTCGCTCGCCAGCACTCCCGCGTCGTAGGCGCTCACTCCGTACTCCCGCACAAACCGCTCCCGCTTCTGCGCCGGCAGCTCCGGCACCCGCCCGCGCACCTCGTCCATGAAATCCGCCGTCCGCACCGGCATCAGGTCCGGATCGGGAAAATAACGGTAATCGTGCGCCAGTTCCTTCGTCCGCATCGCGAACGTCTGCCCCGCCCCCTCGTCCCACCGCCGCGTCTCCTGCTGCAACCGCCCGCCCCCCGTCAGCACGTCGATCTGCCGCTCGATCTCATACGCCAGCGCCCGCCGCACCCCGGAGATCGTATTCATATTCTTGATCTCGATCTTCGTCCCCAGCTCCCCCTGCCCCTCGGGCCGCACCGACACATTGCAATCGCACCGCAGTTGCCCCTTCTCCATGTCCGCGTAGCTCACGTCCCCGTACTCCAGGATTTGCTTCAGTGACGACAGATACGCAAACGCCTCCTCCGGCGAATCGATCTCCGGCTCCGACACAATCTCCATCAGCGGCGTCCCCGCCCTGTTGAAATCAATCCCAGTGCTCGACTCAAAGTGAAACGACTTCGCCACGTCCTCCTCCAGGTGGATGCGCGCCAGCGGCACCACCTTGTCCGGCGCCGCGATACTCTTCTGCGCGTCCTTCGGGTACGCCATCTCCGCCAGCGGCACCCCGCCCCCCAGGCAGATCGGCAGGTCATACTGCGAGATTTGATAATTCTTCGGCATATCCGGGTAGAAATAATTCTTCCGGTCGAACTTGCACACATCCGCCACCCTGCACCCCAGCATCAGCCCCGTCAGCGCCGTCATCTTCAGCGCCTCCCCATTCATCACCGGCAGCGATCCCGGCAGCCCCAGGCAAATCGGGCACGTGTGCGCATTCGGCTCCGACCCATATTCCACCGGGCACGTGCAGAACATCTTGCTGCGCGTCTTCAATTGCACATGCACTTCCAGGCCAATGGTCGCGGTATAACGCATCGAGGGAATCGATAATTGCCGCCCTCAGATTGCTTACTGCGCGCTCAATCAGCAATCGCAATTATCAATTCTTCGGACTCTGCCGACTGCTCCCCGCCAGCGCGTAATCCAGCGCCTTCTCCAATTCGAAACTCCTCACCATCTCCTCCAGCCCAGGGTCGTTCAGCGCGGCCACGATCTTCGGATTCCCCAGCAGCGCCACAAAATTCCGGTGTACCACCTGCCGCGCGATCTCCGGGTCCTGCTGCAACGCCACGATCTTCGGATTCTGGCTCAGCACCTTCGTCCCCGGATAAGACACAAACCGCTGCATCGAATTGACGCTCGATATCACCTCCGCCATCTTGTTCAGGATCAGGTAGATACGATCCGGCTGCGTCTCGCTGATCACCGCCCCCGCCGCCCCGGAATCCAGCGAATGCTTGCACTCCGCCAGCTCGATCGCCAGCGCGCTCGGCGCCATCCCCTGCCGCTGCGCCTCCGGCGTATTCGCAAGCTTCACCTCCGCCTCCGCCACCGTCCCCAGGCACCGGATCGCAAACACAGACAGCCACACCGTCACCAGCGCGCTCGCAAATCCCAGCGCCGATCCCCCCGCCCCATACCCCAGCCATTTCAGCCGCAGCGTTTGCTCCCCCGTCCGCCTGAAAAGTTTCCCGCACACCTTCACCACCGCCACATACACCGCGCAGCCAAACACCGATCCCGCGATCACCGATGTCAGCACATCCGGGTATCCCAGCGGGCGCAAAAGCGGCGTCGCAAGCCGCCCGGAGACAATCGCCGCCCCATACGCCAGCATCAGCGCCGCAATGTTTACCAGTTGTCTGGCGACACCCACCCGCCAGCCCCGAATGCTCTGCACGAGCACCAGCAGCCCCGAACCTCCTAGAAAAAGGAGTTGAAATCGGTCCATAGCTCCTGAGCGCCAACTGTTCCATACCACAACAAAAATTGCAAACGCCCATGGCTGAATTTCAAAAAATTTACGCCCCACCGCGCACCCGCATCTCCGCAACCCTCCCACAATCCCACGGAACCAGCCCAACCCCGGAAGTCCCTTTCGTCCTTTATGTCGTTTCTCCGTGTCCCCACTCCCGCCCTACCCTTCCCCCTGCCTCGTTATTTCAACCACCCCCTGCCTCAGCGCGTGATCGCACAGCACCAGCGCCGTCATCGCCTCCACCATCGGCACCGCCCGCGGCAGCACGCACGGGTCGTGCCGCCCGCGCGCCGCCAATTCCGCCGCCTCATGTTCCCGCGTCACCGTCTGCTGCGCCTTCGCTATCGTCGCCGTCGGCTTGAACGCCACCCGGAAAAAAATCGGTTCCCCATTCGAAATCCCCCCCTGCACACCGCCCGACCGGTTCGTCGCCGTCCGCACCTCACCCTCCCGCATCTCAAACGCGTCATTGTGCTGCGACCCCGTCAGCAGCGTCCCCGCGAACCCGCTCCCGATCTCAAACCCCTTCGTCGCCGGCAGGCTCAGCATCGCCTTCGCAAGGTCCGCCTCCAGCCGGTCGAACACCGGCTCCCCCCATCCCGCCGGCACATTGCGCGCCACGCACTCGATCACCCCTCCCACCGAATCCCCCTCCGCTCGCACCTGCTTGATTAGCTCGATCATCCGCTCCGCCGCCGCCGCGTCCGGACAGCGCACCATATTCGCCTCGACCTCGGCCGCCAGCACCGCCCCCGGATCGATCTCCGCGCACAAATCCCGGATGCTCTTCACATACGCCACGATCTCAATTCCCGGCGCCACCTGCTCCAGCACCTTCTTCGCCACAGCCGCCGCCGCCACCCGCCCGATTGTCTCCCGTGCCGAGGCTCGTCCCCCTCCCCGGTGATCCCGGATGCCGAATTTCGCATCATACGTGTAATCCGCGTGCGACGGACGGTAAGCCGTCGCCATCTCCGCGTATGCCTCCGACCGCGCGTCCTTGTTCCAGACCAATATCGAGATCGGCGTCCCCGTCGTCTTCCCCTCGTACACCCCCGATAAAATTTCACACGTATCCTCCTCCTTCCGTTGCGTCACGATCTCGCTCTGCCCTGGCCGCCGCCGGTCCAGGTCCCGCTGGATATCCGCCTCCGTCAGCGCGATCAGCGGCGGGCATCCGTCAATCACCGCTCCCACCGCGCGCCCGTGCGATTCCCCCCACGTCGCAACGCGAAAGATTTGACCAAGCTGGCTGGACATGCGGACAATCAATCAAACCACGGGGCAAGTTCCAACGCAAACTTCCCGCCCCATGCATTCACCGCGCGGGCCTGGCCCGTTATAATGAAATCATGAAGATTACTTACCTGAGCCATGCGTGTTTCCTGATCGAGACCTCCTCACACACCCTCATCATCGATCCCTTTCTCACCGGCAACCCCCTCGCGCCGGTCAAGGCCGCCTCCATCAAATGCGATTACGTCCTCGTCACCCACGGCCATGGCGATCACGTCGGTGACGCCGCCGATATCGCAAAGCGCAACGACGCCAAGATCATCAGCTCCTACGAAGTCACCGAATGGCTCGGCCGCCAGGGCGCCAAAGTCCATCCCCTCGGCCTCGGTGGCGGCTTCGATTTTCCCTTCGGCCGCGTCTCGATGACCATCGCCTTCCACTCCGCCGGGTACCCGCAGGACGGCGGCAAAGGCGGCTTCATGTACATGGGCACCGCCGCCGGCATCCTCATCAAGGCCGATGGCCGCACCATTCATCACGCCGGCGACACCGCCCTCACCCTCGAGATGCAACTGCTCGGCAAGCGCCACAAGATCGACGTCGCCATGCTCCCCATCGGCGACAATTTCACCATGGGCCCCGACGACGCCGTCATCGCCGCCGAATTCATGAAAGCGAAGCTCGTCATCCCCATGCACTACAACACCTTCGACGTCATCAAGCAGGACCCCGGCGTCTTCGTAAAAAAACTCGCCGCCAGCAAAATCGAAGGCCGCGCCATGCGCATCGGCGAAACCCTCAACGTCTGAACTCGCCAGCCCTCCCAATCCCGCCACTCCATACGACAAAGCCCCTTCGGACACTTATGTCCTTTCTGTCCCTTCTGTCCTTTCCCCACTGCCCGACCTGCCTTCAATCCAGCCCACCGTCCATTATCAGTTTGACTTTGATCGCCCCGAATAGACCCTGATTCCCATGTTGTACGGCAAAAGAATCCATGGCGCGAAGATCTGTTCGCCCCGCCGCATGTTCAGACTGTTATTGCTCCCCGTAGTCCTCTTCTCCGCCGGCCTCATGCTCGCGCAGACCCCCACCCCCGAGCCCGCTCCCCCAACTCCGCCCCCAGTCCCAATCCCACCCTTTCCAACCCCTCCCCCAACCCCCGCTCCCATTCCCATCCCCACCCCCTTCCCAACCCCAACACCGCCCCAGTAACCGGCTCCCGGCTTCCTGCCGGACTCATTGCGCGCGGGTCCGCCGTTACGCCGGAAGCCAAGGGCCAGGCGGCATTGACAATCGCGGCAATCGCCGGGACATTCTGCCAGCGAGAATCTCTTGCCAGATCAAATCCCAAATCCACATGGAAACCCTACGACAGCTCCGCAAATTGGGCGCCGCGGCCCACAAAGCGCGCTGCAATCAGCGGTCCTATTCCTCCGAGGAGGCATACGCTCAGATGGATCGCGCGATGTCGAAGGGTGGGACGAGTGGGATGTCGCCGGCTCCGAGTGGCGTCTCCTCGAAGGCTGGGCGGCAAGCCATCAACTAACGCCGTCGGCGGAGTTCCTCCCCGAGCGTCCCGGTGGACGGGAGCACGATGTTCGTTTCGATCCAGCGACGAATCTCTGGTATAAATTTACGAAACCCTGCTGCGCAGGTTACACGGTGCATGTGGATGAGTCAGGGCTTTCGATGCTCCCGGCCACGCCACTTGAGTATCTGGAGCGGTGGAACACCAATAATAGACTCTTCGGCGAGCTGGTTGAATTGGTGGGTATTCAACGAACTCAAAAGGGGCCGCGCATCGTTATTTCGCAGCCTCACGTTCCCGGCGAAATCTCTACATGGGAGGAGATCGAAGAAACATTTGTCGGAAAATCCCGCATGAGGCGGCTCCGCATCAATGAGCCTCTTGGCGGCTATGATGCGCATGCATATTTCAAAGGCCGTATTGGAGTGTTCGACGTCCGCCCTCTAAACTGCTTCCACCACGCGGTAACCCGCGAACTCGCCGCTATTGACGTGATTCCCAGGACATTTTCGAGGGCTGAGGCAAACGTATTGGAGCGCTTGGTAATCGCTTAATGTGAGGACATGAGCGGTGAATCGCAGCCTGAAGGGGGGGTGGAAGCCGGACCTCAAATTCAAGGCGTAGCCCAGGGGCTTGATCTGCCGGACCCAGCATTAAGCTCCGTAGACGATGGTGAGTGACTTTCGTTTATCGGCGCTCATCTCATTCCCTTCCGTCCTTGAGCTTGTCGAAAGGCTCCCTTTGCTTCCTTCTGTTCCATCCCCCCCTCAAATCTTTCGAATTTCGATTTTCGAATTTTCTTCTCCCCCTCAGTGATGCCT
>JBEKOV010000032.1:0-30106 GCA_049521415.1 Chthoniobacteraceae bacterium
TCCGCAGTCGTGTGCCCCTTTTCTCTCGCCGCTATGATCCGCTCCCGCAGATCAAGACTGTAGGTTCGCATCCACCTACCATACCACTCTTTGCCTCAGATTAAATAGAAAATGCTCTAGACCCAACGAGATTAAAACGAGCGCGAGACAGAGGATGATTTTGGTTTCGTGGTTTGATAACCAAGGAGTGTCTTCATAAGATTTCCCGGTTATTTTTCCCAGTGGCCGGGGAAGGTGGAAGTGATGGTCTCGTGGACGCGCAGATGCCGGTTATTACTCTGAAATTAAGTTGAATGTTTGATTGGAGCCGCCGGTGGGTAATGCCTGATCAAATTGAGTCCCCTGCGAGGTGCTCGATTGCGGATCATCCAGGGCCAGACCGCTGAGGAGATTATAAAAGGTGTAAGTTCCGTAGTTGTTCTGAACCGGCTCCCATTGATCGTTACCAGCCGAGCCGTATGACCATTGAATGATGGCCGCCCCGATGGACGTGGAGGCGTTCAGTACGGCCACGTCCAAACCGCTGTTCACGTTTTTGATCTGGTAATAGCCATTGCTGGTGGCTACGAAGGTCCATAACGAGTTGGAACTACCGTTGTAGGGCCATTGGATGATCGCTGCGCCGTCGGACGTCGAGGCACCCGACACATTCACGGCTAGACCGCTGGCGACGCATTGAATCTCGTACTCGCCGGTACCCGGCACAACGGCCGCGGTCGGTTGTACGGTAATCGAATCAATATCGGGCGCATAGGCGCTCGGATTAGAGAATGAAATCGTGTTCGTTCCCGCCTGAAGCTGCAATTGAATAGTCTTCGAAAGCAGCGTAGACCACGAGCTCGTACCCGTAAACGAGTAACTTGAGGCTGTGCCGCCATTTATACTGATGTTCGCCGATCGCCCAGAATCGCCGTCGTAATAGAGAACGATGACACTGTACAGACCGCTTTTGTTGACGATGACATCACCGAACTGAAGCACTCCACCCTCCCCTATATAGCCAACGTCGCCTCCGTCAGTTGCCGTCGATTGCGTTTCGGGCACCGCCCCGCCACTCAACGTGTTCGCGGAGGAATCCGCCAAGTACTGAACTGCGTAAATTTGAGGGGTTACCCTCAAGAGCCTCGATGCGTCGCTAGCAAGCGTAGCGCTGAATGTATTCGAGAACTGCCCTAAATTTGTCCCACTCCAAAGATCGTACACGGTCGCTTTGCCCAGAAATCCCATGCTGGACCAAGTCGCCGAGACGGAGGTGCTCGAAGTGCCAAGATTGAATAATGCCACGGCATAGGAGCCGTCCGGCTGCCTGGCTCGCCAGACTTCCTGCGTCGCAATTGCCACGGGCGCACCCGCAACGCCGTTCTGGTCGATGCCTAAAACTCCTGCATTCGAGAGTTGTGTCAGGTCGGTGCTATTAAGGTTGGTAAGATCCGTCCCCAGGATGAGCGGGGAGGCGGCCATGACCCACAGCGTCTCGGTTGTTTGGCGTTGGGCTGTAGTGAGTCCATCGTTGGTGCCGTTACCGATTTCCAACGAATCGAGATCATTCCATGCGCCTGGACCACCCCATTCCTGCCATCCCGGCGTCGAACTGAAGCGCCCCTCGACGTTGGACCAGTCCGTCAGCGTTGATCCCCCATAATCTTCGATATCGCCGGTGGTGCGCCAACCGTTCGCATATTGGCGCCAAAACGCCCCATTATTGATATCAAGCGCATTGGAGAGCTCCAAATGGATTGGACGACCGGTTTGTTTGAGTGCCGCCGACCATGCTTCCACGTCCGCCATATCTCCATCGCCAACTCCATCGAGCTTAACGTAGTCGACTCCCCAGGAAGCCAACAGGTTTGCCCAGGAATTAAGAAACGCCTGCGCGCCCGGCTTGGTATAATCGATATAGTACATCACATTACCACCATAGGCGGGTTGGTAATTCGCCTCGTAGTCTGTCGTGTTCGAAACGATATTCCGCGCGGTGTAAGACGTTCCCTGGATGGGGGTGTTCTGGTTGTAGGCGGCCACCGGAATGCCGGGCGTCAAATACATGCCAAACTTCAGTCCGAGGCCGTGAACATAAGTGGCCACTCCGGAGAGACCATTCGGGAAGGTTGAGGTGTTCACTTCCCACCGACCGTAGGTATCGACGTTTGTCGCTGGATTCAAATACCAGCCGTCGTCGATATTGACGTATTGGAAACCGTATGACTGGAGCGGAGAATTATGCAGCGCCAGCGCATCCGCTTCGATATTTGATTGGGTAACATTCTCCCGCAAAAAGCTCCAACTGCTCCAACCCATTGGCGGTGTCAGCGCCACATCGAGGCTCGATGAAACAAGAGCAAATTGCCATTCCTGATTGGTGTTGCCCGACTGTGGAGTCCATTGCCAGACACCGTTGCCCGCCGTGGTGGAACCTTCATTATCCAAGGCCAACCCGCTTGTTAGGCAAATCAGATTGCAATAACCGTCGCCGACATTAACGAGCTGCCATTCCTGATTGGTGTTGCCCGGCTGTGGAGTCCATTGCCAGACAGTGCCGCCATTGGAGGTGGCGCCGCTATTGTCCAAGGCCAGTCCGCTTTTTTGGCATATCAGATTGTAATAGCCGCCACCGACACTAAGGAGCTGCCATTCCTGATTGGTGTCGTCTGACTGTTGAGGTTCTTGAATGACAATGCCGCCGTTGGAAGTGGAACCGCCATTATCCAAAGTCATCCCGCTTGTCAGGCAAATCAGATTGTAAACCTCGCCATTTGTGGGAATTGCCTGAGGAATGGGAATTGGCTGAGCATATGCTGTCCCCGCGCCTATCACGAATATTGTCAGGAGTGACGATCTAAACGGTAATTTCATTGATTTTTAATTCATGTTTTTTTTCGGATTGAAGGCTAATTCATTTATGATTGCCTCCAAAGACTTTTAAGAAGGTAAATCCACAATTACAAATTTTAGGAGCAGGCTGTCGCGCAATTTCCACCGCGCCACCGAGAGATGGTTTCCGGCGTTGTGCCCAGGAGTTGCGCGACTTCGCGGGAAGTAAAACCTGCACTTCTTTGAATCCCGTCGATTCTTTCAGCAATGGCGTTCACGGCGTTTTGGTTGACTGAAACGTTGATCTTAGCCATTGACCTGAGGCTTGACAAGAGCTTTCCAGATTTTTTTTTGCACGCCAGCTTGACATGCGCAAATCTATTTTTTTACATATTTAACATGAGAATTGAAATCTCCAGCTCGGAGGCAGTGCGCAATTTTGGCGATTGTCTCGCGCGGATAAAGCACCGCAATGACACGCTTGTGATCACGAAAAGCAACAAGCCGGTTGCGGAACTGCGTCCAATCGCTGCGGAGCCGCACGGCACGGTGGAAGATTTTCTGCGCCTTTGGAAGCGGGATCCGGGCGACGCGACATTCGGTGACGATTTGGAGCGGGCGAACTCGAAAGAGATTCCCGAACCTAATCCATGGTCCGGACGCCGGGCTCACGCGTCGGTCAGAGGTGGCCCTGGCGCTGGTAGAAGTGGTAGCGGTCGATGATGGCATCGACGTAGCCGCGGGTGCCGGGGAATGAGATGGAGTCGCGGAGATCGCCGGCGGTGATGCTGGAGCCCTGGTTGGCATCGCTGACCCATTTGTTGACGCGGCTTTTGCCGGCGTTGTACTCGGCGAGGGCGAAGGTGATGGGATCGTCGCGTCCGGCGTAGTGGGCGAGGGCTTTTTTGAGATACCATGTGCCGGCCTCGAGATTGACGCGCGGGGAGAGGAGATCTGTGGGGACGAAGGTGGGGCGTTTGGTTTCGCGGGCCCAGTCGCGGGCGGCGGCCTCGTTGACTTGCATGAGGCCGCGCTCGCCGTTTTTGCCGATCTTATCGGGGCGGAACGCGCTCTCGCGCCAGACGAGGGCTTTGATGAGCATGGGATCGACGTTGTATTTCTGACCGACCTGGCGGATGAGGGCGTCGTAGCGATGGTAACGGGGGAAGCCGACGATCTCGTGGAAGGCGTAGGAGGGATCGGGGGAGACGCAGATGAAGATTCCGACGGCGGCCAGGGCAGCGAAGAAAAGGATGAGGAAGGTGTTGCGGATGAACCGGAACATTTGCGGCAGATAAGCGGAGCGGGGAAGAAACTGCTACCAAAAAGGGGGCGCAGCGGAGAGAGTCGAGCGAATGTCCGGCGCGAGATACGCGCGGGTGGCGCCCGACCGGTCGGGGCAATCCGTGTTTGATTACGAAATCCCGGAACACCTGATGGAAAAGGTGGGAATCGGGTCGCGGGTGCGCGTACCGGTGCGGACGCGGCTGGTATTGGCGACGGTGGTGGAGTTGCTGGACGTGACGGAGGTCGAAGGGGTGAAGCCGATCGCGGAGGTGCTGAGCGAGAAGCGGTTGTTTAACCCGGTGTTGATCGAGCTGGGGCGATGGGTGGCGTCGTATTATTGCTGCCCGCTGCACGTGGCGCTGAGGGCGATCCTGCCGCAGGTGGTGCGGAATGCGGAGGTGAAGGAGAAGCGGCTGCTGTTTGCGCGGCTGGCGGGGAAGCCGGAGGCGGCGGAGCTGGAGCGGATCGCGAAGCGGGCGCCGAAGCAGGCGTATGTGATCGAGTTCCTGACGGGGCATAGCGAGCCGGTGGCGGTGACGGAGGTGATGAAGGAGTGCGGGGTCACGCGGGCGACGCTGGAGGGGATGCGGGAGCGGGGATGGATCGTGCTGGAGCGGCAGGCGGTGCAGCGGGACCCGTATGGGGAGGAGATATTCCTGCACGCGCCGCAATTGGAGATGAACGAGGAGCAATTGGCGGCGTATGAGCACATCGCGGCGGCGGTGCGGGAGCCGGCGGCGCATCGGCCGATTCTATTGCACGGGGTGACTGGGAGCGGGAAGACGGAGCTGTACCTGCGCGCGATGGACCTTGCGCTGAGCCTTGGGAAGACGGCGATCGTGCTGGTGCCGGAGATATCGCTGACGCCGCAGACGGTGGAGCGGTTTAAGAGCAGGTTCGCGCATTTGCAGGGGGAGGTGGCGGTGCTGCACAGTCATCTGTCGGACGGGGAACGGCACGATGAATGGCACAAGATCAACAATGGGGCGGCGCGGATCGTGATCGGGGCGCGGAGCGCGGTGTTTGCGCCGCTGGAGAGGCTGGGGCTGATCGTGGTGGATGAGGAGCACGAGAATTCTTACAAGCAGGAGGATGCGCCGCGGTATCACGCGCGGGACGTGGCGGTGTACCGGGCGCACATGGAGGGATGCGCGATCGTGCTGGGAAGCGCAACGCCATCGATGGAGAGCTACAACAATGCGCTGACGGGGAAGTATGAGTTGCTGGAGCTGCGGAGGCGGGTGGATGAGCGGCAAATGCCGCGGATGCGGATTATTGATTTGCGGAGGGAAGCGAGCCGGGGGCCGGGGGCGAATGTTCTCTCCGAGACGCTGTGCAAGGCGATCAAGGAGCGGCTGGGGAAGAAGGAGCAATCGATTCTGTTCCTGAATCGGCGGGGGTTTTCGACGTCGCTGATCTGCTCGAACTGCGGGTATGTGTGCGAGTGCCCGAATTGCTCGGTGGCGCTGACGTTTCATCGCGCGGCGAACCGGCTGAACTGCCACATCTGCGGACACACGGCGGTGGTGCCATCGAAGTGCCCGCAGTGCGCGGACCCGCGGATCAAATACTCGGGAGCGGGGACGGAGAAGGTGGAAGAGCTGGTGGCGGCGTTCTTCCCGGAGGCTGTGGTGAAGCGGCTGGACGCGGATGCGGTGTCGCGGAAGGACTCGCTGCGGGAGACGCTGCATGCGTTCAGGACGGGGAAGATCGATATCCTGGTGGGGACGCAGATGATCGCGAAGGGGCTGCATTTTCCGAACGTGACGCTGGTGGGAATCGTGAACGCGGATCTGGGGCTGCACATGCCGGATTTCCGGGCGGGGGAACGGACGTTCCAATTGCTGACGCAGGTGGCAGGGCGCGCGGGGCGGGGCGAGGTGACGGGCGATGTGTATGTGCAGACGTACACGCCGTTTCACCCGGCGATTCAATTCGCGCGGCATCATGATTTCCCGGGGTTTTGGGAGGAGGAGGTGCAGTTCCGGCAGGCGACGAAATTCCCGCCATTCTGGCACGTGGTGCTGATTACGCTGCGCTCGGCGGCGGAGACGCACGCGGCGTTCTCCGCGGATACGCTGGCGCGGCGGGTGCGTGAGGCGCACGAGGCGGGGCGGCTGCCGGCGGAGACGATCATCGGGAATCCGGCGCCGGCGCCGATGGCGAAGAGCCACGGGCAATACCGGTTTCACATGATGATCCGGGCGCAGCGGATCACGCGGCTGAGCAAGGGGCTGGCGGAGATATTCGAGAAGCTGCCGTTCCCGGAGGAGGTGCTGGTGAGCGTGGATGTGGACGCGTACCAGTTGCTGTGAGGGGAGGAATTACTGAGGCTGAAGTTTGATTGCTGATTGAAGAGAATTTGAAATGAATTCTCAAACCGCGCGGGAGGGGAGGAGGACTTTGACGGTGGTCTTGCCGGGTTTGCTCTGGACGCGGATGGCGCCGCCGAGCTGCTGAATAAGACCGAGGGCGACGCTGAGGCCGAGGCCCATCGAGTCGTGCCTGTTCTTAGTGGAGAAGAAGGGCTGGAAGATTTTTGAGGTCAGTTCGGCGGGGATGCCTTTGCCGGAATCAGTGACGTTGATGGCAGTCCAGGAAGTAGGGCGGCACGCGGGGCGGCGACCGTGGGTGCGAACGGGGCGGGCATGGGATTTGACGGAGATTGTAACGGTGCCTTTGGCGGGGCTGGCCTCGTAGGCGTTTTTGACGATTTCCTTCAAGGCGACGCGGAGGCGGGAAGTGTCGGCCCAGAGATCGGGCAGACCGGGCTCGCACTCGGCGTGGAGCTGGACGCCGCGCTCCGTATAGAGATGGAAGGCGGGCATGAGGGTGCGGAGGAAATCCTCCGCGGGGACCTGGCGCCAAACGGCGTTGGAGGGAGCGGCGAGGGCCTTGGTGCGGTCCATGAGACGGGCGGCGGCGTTGGCGCCGTCGCGGATGCGGGTGAGGCCGGCGATGGTCTCGCGGTCGAGGCGTTTGTCCTCGATGAGGAGGCCGAGGTAGCCATGGAAAAGGCTGAGGATGTTGTTCATCTTATGCGTGAGTCCCCGCACTAGGTGATCGTGGAATTCGGACTGCTCTATACGCATAGCCTGCAAAATTGAGGTAGCAGGTTGCTTGCCGCGGCGGCATCGCGACGGGAAATTGACGGAAATCCGAAATTCGATCCCGCGGTTGCGGGACGAAATTCGAACTATTTGAGGGAAAGGGGGTTAGCGAGAGGGGGAGGGGGCTATGGGGGTGGGGTGGGGGAGCAGCGGGTGACTTCGCCGCTATTGAGGCGGATGACGGGGCCGGAAGTGGGGCGGATGAGGAGGGCGCCTTCGGGGTCAAGGCCTTCGGCGACGCCCCGATGAATGGCGCCGCCGACCGTGGTGGCGACCCATTGGCCGCGGAGGCAATCGGTCCGGGACGCCCAGGCGAGGATTGTGTGGAAGTGGCTGGGGAGGAGGGAGAAGGATTCGTCGATCGAGGCTAGGATGGTGGCAGCGAGGGAGGATCGGTCGATAGGTGAGCCGGTCTCGATGCAGAGGGAGGTGGCGGTGGTGTCAAGGGAGGCGGGGAAGGAGGATTGGTTGACGTTGAGACCGATGCCGGCGGTGGCGAAGGGGTTGTCGCCAGAGCTGGTCTCGACGAGGATGCCCGCAAGCTTGCGCCCTGAGGCATATATGTCATTGGGCCACTTGAGGGCGACCTTGAGCGAAATATGCCGTTGGATGGCTTGGGCGACGGCGAAAGCGAGCCAGAGGGTGAGACGCGGCCATTGGAGGAGGGGGAATTCGGGACGGATGAGGATGGAGAACCAGAGGCCGGCGTGGGGATCGGATTGCCAGCGGCGGCCGAGGCGGCCGCGTCCGGCGGTCTGCTCCTCGGCAAAGACGGCGAGGCCGGCGGGAGCGCCCTGGCGGGCCTGGGCGGTGACAAAGTCGTTGGTGGAGGAGGTGCGATCGAGGACGAGGACCTCGCGAATCCAACGGCGATCCGGGAGACGGGAAAGGATATCCTGGGGATCGAGGCGGTCCGCGGGAGGGTGCATCAGAGGAGTTCGAGAGAAAAATCGATGGAGCCGGCGGAATGGGTGAGGGCGCCGACGGAGATGAAATCAACGCCTGTGAGGGCGATGTCGCGGATCGTGCCGAGGGTGACGCCGCCACTGGCCTCGAGCTTGACGAGGGACGTGCCGCGGAGGCGGACGGCCTCGCGCAATTGAGCGGGGGTCATATTATCGAGGAGGATGACGTCAATGCCGGGGATGGCGAGGAAGGCGGCGACCTGATCGAGGGTATCGGCTTCGACTTCGACGCCGACCTCCGGATGATCGTTGCGGAAGGAGGCGATGTGCCGGTGGAGGGCCTCGGTATCGGCGGCGAGGTGATTGTCCTTTACCAAGACCATGTCGTAGAGGCCGAAACGGTGATTGCGTCCACCGCCGGCGCGGACGGCGGCTTTTTCGAGGAGACGAAGGCCGGGAGTGGTCTTGCGGGTATCGAGGATGAGGGCGTTGGCGCCGGCGACGGCGTCGACGAAACGGCGGGTGAGGGTGGCGACGGCTGCGAGGCGCTGGAGGAAATTGAGGGCAACGCGCTCCGCGGTAAGGATGGAACGGACGGGGCCGGAGATTTCGAGGACGGTCTGGCCAGGGGAAGCGGGCTGGCCATTGGGAGTGACGATGCGGGTGGAAATCGCGGGGTTGACGCGGTGGAAGACCTCGGCGGCGGTATCCGCGCCGGCGACGATGGCGGGTTCCTTTGCAAAGATGCGGGCGGAGCCGTCGAGCGCCTCCGGGATGAAGTAAAGGCTGGTGAGATCGCCCGCGCCGATGTCTTCCGCGAGGGCGACAGCGATGGGGTCGTGGCTCATGCGAGGCATGAGAGTAAGGGGAGAGCAAGCCGCTTGAAACCGGAAAAGAAGGTGGTTCGGGCGGCGCGTGCCCAAGGAGTTTGATCGCGAAAACAAACTACACGCGCCAACCCGAACCGTTCCCCCTAAACAATAGATGAGACAGGGGTGCGGAGAGGGCGTTCAAAGAAAGGCAAGGAAAATTCGAAATTCGGAAATCGAAATTCGAATTTTCCCAGCCTTCAGGCTGGGAGGGTATCCAGTGCGATGGAGGCGCTGCCGATGATGCCGGCGTCATTGCCGAGGGCGGCGGGGACAACGCGCAGGTTCTCGTAAAAGGTGGGCATGGTGAAGGAGCGGATGACACCGACAATCGGTTCCAGGAGGAGATTGCCGGCGCGGGCTACGCCGCCGCCGATGACGATGGTATCCGGGTTAAGGAGCCAGACGGCGTTGGCGAGGGCGACGCCGATCTCCATGCCAAGCTGCGCCCAGAGTTGTTTTGCAACGGGGTCGCCGGCCACTGCGGCATCGTCGAGGATGGCGGGGGTGCATTGCTCGATGGGGACGAGTTTGCCGGCATTCTCATACATCTTCTGGGCGCGCTGGGCGATCTGGGCGTTGCCGACATATTTTTCGAGCGCGCCAAGGTTGCCGTAATTGCCGGGGCAGCCCTGGTAATCGATGCTGGTCTGGCCGATTTCGCCGGCGCCGAGATTTGCGCCGCGGTAGAGGCGGCCATCGAGGATCAAGGCGCCGCCGACGCCGGTGCCGAGGGTGACGCAGACGATGTCCCTGCCATTGCGCGCGGCGCCGAATTTCCATTCGCCGTAGGCCATGGATTTGGCGTCGTTCTCAACGGCGGCATGGAGGCCGGTGCGTCGGCGGAGGATGTCGCACATGGGGACGTCGTTCCAGCCGGGGACGTTTGAGAGGCGGTGGACGATGCCCTTGATGCTATCGACAATGCCGGGAAAGCCGATGCCGACTGCGACGGTATCCGGGCGGATGCGGCGCAACTCGATGATGCGGCTGAGAAGGGCCTCGATGATGGAGGCGCTGTCGCCGGTGTGGAGAGTGTCGATGATCTGGCCGCGCTGGAGGATTTTGCCGTCCTCGACGAGGGCGCACTTGATGGTGGTGCCGCCGAAGTCGATGCCGATGGCTGTGGGAGAGGACATGGGTGGAAAATTCGATCCGGCTTCGTCCCGCAGTTGCGGGACTACGCCGGGACAAGAATTCGAAAGATTGGATAGAGCGGGAGTTTTGGAAAGCGGGAAAAGAGGGACGGAAGGGACTGGAAAGGGAGTTATGGGGGGAAGTTTAGATTGGCGATGATGCGGAGGCCTTCGAGGGTGAGATGCGGATGGACGCTGGAGATTTCGGGGAGGCGGGAGGAGATGAGGGCGGCATAGCCGCCGGTGGCGATGACGCGCAGGGGCTTGCGCGTGGCGAGTTCGCGGCGGACCTGGGTGAGAATTTCGCGGACGAGGCCGCGGTAGCCGTAGACGGCGCCGGCGAGCATGGCGGCGCGTGTGGATTTGCCGATGGCGGATTTGGGCTCGGCGGGACGGATGCGGGGTAGCAGCGCGGTGCGCTGGAAGAGGTAATCGGTCATAGCCTCGAGGCCGGGGGCGATGACGCCGCCGATGTAATTGCCCTCGGGGGAAATGATATCGAAGGTGACGGCGGTGCCAAAATCGACCACGACGGCGGGCGCCCCGTAGAGGCGGCGGACGGCGGCGGCGTTTGCGAGGCGATCCGCGCCGATGCTGGAGGGGCGAGGGTAATCGATGCCTGCGCCGAGATTGAGTTTTGCGCTGACGATGAGGAGGTGGCCGGCGGCGGCCTGTGGGGCGAAGGCTTCGAGGGCGAGCCGGGCTTTGGCGGGGACGACGGAGGAGAGGACGATCTTTTGGCCAGGACGGGCCATGCGCGCGAAGGACTGGCGGGTGAGATCGGGAGTGGGGATGCGCGAGACGCGGCGGAGGGCATCGCGCGTGGCGTGCGCGAATTTTGTAAACGAATTGCTGATATCAATGAGCAGAAGCTCGGGAGAAGGGCCGCGGGGCATCGGGGGTTGAGTGTTTGTGCGGTGTGTGTAGGCTATCGCATCATGTCTCACAATCCCCAAGTCCGTCCGGCGCGCCGACCGCGCAGGCTGCGGGCCACGGCGGCGATCCGCGACCTGGTGCGTGAGAATGCGTTACGGGAGGGCGGGCTGGTGCTGCCGCTGTTCGTGAGCGAGAAGGTAACGGAGGCGCAGGAGGTGCCGAGCATGCCGGGGGTGCGGCAGCAGACGCTGGATGGATTGAGGCGCGAAGCGGAGGAGGCGTGGAAGCAGGGAGTGCGGAGCGTGTTGCTATTCGGCATCCCGCGGGAGAAGGATGAGCAGGCGTCGCAGGCATACGCGGAGGAGGGGATCGTGCAGCGGGCGGTGCGGGCGTTGAAGAAAGATTTGCCGGAGATGGTGGTGATCACGGATGTGTGCCTGTGCGAGTACATGAGTCACGGGCATTGCGGGATCGTGCGGCACGAAGATGGGCATGCGCATATTTTGAACGATGAATCGCTGGAGTTGCTCGCGGCGACGGCGGTATCGCACGCGCGGGCAGGCGCGGATATCGTTGCGCCGAGCGATATGATGGACCGGCGGGTGCGGGCGATCCGCGACGCGCTGGATGGCGCGGGGAAGCAGGGAACGGTGATCATGAGTTACGCGGCGAAATTTTGCTCGGCGTACTACGGGCCGTTCCGCGATGCGGCGGAGAGCGCGCCGGCATTCGGAGACCGGCGGACGTACCAGATGGATTACGCGAACGGCGCGGAGGCGTTGCGGGAGGTGGAGTTGGATATCGCGGAGGGTGCGGACATTGTGATGATCAAGCCGGGGTTGCCGTACCTGGATATCGTGTGGCGGGTGAAGGAGAGATTTGGAGTGCCGACGGCGGTGTATAATGTAAGCGGGGAGTACGCGATGGTGAAGGCGGCCGCGGCGCGCGGATGGCTGGATGAGAAGAGCGTGGTGATGGAGACGATGATGGCGTTCAGGAGGGCGGGGGCGGATTTGATTATTAGTTATTGGGCGCGGGAGGTGTTGGAGTGGATGAGGGAGGGGTAGGGGATTTCTAATTGACCAGAGGCAACACGCGGTAGGGCGGGTTTGCGAATTCTGCGCAGGGCGACCGGTGACTTCCTTGCGGCAATTATCGCGAGAAATGAGATTAGCGCTTTCTCAAGTTTTCTGGAATGTACTCTCCTGCCGAACTGACCTTTTTATGAATCCCCTCTGTAACTTCTCTCGTGTCCTGTTCGTGATTGGAGCGGCGATGTTCGCATCGCACTATCTTGCCCAAGGAGCCCCTGCTGGTGACGCGCCGTACAAAATCGTCCAGACCTCGCAACTGATGGGGACCGGGCGCACAGATTATGTTTACGCCGACAGCGGGAACCGCCGGCTCTATGTGCCGCGCGGCACTTCGGTGCTGGTGTTCGATCTCGATACGCTAAAGCTTTCCGGTTCCATTCCCGGTCTCATGGGCGGGCACGGCGTGGCGGTTGATCCCGTTTCCGGCCACGCATTCTGCAGCGCCTCACCGATCATCATGTGGGACGCGAAGACGCTCAAGACGATCAAGACCATCAGCGTGCAGGGGCGTCCGGACGGGATTTTGTTCGAACCGGTGACGGAACGTATTTACGTCCTCAGCCATGAAGCGCCCAACATAACGGCGCTCGACGGAAAGGATGGCTCGATCGTCGGCACCATTGATCTGGGCGGCGCGCCCGAGCAGGCTGCCTGCGACGGCCAGGGGCATCTTTATGTGGACATCGAGGACAAGGACAGCATCGGGGTGGTGGATGTCAAAACCATGAAGCTAACGGGCACTTACAGCCTCGGCGGCAAAGGCGGCGGCCCCGGCGGCCTGGGACTGGATGCCAAAAACCAAATCCTGTTCGCGTTTTGCCACGAGTCGGCTACGGCCGTCATACTTAGCGCCGTCGACGGGAAAATCCTCGCCACGCTTCCCATCGGTCAAGGCACGGACGGGGGCGGCTTCAACCCGCAAACAATGGAAGCCTTCAGTTCGCAAGGGGATGGGACGCTGACGATCATCAAGGAAAACAGCCCGACGAGCTTTGCGGTGGAGCAGACGGTGAAGACAATGCCTCGCGCCAGGACCTCAACACTCGACACCCAGACCAATCATATCATTGTGATTGCGACGGATCGCCCGACTCCTTCGCCCGGCGCGCAAACTCCCGCGGGAGTGCTATCAGTAGCAACAGCCGCGGCTTCGCCGGCACCGGCCACCTCCGGAATAGGTCAAAGCATGACGACACCCTCTGCCGGCGGCCCAAGCGGACCTGGTCGCGGCGAGTTCGGATGGCGACGCGGAGGAGGAGGTCCGGGGATGCTGCACATTCTGGTTGTGGGGCGTTAAGGAACTCGATGGTCCACCTACCCGGGCCAGCCTGGAGGAAAGTGGCGCCCAGGTTGACGTGCGCCCCGGCGTCATCGGGGCTAAATTCTCTTTCTCAAAAACTCGAAGGCGAGGTGGCCGATGAGGGCGGTGACCAGGGCGATGATGAAGTTGTCGGGGGTGACGATGTTTTTAATCGCCATCCATAGGCTCATGTTTTGAGGGCTTGCGTTGGCAACGTATTGGCCCATAAGGAGATTTGAGTAGAAGAGGAATACGATGAAGCTGATTTCGATCACCGCTCTCCAGAAAGGGGCCATCTTCGGGAAATGCCGGGTGGTGTACCTTCTTGGGTCCATGGCGATTCAGAATTGCGTCACAGCCGGGCTGTAGGAACGTCCGGCGGCAATGAAGCGGTGGAGCATCGCCGGATCGGGATCCGGGATGAGCCGGCGGAGGCTGCGCTGGAAGAGAGTGGCCAGAATGTCCCCAATCGAGACATGCGGACCGCTCTTTATCCAGCAAAACCGGCTGGAATCGTGGGAGGAATGAGGGCTGAACGGCCCCTTCGATTCAACGCTGGAGCCGGGTTGAGGCCCACTATACGGCTTTCTCGCCGGTCTCCTCGGTGCGGATGCGGATGGCTTCGTCCACGCTGAGGATGAAGATTTTGCCGTCGCCGATCTTGCCGGTCTTGGCGGAATTGACGATGGCCTTGACGGCGGTATCGAGAAGGGAATCGGCCAGGACGACCTCGAGCTTGATCTTGGGCAGGAAATCGACGGTGTACTCGCTGCCGCGGTAGATTTCGGTGTGGCCCTTCTGCCGCCCGAAGCCCTTGACCTCGGTGACGGTCATGCCTTCGATGCCGAGCTCCGAGAGGGCGTCTTTGACTTCCTCGAGTTTGAACGGTTTGATGATCGCTTCGATTTTCTTCATGTTGTCTTAGGGTTGAGAGGATAGGCAGGCGTGCGGGTCAAAGGATATAACCTTCTTCTCCGTGCTCGGGAAGGTCCAGCCCCAACGATTCAATTTCGGCGGAAGGTCGCATGCCGATGAAAACGCGGACGATGCCGCCGACGATGAGCGAGCCGACAATGGCAATCGTCATCACAATGAAGATGGCCTTGATCTGCTCAATCCAAAGGGTATGGCCGACGTACGCGCCGAGATGGACCGCGAGGCGCGGATTGACGCTGACGCGGGCAAGGAAGCCGGTGAGCAGGACGCCGGCCGTGCCGCTGACGGCGTGAACGCCAAAGGCATCGAGCGCATCGTCATAACCAAGGATGGGCTTGAGCTTCACAACGGCGAGATAGGGGAGCAGGCCGCCGAGTACGCCCATGATGACGGCGCCGGTCGCGGTTACGAAGCCGCAGGCCGGGGCGATGATGACGAGGCCGCCAAAAGCGCCGGAACAAAAGCCGAGGACGCTGGATTTGCCGGATTGAACCCACTCGGCAAAAGCCCAGACCGAGGAGCCGATGGCAGCGGAGAGGGTCGTGGTGAGGAAGGCATTGGCGGCGATGCCGTCCGCGCCGAGGGCGCTGCCTGCATTAAAGCCGTACCAGCCGACCCAGAGCATGGCGGTGCCGGCCATGCAAAGGACCATGGAATGAGGCGGCATCTTTTCCTTCCCGTAGCCCATGCGGCGCCCGAGCATCAGGCAAAGGACGAGCGAGGACCAGCCGCTGGACATGTGGACAACCATGCCGCCGGCGAAGTCGATGGACTTGACGGCGGCTGCGTCGTTGTTGAGGCCGTTGAGGAGGCCGTCGACGCCCCAGACCATGTGGGAGATGGGGAAGAAGACGGCGAAGAGCCAGAGCGCGACGAAGACGAGCATGGAGGCAAACTTCATCCGCTCCGCGACGGCGCCGATGATGATGGCCGGGGTGATGATGGCGAACATGAGTTCGAACATCGCGAAGACATTTTGCGAGACCCAGAATGAGTAGCTCGGATTCGGGGCGGAGGTGACGCCGTGGAGGAAGCAGTAACGGAAATCGCCAAGCCACGGCGTGCCCTTCGCGAAGACGAGGCTGTAGCCGACGGCCCACCAGATGATGGTGACGAGGCCGGCGATTCCCCAGCATTGCGCGAGGATGGAGAGGACGTTCTTGCGCCGCACAAGGCCGCCATAGGAAAGGGCGAGGCCGGGCAGCGTCATGAAGAGGACGAGCGCGGCGGCCGTCATCATCCAGCCATTATGGCCGGGACCGGGAATGCCGATGACTGGCGTGGTGAGGCCGGGCGGGACGGAGCCGTTGGAGGCGCGGAGGGAGTCGCGGGGATCGGTATTGGCGACGTAGGCCTCGAGTGCGGAGACGCGCTGCTCGAGGGTGGGGGTGGCGGCGGGTGAAGTGGCGGGTAATGCTGCGGGGACTTGCGGCTGGGCCGGCTGGCAATGGGCGGAGATGGGCAGGGCGAGGACGCAGGCGGTGGAAAGGACGAGGATGAGTGAAACGGGCGAAACGGGAGATACGGCTTTCATGGCTCCTGATGGTTTTGGTCTGGTGATCCGCGAGACCCGACGGGCCGTTCCAAAAGGGACGCCGGGAATAGGATGCGCCAAGAGGTTTCGCTTGGAAGGCGCGTTGAAGTCAACCTTACATCAGTGTTGAAAGAGCTTGCGTGTGTTGGAATTGGAAGCCGATTCGCGGTAAATGGAAGCCGATTCGCGGCTTAAAGGGCCTTTTCGCCGATTTCCTGGGTGCGGATGCGGACGGCTTCGTCCACGGGTGAGACGAAGACTTTGCCGTCGCCGATCTTGCCGGTGCGGGCGGCTTTGACGATGGCGGTCTGGACGCTGGGGACGAGGGAATCCGCGAGGACGATCTCGATTTTGATCTTGGGCAGGAAATCGACGGTATATTCGCTGCCGCGGTAAATCTCGGTATGACCCTTCTGGCGCCCGAAGCCTTTGACCTCGGAGACTGTCATGCCGTCGATGGCGAGTTCCGCGAGGGCGTCTTTCACATTCTCAAGCTTGAAGGGCTTGATGATCGCTTCGATCTTTTTCATAGGGGCAGGATGGCGGCGCGAAGAGCATGTTCCATGCCCCTGTGTGCAGGTCGAAGAAGACGAGGGGAGAAAGGGAGTTGGGAGGGCGCGGGGCTTGGCTAATTCGGGGCAGCTTGGGTAATTCGTTACAGGACCGGCGCGCCGTCAGGCGCGCGGGTGGGCCTGGCCGTAGGCTTTTTTCAGGCGCTCGACGGTAACGTGCGTGTAGATCTGGGTGGTGGAGATGCTGGCGTGGCCGAGGAGGGCCTGGACGCCGCGGAGGTCCGCGCCGGCATCGAGCATGTGGGTGGCGAAGGAATGGCGGAGCTTGTGAGGGCTGATCGAGACGGGGATGCTGGTGTGGCGCAGGTATTTCTTGAGCAGGTTGCCGATTGCGACAGTGGAGATGCGGCGGCGGCTCTTTGAGATGAAGAGCGGGCCGGTGGCGACGGCGGCCTGGGAGCGGTATTTTTGGATCGCCTCGAGGGCGGGCGCGCCGACGGGGACGATGCGTTCTTTGCGCCCTTTGCCCATGACGCGGACGGATTCGGAGAAGGGGTCGATGTGGGCGACGTCGAGGGCGACGAGTTCGGCGAGGCGAAGGCCGCTGGAGTAGAAGAGCTCGAGGATGGCGGCGTCGCGGGCCGGGGTCCACGCGGGGGCTTGTTTTTCGAGCGGGACGCGAAAGGGAGCGCCGAGCAGCTCGTCCATCTGCGCGATGGTGAGGACGAGGGGGAGCTTGCGCTCGAGCTTGGGGAGCTGGACTTCCTTGAGGGGATTGCGCGCGAGGCCGTGGCGCTCGCAGAGCCATTTGTAAAAGGTGCGCAGCGCGGCGAAGTGGAGGCGGATGGTGGCGCGGGCGGCGCCGGATTTCATCAACTGGAAGAGAAAGCGGCGGAAATCGTCGGCGGTGCACTTCTTCCACGGGGGCGGCTTGGCCTGATCGCGGAAGGAGGCGAGGGCGTGGCGGTAATTGAGAAGCGTGCGCGGGGAGACGTGGCGCTCAAACTCGAGGGAATCGAGGAAGGAGGAGAGGAGGAGGTCGGGAGCGAAGCGCGGCACGGAGGCCCATGGTATGGGCAAATTCGAAATTCGAAATTCGAAATTCGAAGGAACGGAGTTCCAGATGGAATGGGCGCAACGCGCCCAAGCCTTTCGAATTTCTGATTTCGAATTTTCGCCCGCCCATGGCAGGCGGGCGGCTACTTCCGGCCCATGGGCTTGGTGGGGAGGTGCTCGGGTTGGGCGGTATGGCCGACTTCGCCGTGACGGGCGGTGCCGCGCTCGAAACGGAGCGAGGCGGAGCGCTGTTCGAGGCCGTCGGGGGACTCGGCGACGATCGGGATGCTGTAATTGCCGTCGGGGAAGCGGAAGTGGAAACGGAAGCTGCCGTCGGACGAGAGTTGGATCTCGCGGCCATCGATCCAGACCTTTGCGTCGGGATGCGTGCCGCCATAGAAGATGACTTCGGCATTGACGTGCATGAAGAACCCGCGCTCCTGGCCAAAGGCCTGCGCGCTCCAACTGGAGCCGGTGGCGCTGGTCCAACTGGTGACCTCCGAACTCAACGCGGCGCCGAGGCCGCCGGCGGCGTAGGCGCTGAAGAGGCTGCTCTCGATGGGGCCGAGGATTTCGGCCATGCGGCTCTTGGAGACGAGTTCGCTGGCGCTCTCGGTGGAAAGTTTTTCGAGCAATTCCTTGCGGAGCAATTGGTCGATCTCCGCGGAGCCCATGCTGACGCGGTCCATGACTTCCGGGCCGAAGAGCGCCGCGAGGATCTGGCGCTGATCGTCGGTCCACTCGGGAGTGCGACCGGGACGGAAGAGGAGGCGGCGTCCTTCGCCCTGAAGGCGGGAGAGAGCGGTGATGAGGCTCTCGCCCTCGCGCATGTGGCCATGGATCATTTCGACGAGGCGCTGGAAGGTGAGATGGATCGGGACGGTGGCGAAATCGGCCTCGGTGGAGTCGGAGAATTTGTCCTGTGGCGTGGTGGCGGCGTCCGAGCGGGCGATGGAGATCCATTGGCCGGAGGAGCCGACGCAGCCGAGCTCCACATAATAAGAGGCGCCGGCGTGCTGCGCGGGGAGATACCAATTGCGGGCGTCGGGGTGGACCTCGGTGGACATTTCCTCGGAGCCATCGGCGGTGAAGAGCTTGAGATAGAATTTGCCGTCGGCGGCGCGGGATTTCCACGAGGTCCAATCGATGTCCCAATAAGAGAAGAGCCAATGCGGATCGCGCGCGATGAGGAAGAGAGTGATGGCGCCGTAGGTCTGCGGGAGCTCGCCGAGGTCCTCGTAGGCGGGAGTGCCGGGCGCGGGAGGCACGTCCACGCGGGTGGATTCGTACTTGTGAACCGCGGGATCGGGAAGGGGTTGATCGCCGAGCGGCTCCTTGGATATTTGGAACGCGCCGTTCTTCTTGGGCTTGGCGGAATCGTCTGAATTACTCCCTGAATTTGAATTTCCCATATTGAATGTTTGCGCCGGTCGTTTTTGCGGGCAAGCGGCTGCCTTGTGGGGGTTTGCTGGCGTTTAGTCAACCATAATTTTGTGACAAAAACATGTCGCTTTTGGCCTATTTGTGACTGATTGGAGTGATTGCGTTTGAAAAAGCGGCCATAGCTGGTGCCAAATGTCCGCTTTTTTGAATACCATTCGTTTGCCACCGTTAAAAGGAGCGTCTCGAATTGCGCGCGCCGGAAAATTATGCTGATTAAACGTGTCATCCCGTGCCTAGACGTCCATGACGGGAAGGTGACCCGCGGTGTGCAGTTCGGGCGCGCGGAGGAGGGGGGCCTGAGGAACGTGGGCGATCCGGTGGAGCTGGCGCTGCGCTACGACCGGCAGGGCGCGGACGAGATGGTCTTCTTTGACATCACGGCGAGCGCGCACGGACGCGAGAGCATGATCGACGTGATCGAGCGGAGCGCGGATCAATGCTTCATGCCGTTGACGGTGGGCGGCGGAATCCGGACGGTGGAAGATATGAACGCCATGCTGAAGGCGGGCGCCGACAAGACGAGCATCAACTCATCGGCGCTGGCGACGCCGGAATTGATCCGGGCTGGAGCGGAGCGGTTCGGGAGCCAGTGCATCGTGGTGTCGATCGATTGCAAGCGGGTGGCGCCGGACCGGTGGGAGGTGTTTTCGCACGGGGGGCGGAAACGGACGGGGCTGGAGACGATCGAATGGGCGCGGCGGGTGGAATCACTGGGAGCGGGGGAGATCGTGCTCAACTCAATCGACGCGGATGGGACCAAAGCGGGATTCGATATCGAAATCACGCGCAGTGTGAGCGAGTCGGTGGGAATCCCGGTGGTGGCGAGCGGCGGAGCGGGAAAGCTGGAGCACATGGCGGAGGTGCTGAAGGCGGGTCGCGCGGACGCGGTGCTGGCGGCGAGCATCTTTCACTTTGGGGAATTTACGGTCGGGGATGTGAAACGGTATCTGAAGGGCGAGGGGATCCATGTGCGGGTGTGATGGAGGCTGCGGGGTGGAAATTCGAAATTGATTCGGCCTGCCGGCCTCACCCTTCGGGCTGCCGCCGCATGCGCGGCGCAGTCGTCTCGCTCCGCTCGGCTCGAAAGATTTGAGGGAACGCGATGCTGTGCGGTGATGTCGGCCACCGCCGGCAATCGCCTGAACGGAGTGTTCGTCCGGATTCAGCCGGCGACTCGCATCTCGCAAGCGCTCCGCCGGCACCGCGCCGCCAAAGGAATCCGCTCTGCCGCCGCTTCATCGGACGCCAGATACGGTCCGGGTCCGGTGGTATAGCATGGTTTCCCAAACCACTGCGGCGCGGTGTCTTCGACGATAGATCAAAGTAGCCGGTCAGTCTTTTTGATTGTGCGGAAACGCACCGGCTTGGGTTTGGTTACTCTTTCGATCACCTCTTCTTTTGCCAAGCGATCGAGCCAAGCCTTCGCTTGCGGTTTCGTGAGAGCCAACAGGCTTGCGACTTCCTCCTCTGTGCGAGCTTCAACAAGTTCGCGCCGCAGAATCTCCCGGACCGCGCACAACAATTCCACTTCCGGAGGGATATTCACATCCTTTGCCTCTGCCTTCTCTGCCGCCGGTGCAGCCGGCTTTGCCACCGGTGCGACCTCATAGGCGGTCGGTTCCTCTTGAAGCGTTAGCGGAAGCGTGTCTTGTTCGGGTTCGGTAGCTACGGCCTCAGCCGCAGCAGCGAGCGCCATCCCCAGTTCGCCGCCGGTATGCGGATTGGGCCATGGCTTTCCCCCCCGGTGGAGAAGGGCCGCATTGCCTTTGCCCGTGTTGGTTCCGTTGCGAACAAATACCGGCACGAAGCGGAGACGATCCAGTTGCTCTATAGCTCCAGCCCATGTTCCACCCTTCTCGAAATCCGATGTCACCACCAAAGCCGCATCCGCGAGAGCATAGATGAGCTTATTGCGCTGCATGGCGTGCCCCACGTTGAATCCCGCAGCGGGATCATATGGGGAAATAAGGACCAGCCGGCCTTCCATCAACGGCTCGCGATTATCCCGCGCCAGCGCCGCTCGTTCCAAACTGTCTGCCATCACTCCTGCCACGTCGCCGCCTGCCATCAGAGCGCCATGCATCGCCGCGCGGTCGATTCCCCTGGCACCGCCCGAGACGATAGTGCGGTGAGCCTCGGCGCTTAATCGCCCCACGGTTTCCGTGAAGCTGATGAGTTCGTCGTCCACATGCCGTGACCCGACGACCGCCAGCCCCCCTTTCTCCAGCAACGCCATTTCGCCGCATCCATAAAGCAGAGGTGGAGCATCCTCCTTGAGCCGTGCTTTTAAACGCCTGGGGTAACGAGAATCCGCCCGGCTGATCACCCAGACCGCCCGAGCGTTCCACCGTTCGAGCGCCTGGCTGAGCAAAAAGCCGCGTCCAAGCAAGGAATCCAAGCGGGCCCGTCCAAATGGCTGCGCGCAGAGTTCGATCAGATCCTCCGCATTTGCTCCGATCAAGTCGGCGGGTTCCTTCTGCTTCTCGCGCAGGATGCGCGTGAGCCGCTTGTACTCGTCCAGACTGAGCAGATCGCGAGTGGTCTCACCGGGTCCGGCAATCAGCGGAGCGGTCAGCAGCAGGATGGCCTGCGTGTTCGGTGTCAGAGGATCGATCATTCGTCAGAGTTCGCAGTTGAAGCCAGTGCCAGAGGATACACCGGCCCGCTGCCGTTGGAGGTTAAAAGATACGCGGCGACCGTCAGAGTCCATCTTGAATCGACCATGTCGTCCACCAGCAGCACGGGGCCGGTCGGCGCTTGTCCCCGGACGTGCAGCGCACCGTCCACGTTCCGCGCCTGCTGACTGCTGTTCGCCATGAGTTTCTGCGCTGGACGCTCGTCGGTTTTCTCGAGCGCGGAATGAAACTGAAGACTCAAGGCTGCGGCGAGCCGACGGGCGAAATCCGGGACAAGATTCGGATGGCGGCGCGATGGCATGCAAGTGACCCAAATCGGTGCGGGTACCGGTGCCCACGAGCGCACCATGGCCGCGCACGCCTCAACCAGTTGATCGGCGAAACGGCCATCGCGTGATTTGCCTTGTCGCACCAGCGAGCCCCATCCCGCGTCGCCCCATACGCAAAGCACCTTTCCGCGTTGCGCTTGGTGTTCCGAGGCAATACGACCCGACACATTCATGTGCGGCAGACCGCCCGCCGGCCACTGCCGGCGAGGGTCCAGGTCCAAACTCGTCCTGCGGAGAAACGCCACGGCTTCCCGAACCAGTGCTTGATCCGCAATGGCGGGCAATGGGGCGATAGCCGGTAGCGGCTGATTGCCCGGATTCCCGTCGAGCGCGCGAATGAGGAACTCCATGTGCCCGTCCGTCAGCGCGACATACTCTTGCATCTGCCGCTGTTCGGTCCGGCGCAACGCGGTCAGCCGTTCGGCACGCGCCCAAAACGACTCTGCCAGATTGGCTGCCGTAAGCATCCACCTGGCTCCCTGCTTGACGATAGGCGCGGGCGACTCCAACGACATCAATTGCAGCGCCTTGTCGATCCGTCCCCGGCTTACATTCACCTGTGTCATCAATTCGTTGATGGAAAGACCGGCAGGTGCCGCCCGCAGCGGTGCGAGCACATTCGCCACTTCCTGCCGCGAGGGGAACGCGCTTTCGATGAAGTAATCATTAATCTCCGCTTCTTCGTGACCGCTCAGCAACACGCCGTGCGCCGCCGCAAGGGCGCGGCCGGCACGCCCGACTTGCTGGTAGTACGCTACTACCGAGCCCGGAGTCTGGTAGTGAATCACGAAGGCGAGATCCGGCTTGTCAAAACCCATGCCGAGCGCCGTCGTAGCAACGAGTGCCTTCACCCGGTTTTGCAGCAACGCTTGCTCCAGTTCTACGCGGCGTTCACCTGTCTCCCCGCTGTAGGCCTCGGCCTGGATGCCGCGCGATTGCAACCAGCCCGCCACCTGCACGGCATCGCGCACCGTGAGCGTCTAGATGATGCCGCTGCCCTGGATGTTTGGCACATGCGTGGCGAGCCAGCCCATTCTCTCGGCCTGGCTTGGCATTCGCATTGTCTGGAGCAGAAGCGATGGACGGCCCAATTGACCACGCGACACGGTCAGATTCGGGCCGAGCACCGTCCGTAAGTCCGCGAGCACCCGGTTGTTCGCCGTCGCCGTCGTGGCGAGGACACGCAAGTTGGCAGGCAGCGTGCGGACTATGCGTTCGATGAGGCGGTAGTGAGGCCGGAAGTCATGTCCCCAATCCGAGATACAGTGCGCCTCATCCACGACGAGGAGAGAAATCCGACCTGCGACCTGCGCCAGGATCTCTGAGCGGAAATGGTCATTGGCCAACCGTTCCGGAGAGATCAGGAGGATGTCCAACTCATTGCGCCCCATCGCCTCCTCCACCGCCTCCCACTCCTCCTGGTTCTCGGAATTGATGGTAAAAGCCCGTAGGCCCATCCGTTCTGCCGCGGCGATTTGGTTTCGCATCAACGAGAGCAGAGGTGAAATCAAAATGGCCGGTCCCATCCCATCTTCACGCAGCAACTTGGTCGCAATGAAATACACCGAACTCTTGCCCCAACCTGTCTTCTGCACCACCAGCAACCGACCGCGACCATCCACCACATGCTGGATAGCGGTCTCCTGGCCATCATGAAACGTCGCCGCCGGGTTTTGCGTGCCAAGTCGCAGCAGTTCGAACGCACGTATTTGATTGAAGGGCATAGACTTGCCTTGTGAGTCTTAGGTGAATTGGGCAGCGTTCTTTCCAGAATTTCCTCACTTGGTCGAGCCAAGGTTCCTACCGGTACTACATGCTCTCAATTTGCACCCCAAGCCGCTTTTCCGGCGAAATTCGCCGTCCGCGTTAGGCCCTCGGCACCATGACGCGGAGAGCCTTGGGCTGGACCTTGAAGGTGACGGGGAGGTTGCCGATGACGTCGCCGTCGGCTTCCACGGGGACGGGCTCGGTGCTGGTGACGCGGACCTGGGGGGCTTGGAAGTATTCGACGTCGCTGAGGGCGGTGTGATTGCCGAGCATGACGGCTTGGAAGTAGCGGACGATATCGAGGTAACCGAGGTTTTTGAAGATGAGGACGTCGAGCAGGCCATCGTCAATGCGGGCGCCCTTGAAGAGGACAAAGGGGCCGCCGTAGTAACGGCCATTGCCGATCATTACGAAAGAGCCGTCGCGCGTGCCGCCGCCGCGAACGGTGAGCTTTGGCGGCTTCTTCGAGGCGATCTGCGTGGCGGAGATGATGTAGCTGAGCGGGCCGAGGGTTTTTTTGAAGTCGAAGCTGGTGGCGGCGACGATCTGGGCGTCGAAGCCGATGCCGGCAAGCTGGACGAAGTAGCGGTCGTTGGCGCGGAGGAGATCGACCGGTTTGACCTGGCCGTGCTCGATGACGTCCCAGCATTTGCGCAGATTGCCGATCGGGAGGCCCAGCTCCGTGGCGAAGACATTCATCGTGCCGAGGGGAAGCAGGCCGAGGGCGGTGCGTGAGCCGGCGATGCCGTTGACCACCTCATTGATCGTGCCGTCGCCGCCGGCGGCTACGATGCGCTCGCAGCCATCGGCGACGGCCTGGCGGGCGAGGGCGCTGGCCTCGCCGGGGCCGTTGGTGATGCGGACGAAGGCGCGCGAGGAGAGGTGCTCAATCTTGCGGCAGAGCGCCCTGGCGCGCTCGCTACGGGCGGTGGGATTGATGATGACCAGGATGGGGCTCATGCGGGACCAAAGGTTCGCTTACAACAGGGGGCGCGCCAATTCCTCTTTATTTTCAAAAGTCTCCCATTAGTTTCTTCGCGCTGTGCGCAAGTTGATCAAGGGATTTCTGATAGTGGCCGCCGCCATCGTGGGGCTGCTGGGGGCGGGCGTGCTGGCGATCAATCTCTATGTGCAGTCCGCGGGCACGCAAAAACGGATCGAGCAGGCCGTAAGCAGCGGGCTGAAGGCGCCCGTACACCTGGGGACGACGACGGTGACGCCGTGGGGCGGGCTGAAGGCGGCGGGGATAACCGTGCCGCAGGTGGGGACGGCGCCCGGGAATTTTCTGGAGGCGGCGAGTTTTACGGCGCATTTCAAGTGGATGGGGCTGTTCCACCGGCAACTGGACGTGAGCGACGTCTCGCTCAACGAGCCGTGCGTGGAGTGGTTTCAATCTCCCAGCGGGCGGTGGGAGTTGCCCCGCGTGACGCCTCCGCCGCCGGCTCCCGGGCCGAAGGCGAGCCCGACGCCGGGCGCGCCGACGCCCGCACCCACCCCGGCCAGCCCGGCCGGCCCGCGCCCGCCGGAGTGGCAGATCAGCGTACACAAGCTGACGGTGAACGAGGGGGTGTTCGATTTTTGGGATGAACGGGGGATGCGAGCCCTGGAATTCGCAGGGGTTCAATTCGATTGCCTGGAGCCGCGCGCGGCGGGGACGGGAGGATCGGCGTCCTGCAAGTATGTGTCGCTGCGGGACATGCCGTTTTTTAATGATATGCAGACGGACTGGAGTTTTGCGAATGGGAGACTGAAGCTCAGTTCCTTCCAGACGGAGGTGGGGAATGGGGAGATTCGCGGCGACGCGCAGATGGCGACGGAGACGAGGCACAGCCCGTTCAGCGCGGACATGACGTTTGACGGGGTGGATGTGAACCGGTTGATGGTGGATGCGGGGCAGCCGGATGGGGAAGTGACCGGGACGCTGAAGGGGCAACTGAAGTTCAATGGCAATGCGGGCAAGAGGAGCAGCCTCAACGGCACGGCCCACCTGGAGCTGGCGGGCGGGCGGATGCAGGACATCGAGCTGCTGCAAATGCTGGGGCAGGGATTGCAGATTCCGGATTTGATCGAATTGAACCTGAAAACGGCGGTCGCGGATGCGACGGTGGTGAATGGAATGGTGAATGTGAACCAACTGTTGCTCGAGTCCCAGAACCTGCAACTGGCGGCGAAAGGGACCATCGATAGCGGCGAAAAATTGCACATGGATGCCCGGCTGACGATTGACGGAGCGATCAGCGAGCGGCTGCCGACGTTCATCCTGAATTATTTCACGCCGGGTGGGGCGGACGACTCGCATTATATTGATTTTCAAATCGGCAATACGCTGACCCATCCGAAGACAAACCTGCTGGAGAATCTACTCGGACACAGGATCCAGGGCCAGATGACGGACTTGCTCAAATCGATCTTTGGGAAGAAAGCGAAGCCGGAGGCTCCGGAGGCTACGCCTCCGTAATTTCGAATTTTCCGCCCATGCGAGTGATTGCAGGCATAGCCGGAGGCATTCCGTTAATCGCGCCACGTACCGATATCCGGCCAACGATGGATCGGGTGAAGGGGGCGATTTTTTCGAGCCTGGAGCCGGGGCTGGAGAATGCGCGGGTACTGGATTTATTTGCGGGGGCGGGGACGCTGGGGATCGAGGCGCTGAGCCGCGGGGCGAGGGAGGCGGTGTTTGTGGAGAAGGAGGAGCGGGCGATGGCGGCGATTCGGCGCAACCTGGAGAAGACGCGGCTCGCGGGCGCGGTTTTGCAGGAGATGGATGTGTTCAGTTACCTGGACCGGCTCGCGCCGAAGGGGGCGTTCGATTTTATCTTCGCCGATCCGCCTTACGCAAAAGCGCGGGGAGAACGGGATTTTGCGCCGGAATTGCTGGCATCGCAGGCGCTGGCGGAGGCGCTGGCGCCGGGTGGGATCTTTGTCCTGGAGAAAATTCCAGGGCAGCCGCTGGCGCTGGGGACCAGATGGGAATTGGTGCGGGAGCGGAAATATGGAGCGACGGAAGTGGCGTTGCTTCGGGTCAAATTAGGAGGGCCTTGAAGCCAGCCTGCTCGAAATGGTGGTCGCCCGTGAGCGCATCCATAATATTTCCATCTCGCATCACTACAAACGAAGTGCAGTCGGTCAGCGTCCAACTTTTATCCTGCCGCTCCTCATAGAGCCGCAAAGCGCGCTGAAACAGGTCTGCCGTGGCGGCAATTATTTGAACTTTCGGATCTTGGAACATCTCGCGAACGAACGGCGCAACCAAACGCCTGCAGGCGGATTCGGCCAGCGCGTCTGCGAATTCCATTAACACCCAGTCGGTGGTGATGAGATTTTCACGCAACTGACGCGCGGTGGCGACGACCCTCGCGTGGTGCTGGTCGGCACGGTTTAGTAGTGCCACAAAATAAAACGCATCCGCGAAGACCGCCTTCACTTCCTGCCGTGCCCGTGGACGTAGTGATCCAGGTTCGCTGACAAATCGGCGGGCAAATCATCCGCCGCGCCGATGTACGCCGCGTAGCGGTCAGCAAAGGAAGAGGGTTGCGACGCCGAGTCCGGCAAAATCAACTGCACTTCCGCTCCATCCGGCAATTCCACGCCGGGCGGTAAAGGAATAGCTCCATTGGCGACTTTGACTTTGCAGGTCATGATCCGACTCTTCTCTGAAAGCGGTCGAAAAGCAAGAATTGTGAAGTTGTGCTGAGGTCTCGCTTATTCCTGACTGTTGGCCGTAGGCTGGAACGCAATAATTATGGGCGCGCAATGAAAGCGCCCGAGAATTCGTGATGATTACGCCCAGGCGAAAGCCAACCGCGGCGCTGCCGCTGCTGATTTACAACGTGTGCTTCCCATTGGTGTTCCTGGGGATGCTGCCAGGATTGGCGCGCAGGATGATGCGACGGGGGAATTACCGGCGGAAGTTCGGGCAGCGGTTTGGGCGGTACGATGACGCGACGCGACCAAGGCTGGCGGACGGAGGCCGTGTGTGGGTGCATTCGATTTCCGTGGGGGAAACGCTGCTGGCGCTGCGGCTGATCCGGCAGATGCGGGAGTTGGAGCCGGGGCTGCGGGTGGTGCTTTCGGCGACGACCTCGACGGGGTTCGCGCTGGCGGAGGAGAATGCGAGCGAATGGCTGGAGGCGGTCTACAACCCAATCGACGCATGGGCGCTGGCGCGGCAGGCGCTGAATGCGATCCGCCCCGTGCGGCTGATTTTCATCGAGGCGGTGTGGCCGAATCTGCTGGCGCAGGCGGCGACGCGCGGGATACCGACGGCGCTGGTGGCCCGCCTATCGCCGCGGTCGGAGGGGCGGTTCCGGCGGTTTCGCTTTTTGACGGGGCCGATCTTTCGGCTGCTGGATGTGATTTCGGTGCAGGAGCCGGATGATGTGCGGCGGTGGGAATCGCTGGGAGTGGACGCGGCGCGGATCCGTGTGACGGGGAATATCAAATTCGACCAGCCGGCGCGGCGGGACGATCGGGCGGAGCAGTTCCGCGCACTGCTGGTGCGGCTGGCGGTTCCGGCGGATGCATCGGTATTGCTGGGTGGGAGCACGTTCCCGGGCGAGGAAGGGATGCTGGCGCGCATCTGCGGGCGGCTGTGGAGGGAATTTCCAAAACTGTTCCTGATCGTCGTGCCGCGGCATGTGGAGCGGGCGACGGAGGCGGCGGCGGAAATCACGGAAGCGGGCCTGACGTTCGCATTGCGATCCGCGGAGGCGGAACGGGCGGCTGCGCCCGATTGCCTGCTGGTGAATACGACGGGGGAATTGCGCGCGTGGTACGAGTTGGCGACGGTGGTGTATATCGGGAAGAGCATGAGCCCGGTGGCGACGGGCGGGCAGAATCCGGTCGAGGCGGTATTCGCGGGGAAGCCGGTGGTCATCGGGCCGCACATGGAGAATTTTCGGGCGGTGGTTTCGCGAATGATCGAGGAGGAGGCGGCGATGGAGGCGCCGGATGAGGCGGGGCTGGAGGTGGCGATTGCGGGATTGCTGCGCGATGGGGTGCGGCGCGAAGCGATGGCGAAGAGGGCGATGGGCATTGTGGCGGCGCATGAAGGCGCGACGGAACGGACGGCGAGGGTGGTGATGGGGGTGAAGGAAGATGGCTAATTGCCCTTCGACAGGCTCAGGGCCTGGCGGCTAATCTGTGATTGCTAATTGAGGATATTTGCTGCCTTAGACAATGGGTTCAAATCCTGGGATTAATATGAAAACGACACTTCACTGGGGAATTATCGGGACCGGGGCGATTGCTCGGAAGTTTGCGCGGGGATTGCGAGATTCGCGGACGGGGAAATTGGTGGCGGTGGGAAGCAGGACGGAGGAATCGGCGCGGGCATTCGCGGCGGAATATCCGGCGCGGGCATATGGCTCGTACGAAACGCTGCTGGCGGATGCGGAGGTGGAGGCAGTTTATATTTCGACGCCGCATCTGGCGCATGCGAAGTGGGCGATCCGCGCGGCGCGCGCCGGCAGGCATGTGCTTTGCGAAAAGCCGCTGACGATGAATGCGATCGAGGCGGCGGCGGTGATCGCGGCGGCGCAGGAGGCGCGCGTTTTTCTCATGGAGGCGTTCATGTATCGCTGCCATCCGCAGACGGCGCGGCTGTTGGAGCTGATCCGCGAAGGGCGGATCGGGAGAGTGCGGCTGGTGCAGGCGGCGTTTTCATTCCGGGCGGCGTGGGAGCCCGAGGGGCGGCTGCTGAGCCGTGCGTTGGGCGGCGGGGGCATCATGGACGTGGGATGTTATTGCGTGTCGTTGTCGCGGCTTGTGGCCGGTGCGGTGGAGGGGGCGCGATTCGCCGATCCGGAGGAGGTCAAGGGCGTGGGGAATATCGGGGAGACGGGCGTGGATGAATTTGCGGTCGCGGTGCTGAAATTCCCGAACGGGATGCTGGCGCAGGTAGCGTGCGGGGTCCGCGTACCGATGGAGAACGGTGTGAGCATTTACGGCGAGGAAGGGCGGATCGACGTGCCGAGCCCGTGGGTGATCAACGGTGGCGAGCCGGGCGAAACCGTGCTGATCGTGCGCCGGGAGGGCGGACAACCGGAGGAGGTGAAGGTGCGCACGGACCTGAGCCTTTATGCGCTGGAGGCGGATGCGGTGGCGGAATCGATCGAGGCGCTGGAGTCGCCGGCGATGTCTTGGGCAGATTCGTTTGGGAATATGCGCACGCTGGACCGGTGGCGGGCGGAGATAGGACTGAGTTACGGAGAGCCGGGATAACAGGGCGGGCGGAGGGGGGATGGGACGCACGGGCTCCATGGGACATATATTGGGAGGCGATGCTTTTTCTCTTGCCCTTTTTTCGCGGCGCGTAATTTTCGCTGGTTTCCAAATTACCAAGCGACCAATGCCAGCGACATCCACACAACAGGAAATCGAAGAACTAGGGCCTGTTAAGGTAAAAGCTCGACATTCTGGAATGATTTGAGATGATCAGGGATGCAAATCAACTCGGAGCAATACAATCGCATCGCTCATTGCTTTCCCAAGCACCGGGGCACCT